>CADBKG010000004.1:447-81837 GCA_902795215.1 uncultured Erysipelotrichaceae bacterium | reverse complement strand
TTTTTTAGTCAATTACATTGTATCAAAATCACATGTCTTTTTATATATTAAAATTAGTGTTGTGATTTTTCTCACCAACACTATTTATATTACAACCAAAACACTAACTAATTGTTAGTGTTTTTTTGTGCAGTTATTAATTAATATCATGTTTAGTTATGTTTGATTTTTTGTCCTTTTTTTTCATTAACGCCGTTATACCTATCTTGCATTTCAGAAGCAAATCTTACCAACGATTCTTCTTCAAACGCCCAAGGTTCATGTAAAAGTGTTTTTAAGTTAATATTGATATTATAATCAACACAAGTTTTTAATAATATCCACACTCCAAATACATCCAATTTTTTATTTCTATGTTTTGGATCAGGATTGCCATAAGTAAAATCAAAATATATACCTTTACTAAATATTCTTCTTTGATCTTCTTCTGAAATATCAAATTTATTAAATATATGTAATATTTCCTTTAAATCATCGTTTAACACAATACTGCCTCCTTTTTTATTTACAAACGGATCCTAAACAAGGATTTTCCGCTTTCTTAAGTTTGCTATACTATCATATATTACATAATAATTCAACAAAATATAACTACTTTTATGATACAATATTACTAGGTGATAATATGATAGATATAATAATTCCTGTTTATAATACACCTTTAGATGATTTAGAGAGATGTTTAAATAGTATACTTAATCAGTCTTTTAAAGATTATAATGTATATATAATAGATGATGGTAGTAATGACTATACTAAAGAATACCTTGATAATTATATTAAAGATAAACAAAACTTTGTTGTTAAACATATTACTAATAGTGGTGTTAGCAATGCTAGAAATACTGGTATAGATTTATCTTCTTCAAAATATATAGCATTTGTTGATTCAGATGATACATTAGAAGAAAATTTTTTGGAAGAATCATATTCCTTAGCTTTCAACAATAATCTTGATGTTATTATTGGTGGCTATAATGAAATAAAAAACGATAAAATTATTAAGACAAGATTATCACTACCAGGATTACATATCTATGAAGGTAAAACAATTGATAATTTTTTAGAAAAATTACTAACTAGTAAAACAAATGAAAACAATAAAGAACTTGGAGATTGTCCTACAGGAAGAATATATACAAGATTATTTAAAAGAGAAAGTATTGATAATTTAAGATTCAATACTAATGTTCATGTGAGTGAAGATACTCTTTTTATGATAGATTATACTTATCAAACAGATAGAATTGGTATAATTAATAAAGTTTGGTATAACTACTATCAAAATGATTATTCTGTATCCAATGCAACCAATAAAGAAGAAATGATAAGCAATGTTAACAGCTTTATTTGTGAAATAGAAAAAAGAATGAATATTGAATCAAATGAAAACTTAAAAAAAGCATATCTTTTAAGGATTGAGAAAGCTAATAATTATATTAACCAAATGAAAAACACTAACAATTAGTTAGTGTTTTAATATTCAATGGCACGAGTAGTTATCGGTTGTACAACCAAAATCATGCTTTTTGATCACTGAGAACATTATACTATGAAATGCTAATTAAGTAAATATATTGATATATGTTTTAAAACTGTTTAAAGGGTGCTTATAAGCACCTTTAATATATAAAACGATAAATATACTAGTTTTATAGTTTGTTGATGTAAGATACTTGAAAATGAAAATTCACAAGAGGTGGCTTTACCGTATACGGTGAATCCGATACAACAAAATAATAATAAATAAAAAGATATAATAGATAAAATAGATAAAACACTAAAAATTGAATATAGCCATTTTGGACATGTTCGAAATGGTAAGATATACTAAATACTAATATAAGCAAAGATAAAGAAGATAAATAGTTTCAAATTGTGATAGTATAATAATCAATTTACAAAGGGGGATAATTATAAATATTGTATTAAGTGGACCAAGTGGTACTAAAGGATGCTATATATATTGCCAAGATGAAGAATATAGAAAATATCTAAAAAATATTATTAAAAATATAAACTTTACTAAATAATATGTTAAAATAATATAGAGGTGAAAAGATGAAACAATATAATGTAATTGTAATTTTTAATAAAGGCATGAATAAAACATTGATGTGTAAAAGAACTAAAGAACCTTATATGGGAATGTATAATTTAGTTGGTGGAAAAATAGAAAAAGAAAATGATGGACTTAATGAAGCATATAGAGAATTAATAGAAGAAACTAATATTAGTAAAAATGATGTTGAACTAAAGCATTTTATGAATATAGAATATATTTCATTTAATAAATCACTAGAAGTTTATTATGGGATTTTAAATAAAGAAGTAGAATTAGTAGAAGAAGTTAATAAACTTGAATGGGTAGACATAAATGATAATTTCTTTGATATGACTAGATATGCTGGTGAAGGAAATATTGGACATATAATTGAAGAAATAAAAATTGAATTAACTAAGTAGTTATTAAAGCATAGTTTTTAACCAGGTATGATTATTGCATAAAAATATATATTGAAATATTGGAAGTAAACAAAAGTAGTGTCTCTAATCGAGACACTTTTTTCTTGTATAATCAAAATAAAAATATGGTGAATCAAACAAAAAACACTAACTTAAATGTTAGTGTTTTAATATTCAAATGGCAGGGGTGGAGAGAATCGAACTCCCATCAAAAGTTTTGGAGACTCCTATGCTACCATTATACCACACCCCTGGCAGTGCCTTTATTATAATATAAAAGTGTGTAAATTTCAAGCAGTACTTGAATATAATATAATGTGATTATATATGTTAGTTAATTATACTTCAAAAGAACTTGATTTAATGGCAAGACTTATGAGAGCGGAAGCTTTAGGAGAAGGAAACCTTGGAATGCTTATGGTTGGAAACGTAATTGTTAATAGAGCAATAGCAAATTGTTTGACATTTAAAAACATAAGAACTATTTATGATGTAATATATCAGTCTCCTGGAGGCTTTTCTGGAACTAAAAGTTCTCTATTTAATACATCTAGTACTTCTCTTGAAAAAGAGCTTGCTAAACGCTGTTTAGAGGGTGAATATTATTATCCTGCAACAGATGCTTTATGGTTTTATGCACCTGGAACAAATAAAACATGCAATAGTACTTTTTATGGGCAAAAACTTGAAGGGAGGTATAAAAGCCATTGCTTTTATAAACCTGACAGAGGAACATGTCCTGAATTATATTAAAAAAAATTGCACTTTTGTGCAATTATTTTTCTTCTTTAGCTTTCTTTTCTTTAGGTTCTTCTTTTTTAGGTTCTTTAGATCCTAATTTTCTATTGATTTCACTAGTATTATTTACAAGAGTAATCATCATCAATAACATTTCATAACTAATTCTTGCTAGTAAGTTACCAAATATTAATATACCAAAGAATGATGCAACACTAGAACCAATAACTCCAAATGAACCAAGTGTAATAAATATAGCAGTACATACATAAGCTATTTTTAATATTCCACTTACAATATACATTTTGAAGTTTAAAAAGTCATGTAGCCACTCAATAAAAGGACCTTTAAATGGATTCTTTTTAGCAACAAATGCAAAATATGCAAAAATACCTCCTACAATTGCAAGAACAAGTGAAATAATCATCCATGTTGAATCAACACCTGCGAACCCTTTTGAATAGCTTGTTGGGTAATCATAAATATCAGTATACATAAACAAACTCCTTTCTCTAATATATATTTATTATATCATTATTTTAATATAAATTAAATGTAAAATTTAAAAAGACTCATAAGAGTCTTAAGGTAAAAGAAGTTTTTGTCCAATACTTAATATATTTGTTGATAAATTGTTGATTTCTTTTAACTTATCAACAGTCGTATTATTCTTTAGTGCTATTCCATATAAAGTATCTCCAGATTTTACAGTATATACTTTTTCTTCATTAGAAGTAGGTAAAAGTAATTTCTGCCCTATTTGTAATACATCTGTTTTTAAGTTGTTTATTTCTTTTAGTTTATTTACTGTTGTACCAAATGTATTTGCTATTTTCCATAAACTATCCCCGCTTTTTACTGTGTAATAATTATTTACTCCACTATTATTTGAAGAGTTTTCTTTTAATTTTAGCACTTGCCCTATTTGTAGAGTATTAGATGTTAAGTTATTTAATTTCTTTAATTCATCAACCGTAAGGCCGTTATTTCTTGCAATAGTCCAAAGAGTATCACCTGATACAATTTTTATGTAACATTTTTAAATGTAAATATAATATCTATCGTCTTATCTTGATAGATATAGATTTTTTCAACTAAATTAATTATTAATTCCCTAGCCACCTTATCTAGTGATAAAAATTCATTAATATATTTTTCTATTTGTTTGTTATCTACTTTATTTTCTTCAATTTGTTCATTTTTAAGATTATCAATATTATTTTTATTATTATTTATTTCTGTTTTTATACTTTCACTTACTCTAATATATTGTTCTTCATCAATAATTCCTTTTAATCTATCCATATATGTTTTATCTAGACTTTCAGTTAATCTATTATTAGTTAAATCTAGGCTTTCAATTTGTTTTTTAATCCTAAAAGTATTATCTTCAAACTCTATATTATTAATAGATTCTTTTATTTTATTTTTATCTAAATACTTTTTACATACATCTTTTATATTATCTAAAATAATACTTTCTAATACTTCATAATTATTTGTGTGAGTTGTACAGACATGATATTTTGAATATGTTCTATAATAATCACAAGTCGTATAACTTCTTCCTGTTTTATTTTGATACCTAATTGTTATACGATGTTTGCAATCTCCACAATATAGTAAACCATCTAATAAATAAAATCTTTTCTTTTCTGGTCTTTTAACATTTTTAGGTAGTAAAGTTTGTACATAATTAAATATACTCTTGTCAATTATTGCTTCATGTGTATTTTCTACTATTATGTAATCATTTGGATTATTTTTAACTGTCTTTTTTAGTTTATAATTAATCTTTTTTGTCTTACCTTGTACTGCATCACCTGTATATATTCTATTAGTTAAAATTGCTTTAATTGTAGTATCTACCCATACACCATATTCTTGTGATATACAATTAGTATTAATACATTTTGTGTTCCATACATAGTTGTAATAAGAGGCAGGTGTTTTTATTTTCTTATTGGTTAGGTATTGTGCAATATAGTGATATGTATTACCTTTAAGTGCTAAATCAAATATTAATTTCACAACTTCTGCTTGTTCTTCATTGATGATTAAATGATTTTTATTTTCTGGATCTTTCATATAGCCAAAAGGACATCTTCCTGATACATATAAACCATCTTTCATTCTTGAATGAAGACTACTTTTTATTTTTTTAGATATATCTTTAGCATACATATCATTCATTATGGCTTTAAAAGGTGCAATATCATTATTTGTATTATCTATAAAAGTATCTATACCATCATTAATAGCAATATATCTTATATTATTATTTGGAAAAAACTTTTCTATTAATTCACCAGTACCTATATAATCTCTACCTAATCTAGACATATCTTTAGTAATAATCATGTTGATTTTACCTACTTCAATATCTTTCATCATCTTTTTGAATGCTGGTCTATCAAAATTAGTTCCAGAAAATCCATCATCTACATATTCATCTACTAACATATAATTGTTTTCTTTAACATATTGATTTAATAAACTTCTTTGACTCACAATACTATCAGATTCTATATTTCCATCATCTCTTGATAATCTTATATAAATTCCTACTTTAAAACTACTATTCCCTACCATTAATTACTACTCCCTTCTACTTGGAAATAATGAGTATGATTACATGGTAGCTCGTAATCTTTATAATTGCAAGTCATGTCCAACATATTCGCTAATTCTATTTTTAATACTTCAGTTATTATTTCATTTAAAGAAATAGATGCATCTTTAAATATTAAATTAACTTTGTATTTAACCATAGAGTCCCGTACCTCCAATTAATCCTATGGTTTTAATTTTTGTAATATTACCTGGTATGATTTCTTCATACTAGGTAATATTACTTAATATCATAATCCTCCTCCAAATTCATAAACATCATCTCCTCATTAATTGGATGATACCTCTCGTTAAATATAAGAGTCAAGTCATTTACTATGGCAAGTTTTATCTATCTTCCTAAAATGATTCATATCTTATTAAAATATGAAACAGCAGGATAAGAAGATCGTGTAACAACACGCGTTTTTCCTTATAAAATAAGGACTTGTGTATACACCATTCTTATTTCGTACTTACGAAATTCAACCTACTTTGTAGGTTTATATAAAGGATGATTTTAAATTTATAAATAGTCTTTTTACTTTTCCTTTGTTTTAACACATGATATTACTAAAAAAATAATATCAATTATTAAAGGTATACCCCAAATAACTAGAATAAATGCTAAATCTACACCGAACTGATCTGTCCACTTATTTGCATCTATACCTAACATAGGATGAGGATAAGTCATATTCATGCATAAAATAGCATCAATAATCAATCTTATTATAAAAAGTATTAAAACAACTACAGTAATTTTTTTTACTGTTTTCCATTTTTTCATTTTTTTACTCCTTTCAAATCTTTTTTTCATAGTAATTATTTTTAAGTGAATTTATTAACAAAAAACATACTAAATTATTTATCAATTTCTTCAATCTCTTTATTTAACATTTCTAAATAATCTTGCTCAGCAGTTGTTAAATGTTTTTGCATGTATTTATCATATTCTTTATGTGCTTTTTCTAATGCCTCTTTATGTGAAATGGTTCCTGAACCATTTAAAATATCTTTTCTCGTCATTTTTAAGAATGAATCTAATTCATTAACCCAATCTTGCATAGTCATTGGATGTCTATCTAAAGCATTAATTTCTGCTACATCTAAATACGCTGATACCATTCTATTTAATATATTAAGTTCTTCTTCTGTTAAATAATTCTTAGCAATTTCAGTTTCACTCTTTGTTGGATAATTACCTTTAAAATTAGTAAGACCTAAATAATCTTTTTCAGAATCTACTCTAGTAAATATAATTTCAGCAGCAGTATGTCCGTGTGTAGCATAGTGCATTTTATTCTGCACAGTCATCATAATCAATTGAAGTTGCATAAATATCTAATACTTTTCTCCAAAATATTTTTTCAGATGATCTAATATCACGAATTCTTGCAAGTAATTCTTCAAAATATGGACTTTCACCATTATTCTTTAATCTTTCATCATTTAAAGCAAATCCTTTAACCATATATTCTTTTAAAACTTTGGTCGCCCATATTCTAAATTCAGTTGCTTTTTTGGAATTAATTCTATATCCAACAGCAATAATTGCATCTAAATTATAATGTAAAACATTATATTTCTTGCCATCACTAGCAGTTGTTAAGAATTTCTTAACAACTGAATTTTTTTCCAATTCACCTTCATCAAATATGTTTTTTAAGTGCATTGAAATGTTATTTTTAGTTGTATCATAAAGATTAGCCATTAAATCTTGACTCATGTAAATATCCTCATTTTGTATATTAACATCAACTTTTACATTACCATCTTTTGATACATATATAATCATGTTGTTTTTCATCTTATCACCATCTTTCTAGTTATTTATCAATTCATAAAATCTTTGTTTATTTTTAGAACTTAAAACTTTCATTATTTCTTCTTTAAATGCTCTTTTACTTCTATAATTAGGATACATTTCTTTAAGCATATCAAAGATAAAATCATCTGAATTATAGAGTTCTTTCATTTTTCTAATATAATGACATAATTCTTGATACCATTTTCTATCTGATACTCTTTTAGATTCTTCAAGTATCTGTGGTTTATAAAAATTTAATAATTCCTTACTATATTTATCTTTTAGTACATCTTGATATTTTGCTAATCTATACATACTAGGATTTTTCTTTAATAATTGGAATAATTTATCAATTTCATTTTCTTCCATATAAATATCTTCTAAAATATCTCTATTGTTAGGTTTTATTTTAGATATTATTTTTTCTTTTATAGCCTCCCATTCAGAATCACTATACATATCTTTTAGTTCTTTGTATCTTGCAAAACTATTTGTTTCTATAATAACCTCAGGTAATAATTTTTTCTTTTCATCTAGTTTATTATACTCATCATAAATATCTAATAATTTGTCATAAGACATATCTTTTCTTACATGATTTTTAATATCATCTTTTAATAAAAGGATAACTTCATCGATTTTGTTATCATTTTTTAAATACTTAATTAATAATTCTTTTACTCCATAATGTTCAATACTTTTATAACACATTTTTATAGCTTCATCTCTATCAATAAAATCATAAGTTAATGATATTTTATCTAAAGTTTGGCTAACGAATATTCCATAAGTACTTAATTCAATTTCATCTAGTATTTTAACTACTTTTTTAGCAGATTCTTTATCATGAACATAAATGATAAATGCATGTAATGGTGAATCAGAAAAATCATCTAGAGTATTATTTGATGTTATATCTTCAGTATAATCTAAGAAAATATAAAAATATTCATCATTATATAAAAGGTTACTTGCACTTTCGTTAATTAAATATAATGAATCTTGAAATTCACCATTAGATCCATCCATAAAAGTATCCTTTATAAATTTATATGTAAATTTAATTAGTTCAAAAGCATTATTATATTCTTCATTATCTATAAAATCATCTATGTAATCAGATACATTAGAAATTAAGTCTACAAAGTATCTTCCATTATAATAATTAACAAAACCATTTCTATCACTTATTTTTCTTAACTCATAATTCATTTCATCATATATTTTAGAAAGTTCAGATTTATGCTTATCTTGTTTTATTTCTTTTTTATTTGAAGTTTCTAATTCTGGAATATCATTTTCTTCTAAATAATAAAGGACAGCAGCAATGTGTTTACACATGTATTCACCATCTTCTGAGTATGGGCATGAACAATAAAATTTTTTTAGTTCTTTATTATCTGCTCTTAATTCTATTCTATATATTTCAGAACCATCAATATAAGCAATTATTGAATCATCTTGACACCAAATATCTAATATTCTATTTTCTTTATAGTAATTTTTCCCACGGGATAGAATATGTGATTCAAAATAATCTTCAAAATCATAATTTCTTAAAAACTTCTTCATGATTCATCTCCTATTCAAATTCAATATTATTATCCTTACACCAATTTATAGCAAGTTCTTTATATTTTTCATCTCTAAATTTATACCAATCATCAATAATATTAAAATTAATGCAAGTATCTTTAAATCTTCTAAATGCACCACTACCATTTAAAGAAATATATAGTTGATTTTGAAGTCTAGCATCTTCAATAGTTTCTGCAAAATCTTCCATCATTTCATATTCGTTAATATCATATCTAGTAGGTAACATAATAGACTTTTCAAATAATTCGTCTAATTCATCTTCATTTATGTCTTCATAATCTCCAATATTTGACATAAAAATTTCTCCATTATCTGGATTATAATAATATTCAATTTCATCATTTGTAAAATCTAATGCATCAATTACTTCAGTTAATTTTACTTTCATAAAAAGTGTACTCCTTTCAAAAAAGTTCTTGATAATTAAATTATACCAAAAAAAGTTGAGTTTTTCTCAACTTAAGCAATATTTTATATATAAAATTTAATTTAATACTCATTATTCCCCATAAAAATCGTATCTCCTGATTTAACAATATAACTATCTGCAGTTATAATTGGAACATATTTTAATCCTTTATAATCCATAACTGCTTTAATTACAGCTTCAGCATAGTTTTGCCAGTTGTTTGTAAGTTTTTTTGCATCATTTGCATTATCTATAAAACCATATTCAATAATTAAACTTTCTGTGTTTGGTGTTTCCCTTAACATATAATAATAATCTTTACTAGAATTGCTTGGTAATCTTTTTTGATAATACTTTCTTCCTATTTGGCCTTCGTTTACAAGATTATTAAGAATCTTACTTGCAAGTGTGTCGTTGTTTCTTAAAGCATATATTACTTCTGCGCCTTCGCCTCCTCGCATAGGTCAAAATGTAACTATTTTATTTTTAGTCTTGAAAGTGTGAAAAATTGTCACGGTTTCGACTTTTAGTAATTAACAATTTTATCTTATATAATCTATTTCTTTTTCTAAATAGTCTTTTTGAAAATCTTCCCACATTTTCTTTTCTCTTTGATATTCACTTTCATTTACATATCTTGGTTTAATTATAACAGCATCTTTATCAGCATAGGTTGAAATAACTTTTCTATGAGAATGCTCGACTATCATTTTCTTAAATAATAAACTTGTTTCGTAGTCTATGTTCATTCTTGGTTTTACTTTTAATCCTACCTGAGTATATAATATTTTCTTTGGTGATATTGGAAATAATATATTACAGTTTTTCTTACCCCAGCCTCCGTCAAAATCATACTCATTTTGATTATTATAGTTTAAACAAATTACAGGATCATCACTTGTAGGTAATACCACTTTATCATCTACTGTAATAATTCCCCATTTATGCTTATGCAATATTTTAGAAGTGTTTTCTAAT
The DNA here is from genome assembly GCA_902795215.1 of uncultured Erysipelotrichaceae bacterium. Taxonomy (GTDB): domain Bacteria; phylum Bacillota_I; class Bacilli_A; order RF39; family UBA660; genus RUG11867. Next base: position 71,227 of record CADBKG010000004.1, on the reverse strand, counting down.
AGATTCTTCATGTTCCATAAATAAAATTGTTTTCCTATAATTGTTTCTGCCTTAAAAATTACATTATTGCCTTCTTCTCCGATTTTCGTCATTTTAAACGGAAATAACTCATCTTTATTATTAGAATAATTAGAACGTTCTTTTGTTTTAATAAAATCTTCTTCTTTCATATTTGATATTTCACTCAATACTTCTTGAAAAATTGGTTCACATTTTTTACCATAATCCAAAGTTTTAATTAAAAAAGCAGGAGAACGAACAATATGACAAGCAACAAAATCAATTAAACAATGCCATTCATCAACAGTTATTTTTCCATCATTTATAGCATGTTCTAATGATTTTTTTGCTGGAGTTTCATATCTATCTCTAAACCACTCTTCAATATCATCTACTTCAATTCCGTTTTTTAATCTAACAAACATACTATCATAACTTCCAACGCTTTTTATTGATTTAGATTTCCACATGGGACATTTTTCATTTGGAACTAATAATTCATATACTAAAACTTTATTATCATTATTTTTCCATGCATCTAAATACATTTGCGATAAATAATGATTGTTTCTACTTACTTTTTTATCCATAAACCACACCTACTGTTTAAGTCTGCAGTGATTACTGCAGAGCTCTGCAGAATTCTCTGCAGCATATAATTTTCCCAATTTAAAACTCTTCACTTAATAGAAAATCAATTAAATTTAGATGAATAATTCCATCACGAGATAAATCTATTTTATCAAGAGAAATAACATATTTTGGATAATTATCTTCAATAGACTTATATGCTCCAAATTCTCTTTCTATGGTATTATCGTTGCCTTCCATTTCATAAGTTACTTGGATATATTTAATATTTCCATCTTTCTTTGCTAAAAAGTCAACTTCACCATTTTTAGTTTTACCAATATATACTTCGTAGTTTCTGTTTATTAACTCATTATAAACAATATTTTCCAATACAACGTAACTTTTAAATTCTGAATTATTATTTTTTATCTGAGCAATTCCTAAATCAGTAGCATAATACTTATTTAATGTTTTTAATACACCTTTACCAGCAATATCATATCTATATACCTTTTTAAGTATTAATGCCTTACATAAAGCATCTATATAATTATAAAGTGTTTCATTAGATATTTTTTTATTTTCTTTATCTAAATATTTTATAATATTATCAGCAGAAAATTCACGTCCAGCAGTTTCAATTAAATATTGCAATATCATATCAAATAAAACTGTATCTTTTAAATTTAATCTTTTTACAACATCTCTTAAAATAATAGAATCATATACACTATGAAGATAATTCTTTATATCTATCTCATTTGTAAATTCACATCTATTAGGGAGTCCTCCCCATTTAGCATAGTCCCAAAAAGTATTTAAGTCTTTACCATCTTTATTTGTTAAAGATACATATTCTTTATAAGATAAAGGATTAATATTAAATAAAACATATCTACCGGATAAAACTGATGATAATTCATCTGATAACATTTTACTATTAGATCCAGTTAAAAATATACTTATATTTTTTACCTGCGCACGTAGTGAATTAACAACTTTTTCAAAATTATCAACATTCTGAATTTCATCTAAAAACAAATAATATATTTTATTATCTTTAATTTTATCCTTTATATATTTATTTAGTTTTTTATAATCTAGTAGTTCTTCAAATTCAATAAATTCAAAATTAATAAATATTATATGTTCTTCATCAATTTTTGTTTTTTCTTTTAATTCTTCTATTATTTGATTTAGAATAACAGATTTTCCACATCTTCTTATACCAACTAATATTTTAATCAAATCAGAATCATAAAACCCTCTAATTTTAGATAAATAATCTTCTCTTAAAAGCATATAAATCACCTCTGATTACATTATATATCATTTTTACACTTTTGTAAAGTTATTACGATTAACCGTAATAGCTTTTTAATTTTAAGAATTATTACGCCTTTATTATAATGTACTAAAAATTAAAATATATTATTTAAATTTTTTTTAACTTCGTCGCCACTTGCGACAAAGTTATTTTTTTTAAATATTAATAGAATCAAAACAATAATTATTATTCCTTCAAATTTAACATTGCAACTTCTGTTCAATTTGGTCAGAAGTTACTATATAATCTTCGACTAACTTGGTCGTAAGTTTAATTATCCCACTTCCATCCAAGTTTGTGGGAAGTTAGAAGATATTGCACTAACTTTGGCCAACTTGGGCCGAAGTTAATTAATCATTCATATTAGTAACTTTTACCCAATTTGGTCACAAGTTTGTTATAACATTTATATTCAATAGTTTTACACATAATTTCTTTGTATTTTCGCCTCTATATGTACGAAGTTAGAAATAAACTAACTTCAATTAATCAATATCATTCAATAAACTGAATTTATAAAATATTTCGATGTTTCTATCTTTATCAATTACAATTTTATCAATAATAGATTGTAATAATTCTCTACTTGGATTATCTAGATTTATTAATTTCTTAATTTTATCTTCATAGTTTTTCATTTCTTTTGTAGACTCTTTTTTCTTTATATCTACTGCTTGTAATTCTTCTATTCTAGATTTAGATTGATTTAGTAATATTTCTGTTTCTCTTGATAATCTTTTATAAGTATCCTCTGAAATATTACCTTTAAATTTATCATCATATAGCATATCAATTTTAGCATTGTATTCTTTAATTTTTTTATTCAAAAAATTAATTTCTTCCGTTGTACTTTCTTTAGAAGTATTTTTATCATTTATAAGTCGTGCTAATGATTTAACATCAATCTCATCTAGATATTTCTTACAAGTGTTTTTAATAGTACCTAGTAATGCTTCTTCTAATTTATCATAAGGCATAAAATGTGGATAACATAAATGTCTTCTAGGATCTCTTGAATATTTATTACAATTAACAGTCCAATAATCATGATTTTTTCGGTAAGTAACCGTTAAAGTATTGCCACATTCCTGACAATAAATAAGATTTTCAAATAATCTTTTTTCTCTATCAGTTTGTGTTTTCTGCTTTCTTTTAACATTACTTTGAACTTTATTAAAAACTTCTTTACTAACTAATGGTTCATGAGTATTCTCTACAATTATCCATGCTTCTTTATTAAGAGCAACTTTTTTTTGAGATTTATATGATAATTTAGTTTGTACATTTTGTACCATATCACCTGTATACATTTGATTTTTTAGTATTTTCTTTACTGATGAAACAGTCCATATAGGATTGAATTTTTGTTTTGAGCCTTCTTTCTTTTTGTATAAACTTGGTGTTGGATATTTACAATCATTAAGATAACTTGCAATATCACTTACACTTACACCATTATTTGCCATTTCAAATATCTTTTTAACAATAAAGGCAGTATCAGGATTAGGTAATAAATGCCCTTTATCTTCTGGATCTCTCATATAGCCAAAGCTAGGCTCACTTCCAATAAATTTTCCATCTTCTTTCTTATTTCTTAAAATAGAACGTATCTTTTTAGAATTATCTCTACTTGTCATATCATTAAATACTGATTTAAAAGGTATCATTTCATTACCAACATTATTTAAAAAAGTATCTACTTGATCAAGTACAGCAATATATCTAACTTTTTTTAAAAGAAAATACTCATCTACATAATAACCACAAGTAACATAATTTCTACCAAGTCTAGATAAATCTTTTGTTATAACACAGTTTATTCTACCATTTTCAATATCTTCAAGTAACCTTTTAAATCCAGGTCTATCAAAATTAGTACCAGTAAATCCATCATCAATATATTCATCGACAAAGGTAAATTCATTTTGTTTTACAAAACTCATTAATAAATTTCTTTGATTAATAATACTTTCACTTTCTGATTCATAACTTTTATCAGAATCTGCTTCAGATAATCTTATATATAATCCTACTCTATAGTAACTAGGGTGCTCTAGTATAGTGTTATACACAGCTTCTACTCCTTTCTTTTGTATAACATTTAAAGCCTGACTTGAGTCTACCATTAAAATAGACATATAACAAATCTACGATTTTATTAAAACACATTTTATATATCCAATTATCAAATCATTAATAGTAGAATTATCATCTTTTTTAAAGGTTTCTTTAATATTAAACATTTTTCACCTCTTAAAAAATTCTATGATAATTTTTCCCATAATATTTTTATTCCTCCTCTTTTTTAAATTCTTCTAATAATTTATTCAGTTCTTCAAGTTCTTCTTCAGTTGGTGTTTCACTTTTAATTAGTTGTCCATTCCAATATTCATTACCCAACTCATCCTTGTAATATATTTTATTTATATTACTTTTTTTATATTGTTTAAAGTTTGATTGAATACTAGAATTAAAGTTTTCTTTAATACCCTGTATCTTATTCTTTAATACATGGTCAAGTGTAATTGTACGTTTAGAATTACTTTTAGATATTGTTTGTTTACTATATCCATGAATATTCATAAAATAACTATTTGTAGCCCAACAATATCCTTTATTCTTACACAAAGAAATTATGTGTAGTAATAATAACTTTTCTAAAGATGATATTCTACTATCACTTAATACCGATATTGGTATAATTGGATTTATAAATTCTTCCATAGTATCCATTCTATAGAATCATACATAAAATATATCTTTATAAAAGTGCACTTTTACATACTACTTCTCCTAGGTGTTTCCATCTTACATCAAATAAAAATAAAAAGATATTGTACAAAAAAGAAAAAAGGAATACAAACTGTACTCCCATATATTATTTTTTCATTAATTAATAATGTCATATTCTTGATTAAATATATCATCAATTGTAATTGTATCACGTGCTCCCATATCTGAATAATCATATTCCATATTCTCTACAGCTAAGTCCTTTAAAAATGACGTCAAATCGTCATCAAGAAGCATCTCAATACAAATATTATCAATTATTATGTCTACATCTATTTTAATATTTTCCATCTCATAACCTTTTTCTTTAATTAAGTTAATCAATTCAAAACTTTGACTTTTAATTTCATCCTCTACTTGTGTTCTTAATTCATATACAAAATCACTATTTACCTCAATTTCTTCTATTTCACCAACAAATTTTTCATCTGCAGATGCTTCATTTATCAATTCTTTTGCATATTCTTCACCAATAATTGTCAATTTTTGTTCTAAAGCATTTACATATATTTCTTCTAAACTTTCTTCAATAATAGTTAATGGAATTTTTTGAGTTGAATAATAATCAAATAATTCCTCTATATAATCATAGTCTGCATCACAAAACCTCTTTGAAACTAAATCCATATTAGATAGTTTTTCTTCTAAATTATAATATTCTCGTATTTTCTCGTCCATTGCCATTTTAATTAAATAATTTCCACCAATATCTATATTAAATAAATCACTAATATAATTAATTAAATTTTTATCAAAATATTTATTTTTTAATATAAAATTAATTTTCTTCTTTTTGTCTAAATATTGATTACTCATGAACGAATTATATTGATTATATGCAATTAATTTTTCAAAGCCCTCAATTTTATCTTCTAAAATAGATGGTAAAATATTCACTATTTTATCTATTTGCTCTATATATAATGCATTATCATAAATTTTCTTTAATTCAGCCAAATTATCTAAAAGGTAATTCTGAATATAGTCATTAATAGATGGATTTAGAACACTTATATATTTTTTCTTGCCTAATATTGCAATTCCTATTAATGACTTACTCAATCTATTTATTGAATCTTCAAAGCTATATTTTTCAACTTCAGAATTAGAATTACAAAGATAATTTGTAACAGATTTATGAAGGCAATCAACTGGTATATAATTATTTCCTAATGTATACAATTGATACATTAGGACTACATCACACGTTTCTATTCTCTCAAACTCACTTTTCCAAATATCTTTTGGATTATTTAATGATTCAATAATATAATTAAAAAAATTCTCAGAAGCTACCCTATTAGATCTTTTGCAACACATTTCAATGATTCGTGTATTAAAAGATTTATGATTAATTATTAAATTATAATTGTTATCTTTTTTTATAGTATTAAATGATTCTTTTGTAACACCATTATGATACATTAAGTTATACAATATTCTCGCCCTATCTAATTGACTTAAATCATTTACATCAATTAGGCACTCTTTTATACCTATTTCATCTAATAATTTTTCAAATTCTTCTTTTTCATGTTTTGCCTTGTTTAAAATAGTAATTCTACTATTTAATATAACCTTCTTATTATTAAAAATTGTAGTTAACTTCAATAAATTTTTTAAATCATTAATCAACTTATCATCTAAAGATAATGAAGTTTGACCTAAAAAATCATCTAAAAATATTATTTCAGGATCATCATTTTGATGTACAGACTCTATTAATTTTGATAAGTCGTTATTAGATACTGTTGTCAATTTATAATCTTTATTATTTGCTAAAAGATATCTTATTAACATTTTTGATGTTATTGTTTTTCCAATACCAGGATCTCCGACAAATAAGATTATTCCATTTGAATTAATAATATCCACTGCATTATAATAAGCTTTGGTTTCAACAAAAAATTTTGTTTCATTTTCAAAATCATTTATAATTACCTTACTTATTGCATCAGAATATCTATTTAAATACAAATCTAAAACAATAGATGAAGATAGCCATAATTTATGATTTTTTTTCAAAACATCTATATTATTAGTGTCAGATAAAAAGTCATCAATATCTGTTTTCCCTATTATATAAGAGTAATCATCCATATATTCGTGAAAAATTTCATATATATTTTCTACTATTTTTTTACCCAGTTCTGCAGTTGTAAGTAAATAGTATTTTTCAAATTCTGTGTTTTTTATTTTATTATATTCATTTTGACAAACTGTTTTTAAATTTAATGAGTCCTTATAACGTTTGCATTGACATATAATTTTTCCATCTAAACTTATTAAATCAATTCCATCATCTTTTCCCGGACCAAATCTTTTAAATTTTGTATTTAATTTTTTCTCCATAAAATCCATACAAAACTTTTCAAATTCTAATGGATCTAAATTTAATATATTAAACATTTTCATCACTTCCATCAAATATAGAACTATATTTTTTATAATTATTAAAGTTATCCAAAAACTCAATAAAAGCTGTAGTATCAGTCTTTTTCCCCAAATAATTCAATTCATTTTCTAAATTATCGTCAAATTCTAAATATTTCTTACATTTTTTTATTTCTTCATTAATCAAAACATTATTGCTATCATTTTTATCGTCAATATCAAATAAAGGCACAACCTCAATCCCTAATTGTTCAAAAACATTAATAAAAGGCAAATAATGAGGTTTTCCATAACATTGAAAAATACTATATTGATTATATTGCTCAAGATTTTTTACTAATAATGATTTTAAAAATAATAAGTCATTAATACCTTCAATCATATATACTTTTTTTGAAAAAATAGCCTCAAAAAATTCTTTTTTATGTAACTCTATTATATTTTTTTTAAAGCTTAATGCGTTATAATAAGTTTTTGATTTATTATTTAAATTATCTAAATGTATAGATTTTGAAATAGATACCGCATCATTAAAATTTATTTTCTTAGGGTTCCCATAATTTGGATCATTAAAAATATATAATTCATTAAAATCAATATTTAACAAACTTAGTAATTCTGGAGAATGAGTTGCAATACACACATCTTTATCTATACTCAACTTATTAATCAATCCAGCTGTAATGTGTAATAATGAAGGATGTGTATGATTCTCTGGTTCGTCTAAAAATATATATTTTTTATTGCTTTTTTCAATTAATTTTAATAAAAATTGCAATTTTTGACCGCTACCCATAGAATTCTTTAAATCATCTGAATTTATTTTGATAAGTTTTTTATGTTCTTTACTAGATGTAGTATCTATAACATCTTTTTTTCTCTGTTGATTATTAAGAGATAACACTTCATTCATAATATCATTATACATTTTTTTATTCTCTTCTACATTTTTGTCTATTAATTTTTCATAATTATTTTTTGCAGTATTAATATCATCATTTTCTAATAATTCTTCTATTAAATATTCCATAACAAATGAATTATTAACACTATCCTTCATCTCATCTGCAAAAACTATTTCAGAATTTAGTATTATTATATCTTTTCTATTTTTATCCTCTTTTTTTAATTCTTCTATTTTACTATTAATTGCATATGTCTTTCCATAACCATTAGGTCCTATATATATTCTTAACATCACTACCTCCTACTACTAAAAAAGCGCAATACAAAAACTTAAACATATTTAAGCCTGTACTAGCGCTTTAATATTATCTATTTCCTTTAATATGATTATGTGTTCTACATAGCATTTGACAATTACTAATGTCAGTAGATCCCCCTTTGCTCCATGCAGTTACATGATCAGCATCCATATCTTTATAATCCCATATTTTTGTTTTATTAGATAAGTTTTCGATTACACACATTGGGCAATTAGAAATGTTCTTAATTTTAGCATTTTGTGTTTGACTTTCATATACTGTCTTTTTTGTTGGCTCATCAAAAAGTCTAATATTAAGTAATTTTGTATCTTCTTGTTTACAACCATTTAATATATACTCATAACAACCTTTTTTATCATTTACAAAGTAATCACTATATAATTCATTTAATTTTCTTGAAACATCATTAGAATTATAAGGATTTTTATGATACTTTTCGTACATTTTTCCCCAATTAATATATTGCATTTCATCTTTTACATCAATAAATATAGTTGAAACCCAGTTAATAACATCATTAAAATATGAAGTTAATTCATTAATATTATCATCATGTCTATGATCTGCCATATATTTTTCAAGATTACCATCTTTTTCCCAATCTTTTGAAACCCATGATAAAGCGACTTCTAATAATCCTTGTCTTTTTACTTCAACCTTCATATAACTCAACCACTTATGTAAATTAGAATTTTGTGAATTACTAAATACCTCTTTTGCTTTAGTAATAAATGGTCCACTATAAATAGAATTCAACAATTCTTGGTTATTTAATGGCTTACCAGCAATATTAATTGTTTTAAACCATTCTTTTATTTCAGACTCTTCACCACTGCAAATATAAATGGTTAATTCGGTGTTATATATTTTATCTTGTTTATCTTTTGGAAGTGACTCAAATTTATATGGAATATCGTTTTCATCAATCCATGCAAATTTATTAGTTACATATCTACCTATACTAGTTATTCTTTGTTGTCCATCAAGAATTTCATATTTATCTTTTTCTGTTTCAACAAAATAAATTAATCCTATAGGATAACCCTTTAATAAAGAATCAATAACAGCAACATCATCTTTTCCATTAGCGTAAATATAATTTCTTTGATATTCTGGTTGAATAGTTAATTTACCTGCCCAACCAAATAATCCTTTTTCTTCAGATTCACTATATTGAAATCCTTCACATATCTGTCTAATAGTTAAATCTGTCCTTAATCTAGTTTTCATTTTCACCATCCACTTTCTGAATTAAAATTCTATCATAAATCTGTTTCCCATTAATATGGCCTCTGTGACGTTTAGATGGAATAGTTCTCAACTTTTCCACTTCTGGTGTTGTATCTCCAGAATGAGTATGACCTATTATTCTAAATTGTCTGGGATTATGTAGTTTAAGAAATGTTATTGGTACACCCATTACACCATCGTAATCAGATGGAATAGCATCATATCTAGGAACTTCTAAAGCATTATAATTATCAAATTTTGGATAAGTTTTTAGTCCATAATCTTTTTCTAATTTTTTTATTAAAGGTTTGTTATATCTTAAGTTATCGTGCATAGTCATCAAATTAAGTACAGTATGACGTCTTTTTAAGTCAATATTAGTATACCAACATATATTACCCATACTGCGCCATTTTTGCCCTTTTTCGTCTATCCAAAATCTTGTCTCTCGTGGTTCTGAATCTTTTGGTACTTTAAATGACATATCACCAGCATTTTTTCCTAACCACATAACACCGTCTCTTACTAATGGAAATGTTTCCTTGGTAGTTGCATCATTTTCATTTCCAATAATGATAAACTGCTTACCAGATTCTATTAGCCACGAAAGAAATTCTCTAAATAATGAAAAAGGGGGATTAGTTATAATAATATCAGCTTCATCTCTTAATTTTTTTACTTCGTCAGATCTAAAATCTCCATCTCCTTTTAGATAGTCCCATTCTAAATCATTTATATCAATTCTACCCGATTTATTTGTATCTCTATCTAATGTAAATATTTTCCCATGTGAATTAGTCTTATTCTTATCAAATTTAGGACTTTCTTGCTCAAATAGTGATAATTGAACAAATACTGCACTTTTTTTATCGTTAGCATAGCTGGTACTTATAAGTTTTTTAAGTCCTAGTAATTCAAAATTTTGAGCAAAATATCTAGTAAAATTACTCCACTCTGGATCATCACATGGAAGTAGTATCGTTTTATTTTTAAAAACATTTGGGTTATATTCTAGATAAGCATTCATTTCTTTTTCTATGTCTGAGTATTCAGTATAAAATTCATCATCTTTTTCTTTTTTTGCTCTTTTCAAACTTTCGTTATTAGCCATAATATCACTTCCTACTAACTAAAATTTTCTCTAATTTGTGCTCTAATTGATATAAAGTATTTCCACTAGATACATCTCCGCCTAAATCTTCAAGTGCTGAATATAAAATTTGACGTTTTGAGGGATTTGAATTATTTGGAACTTCATTATCTGTATCTTTTTCATATATACCTAGAGTTCCATCTTCATTTGTTTTAGAATAATAATCTTTTCCTGTTAAACTTGAATGAAAATTTATATTTTTAAAATGATGTCTATTTTTTGATAATAACAATGCTTCTTTCCTATCTTCTATTTCTTCATTTGTTTCTTTCCATAAATGAAGTCTATTGGTTGTTCCATTTATTTCAGCCATACTTTCAAATGCAGAATACATTTCTTCTGGGCTCATATGATAAAATTCTCTAACTCTAATTTTATCTCCTATTTTTTCTTTACTTCTAAGTTCTGGATTTATAGTATCTATAAACTTGTGTAATTTTATATCAGTTAATCTCTCAGTTACATCAAAAGTAGCATAAATATGAAATGAAAAAGGAACAGCCTCAGAAATATTTAATTGTTTTACTCTTGCTTCAACATCGTCAGCATATCCAATTTTGATATACTCTGGAAATGATGGATTAGTTAATATATAAATTACTCCACATTTTTCTTTCATACTCTCTCACTCCTAAAGTTTCAAATCAATATTATTATAACATATAATTCGACAAATTTTTAATTTTGACATTGAAATACTTACAAATTTTTAATTTTTAAAATAGGGTTTGGGAGTAATCCCACAAAAGAATTTTGTACGGGAGTACAAATTCAGTGCTGGCTAGACAATAATTGTATTTCTAAAATTCTTTTAATAACTCAGTTAATAAATTAATAATTGCAACCGGATTATCTTCTATAGCTTGGTTAACCTCTTTTGCCATTTTTTGAATTTCTATTATATCTTGAGTATTCTTTTTAAAATATTCACCATTTATATCTGGATGTAATAAATCATTATATCTTTTCATATATTCGTCAGAATATTTATCTTTATCTATTCTTGATAACATTAAAAACATTCCAAATAGTATATAAGTAATATCTATTGACATTTCTTCATTCTTACTTAAATATTTTAAACACGCATAAACCAATATCTCTAAAAAATATACATTTACTTTGTTAATAGAAATAAATAAATCTTCATCATTATTTATTCCAACTTCTATCATCGCGTTAACAACTAAAGTGCTATGAGTATATAAACAAAGTTTATCATAAAATTCTTTTAACAAGTGTCCTATTGTTCTATTATTCATCTCGCTAAACATTTCTGGACTTATTGTTTTTAATTTCTTTTTTAAGCCATTCCTTAATTTAGAAAGATTTGTATATTCTCTTTCCTCATCTTTTAATCCAAGTATTTTAAATTCATTGTATGTTTCGTCATCAAAATATATCATCATAGCCATAACTATATTTTCAAAGCATGACCTTAATAAAGTATTTGCATCTACTAATGATTTTTTACTTATTAAATAATGTATATTCTTAATTGATATTAATGATTGATTTAATAAATTAGTTGTCTCTCTACGAATATCATTATTTTTATATAATAATTTGATATTTTGTTTATTTGCCTTCCTTAATGGAATTATAAAATTATTATTAACTGATTTTTCTAGTTTTTCTTTTAAAGTATTCAAATCCTTTTCAGTCAACATTTTTAATAATTGTTTAATCTGATCTTCTGTTAAATTCTTAGTAATTTCTTTTATTTGTTCATCTGTCATATAGTACCTCCAAAATTATCTATTATTATAACACATGAATCATCAGTTTAATTAATATAAAAACTCTATCGTTTAAATCTGATAGAGTTCTTCTTTTTAATAAAATTTCTTTAATATCATCGGATTATCTTTTACTATTCTTAAATTATATTTAATTCTTAGTATCTTCTTTATAGATGGTATTAGTTTATCTATATCACATCTTACATTAAATATATCTATTGCTGAATTAATATGATTATATAGTGGCGCTTTAGAAAGTACTTTTTTATAAAAATTATCTGCTATATAAAAGGCTACTACATCAGGTATTACAAATTCTTTTAGATAGTTATCATAATTAATACATACCGGTAAGTATCACACATAGATATACTCCTTTAGAATTATTTCTTCTGCTCTATTTTTAATATTATTCATTTTACTTACCCAAAGCATTTGATTATCTTGTTTTAACTTATCATTTATATTTTCTTTTTCAGCAAGTTCTTTAATTAAACTTTGCACTTTCTCCATAACAATATTATCTATATCATGAAGATATTCATTTAAAGTATCATTAACAAGTAAATCAAAATATAATCCTAATTTTTCTTTCTTAATATACTCTAGTCTTAATAATCCATATTTTCCTATATTATATTGTACTTTTTCTTTTAATATTAAATTAGGTAATAAATAATCACCTTTTTTAGTGTAACTAATATTCATAACATTTCTCCATTTCTTATTATTTTTAGGCTTTAATTGTTATACTTAATGTTTGTTACACTTTGACCATCGCCTCCACCCGCATTTATATGGTTAGAAAGTACTAATATATCACTAGAATTACCATATTTATTTAAAACAACACTTGGTCTATTATCAGATGATAAAGTTATATCAGAATCACGCGTTAATGAAACAGGAACTCCCATACTTTTAAATCTATCATACATGTATTTGCTTATCTCTAATGTTAAGTCCTTTTCAACAAGACCATTACCAACTGCCCCGCTATCTACACCACCATGCCCTGCATCTATAACAATACCTTTTAACGCTCTATCTAAGTTATCCATATTCTCACATCCTCATATTATTTATATGCAATATGCCTAATATGAGTGAACATAAAAAAACAACTCTACAAAAAGCAGAATTGCCTTAAACTATATATTAATTAAATAATAATACTTATCTTGTTTTTGAATTCAAATATGATTTTATTTCATCTAGAATTTCAGGATGAATAAAAGCGCCTAGGTAATCATCTAAAATTGTTTGTCCACCACTTATTTGTTCAATTGTTAAAGCAATTTTTTCAGTAGGAATATTTGATTTAATCATAGATATTATTTGTAAAGTTTCATCTATTAATGCACCTCTTGCAAAATCATCATTTGCTTGTTGTTCTACAAATGAACACCATTTTTCTTCTAATCCATCACTTTCCAAAAATGAACTTCCAACAGTTTGCCAATAATCAATCTTTCTCTGCGCCTTTTCTTTTTCAATTTTATTCATTAAAGATATTACTTCTTCTTTTTCCATAATTGTATCTCCTTTTTATATTTTATTTCGCTTCCACCCCATTCAACAACAGTATATCCATTTCTTGTTTGAGGAGTTAGTTCTTGTTCTTGTACTTTTATTTCTTTATCTAATGCTTTATAATTCATCATAACTCTAATAATAGTATCAGGTTTTGGATTAATTTCAAGTGGCATATAATTTTCTATTTCTTCTTTAGTTTCAAATCTAATATAGTTATATTCATTTGCTTCTAGTTTAGGTAACCAATAAATAATAAATTCATTAGCTTCTCTTTCATTTAATCCAAGTATTTCTAGTTTTTCTTCTAAGAAATTAATTGTATCTTCTCGTTTAACAACAAATCCATCTTTTGTCATAGATACATTATTATTCTTACCTTCATAATATAAACCATAATAAGTTCTATTAGTTTTAGGATCCTTTAATAATCCACTTGGCTCTGCTGTAACATTCCATCCGTCATTATATTTTGGATAAGATGTTGTTATTAATGATGAATTTTTAAGTTTAACATTAACATTTATTTCTTCCTCTGGATAAATATATATTATTGGTTTATCCACCACTATTTCGTTAGGATTATTTTTAGAATTATATTTAACAATGTTTTTATATTCTTCATTTGTATAAGTTGTGTTTACTTCTTTTTTATATGTTTTTCCGCTTATAGGAATTGCTATGAAATAAGCGCCTATATCTGCAGTGACTCCTCCTATATTTTCCCATAAGTACACTGTTACTTTATTGTTTTTTTCTATTACATTTGCAATTCTTGCTTTTACAATAGGGTGTCCAATTGCAGCATATGATATTACCATATAATTATTATCATCATCTTTATACTTTATATCTAAATTCCATTTTTCACAAAATTCATAATACTGATTATAATCAAAAATTTCAGTAGTATTAAATAATTTAACTCTATCATTTATTTCTTCGTCAGTATCTTCAAAACCATCTGATAAATCTATTTCTTGGTAATCATATTCGCCCTTGTAATCACCTTTAATAATATAGTACTTATCTCCTTTATTATATTTAATATCAATATTATTAATTTGCTCTTCATTTTTCTCTGTTAAAAAGGTTTTACCTACTATTACTCCTCCAATAAATGCAAGTATAATGCACACTACTATAATTATCTTTTCCTTCATACTAACACTCCTATCATATTTTTATTATATCATATTTTGATATAAAGAGTATTAATATCTAAGCCCAAATGATATACAACTTAAAATAATTCGTTTAATTATGATATAATGTATAGTGTTAGATGTAGGAAGGTAATATGAGAATAATTAAGTTGGGCACAAAGGATAATACTCTAAAATATGATTTTAGAGAAACTTGTTTTGGTTTATATATAAAGAACAATAAAATATTAGTAACATATGATAAAAAGTATAATCAATATTCACTCATAGGTGGTGGAATAGATAATAATGAAACAAAACATGAAGCTTTAAAAAGAGAATTTCTAGAAGAAACAGGTATAAAGATTAAGAATATTAAGCATTTTATTACAATAGACTGTTATTGGTTAGCAAGTGGAAATTACCCAATGGAATCCCTTGCTCACTTCTATTATATTGATATAGATGAATATTTAGATATTAAATGTGAAAGTAGTTATGAATTTATTGATATCAATGATATTAACCTTCCATTGCCATATCAAAAAAAAGCAGTAGAATTGTTTATAGAAGAAATAAAAAAGTAATTGAAAACTATATTGTTTTTTATAAGTTAATTTTGCTCTCTTCAGGGGGCGTAGAGATTTAGCCAATCTTTTGTACACCACAGTACACATTTTTCCTTATAAAATAAGGGTTTGTACACTGTAGTTCAATTTCACTTAAAATTTTAGATACCACGAAAACATCTAAAATGGGATGTAAAAGTAATCTTAAAAATAATCAAAAATTGTTAAATCACTATGAAAAAAGGTATTACAAAAAAGGAACTAGAACTCTTTTTGAGATCTAGTTCTTTTGCTAGCACTTTCCTTTTTTCTTCCATCTATTTCTATAAGTTCTATTTTTGTATCTTTATATCTGCTGATTTCATTTTTAAATTTTGTAACTCTTACATCATTATCTCCAAGATCAATGAATAAATATATTGCTTTTTTTACTTCTTCTTGATTCATATATATTGGTATTTGAACCTCATAACAATGTAATAATTGAGGATTTGATGATTTTTTTACTTCTACTACAATTTTATCGAAAAATCCCTTGCTTAATTTAAAATCTACTGGTCCATTGCCATTATTGTTTTCTCTCGATATATCAATATTATTAGCTTTACAATATGAATCAGCAATACCAAAAAATAACATTTGACTATGATTCTCATTCAAAGGATTTCCGCTATCGTCATATAAAGATTTCCACAATCCTTTTTCTTCAATTAAATATTTAAACTGCAAACATATTTTTTTGGTTATTTCATATACATCTTCTGTTTTTTCTAATCTCATTGGATTTTCAGTTACGTATTGTTTAGATATATAATACCATTTTATTTCTCCGTTTTTATCTTTTTCAAAATCATAAGGTAAAACTTCATCTTCTCTATATTTTTCTAAAAAACTATTAAAGAAAGAATCATTCCCAATAAATAATCTCTTTATTTCATCTTTATCTAACTTTTTCTTTTTATTAGAAATATTTAAATAACTAGAAAATTCCTGTCTAATTTTTTCATTAAATGATGCTACATAATCAATATCACTAAAATTCTCCGCAATTGGTAAATCAAGTAACAGGTTTCTATCTATAACTAGAATTGGTTCATTATTATATTCGTTAAACGGTAAATTATATATTTTTTGTTCAAACTTTATTTTCTTTTTACTAATATCAAAATGAGAAAAAATATATTCTGAATATCCATATATTTTATCTTTTATATTATTTAATATAATATCACTGATACGATCACTACCAATTCCTTTTTCAAATATGCACATTACTTCAAATATTTCAGGAAAGTCTTTTTCTATATCTACAAACTCTTTGGCTACCGAAATTATATTTTCAGATATTTCATAGGATATACCTGAGCCTTTATCACTTGTTTTCGCATATCCTAAAGAAATTCCTTTTTGTTCTCTTGAAACTAACATTTTTACAGCTTGATTCCAAAATCTATCTCCTCTTTTTTTAGATATTTTTAACAATTTCAGTATAATATTAAATTGTTTTTGTATTTTTTCATATGAGCCTATAAAATATTCATTATTTGTTCTTTTTAATAACATGGGTGATACAAACAATTTTGAATTAATATCAAGGAAACTATCAAACGCACCTAATTCATCGAATTGTCTTTTATCAATATTTAAATAATCTGTTACAGTTATTGCCATATAAAATCACTTCCTTTATTAAAAAACGCCACTACAAAAACTTCTTAACAAAGCCTGTACTAGCGCCCTTTTTTATCACATTTATTTTATAATACTTTTTAGCATTCTATTTCTTCAAATATTCAATATTACCATTATGAACTTCTTGAACAGCTTTATCTAGTTTTTCATATATAACATCATATAAGTCCTTATCATCCATAAAATCTAGTATTCTTGCTGAACCATATAGTGACAATGATTTTCTTATGAAAGTATAAATATTATATGTTTCTATACCTTTTTCACATTTTTCCATTGTCTCTTTATAATTAGGATCAGAAATATATTTATCATAAATATCCTTTTCTGCTCTAATTGTATTTAAAACAACACTTCTATATTTATTATCAAATGTTAAGTTTCTTATTCTTTCTGTTTTTTCAAATACAAATTTAGTAAGTTCATAAATATCTTTTCTTGATTCATCAACTGTAAATTCTACCCAGAAATATCCCCTAGCAAAAGTATTTCTCCAAATACCTCTTTTACCTTCCTTAAATAACCAACTGTATTCCAATCTTGTATCAGTTGTTAAAGGCATAGCTTGTAATGCAACTCTATAAAATTTACCAAATTCTAGCCAAAGCCAAAATCTATTATCAACTAGAATATATCTTGGTAAATCTTTTATATGTTCATATAAAGAAATAGCATTTTCTAATTCTACATTTTTGTATTTTCCATCACTTGCTAACTTCAAATCAAAATCTGTTATTTTTTGTTTTCTTGGTTCAAATGGAGTTTCATCTAGTAATTGTTTTAACCATTTTGAATCATATGGATTTTCATTCATATATTCAGCAACTTTTTTAGGATTACTATATAAAGTATCTAATAATTTTTCATTCATAAATGATATATTTATAACATTATTATTCATTATATTTCCTCCTCATCTGAATCATTTGTTCTTGTGATTATATCGTAGAAATCATCTATAGAGTTTACTATACAATCATCCATAATCATTTGTGATAATTCTAGAACATCAAGTGCCATGAATATTTCTTCAGTCAGTTCAGTTCCGGTTAATTTTTTATATGAATTTTGAACTGATATAAACCATGTATGTACATCTATTATATCTTCTATAATTTTATCTTGATATTTTAATTCATCTTGTATTTCTTTTAAGCACATTGATAAAGCTGGTATTATTATTATAGAAAAAAATATATGTTGAAATATAGGTTGTCCATTTAGTCTATCAAAATTTTCATGTTCTTTTTTTGGTAATTCAATTTTTATTATTTTATCATCGTTTATAACATTCATTATTTTTCTTTCAGAGTCAAAACTTGGAACAACTCTAAATATTGATGAAACTTTTTTATCTTCTAAGTCATCATATTCTATTTTAGATACAATTCCATCATCTAATGCTATAGGACAATACTTTTCAATTTTAAATGAATAACCGGAATAGTCATCAATAAAATCAGAACTTTTAAAATCACTTATTGTATCTGTTGCGTATGTTATACTTGAAATTTCAACTCTGCCTGATAACTTATTAATAGGAATTATGATATCTTTAGGCTCTATAGAAATTTCTTCAGAATATTTAAATAAAGTTGGCGAACATTCTATCATTATCATTGCTTTAGCTTTATTATTGCGTAGTAATTCTTTTAGAAGGTTGCTATTAGTCTCAATGTGAACATTTTTTAAAATGTAATTATCACCATCCTCAACTTCTTCTAATTCTAAAGCATACGTATCATTTACATAGCAGTTGAAATTTTTTGCATTATTTAATATTGGATATGGAAATCCTTTTTTACCTATTTGCATATAACTTCACCTCACATACATAAATGTCGTCTAAATTAGTATCTAATTCAAACTTATATTTTTTATCTTTTTCTAATTTAATATTCTTAACTAAATTATTCTCAACAGTATATTCTTCCCCATTTAATATACATTTTTTAATATTTGTTTTATACTTTGAACCATTATCATCTAAATAAAACAATTCCATTTCACAATTAGGCTCATCGTAAATAGAAGTAAAACTGATTAGGTATTTTCCAGATTCTCTATCTAATATTAATGTTTTAGCTTTAATTCCACTAAGATTAACTGTTCTTAGTATTTCATCTGTTCCATCTTCATTGAATCCTTGTTTATTATTTTCACCTTCATGAATTTCTCCGCCAGAGCCTTGATTATGCCCTTCAGTACTATTAGTTTCATCTCCATCATCAGTTCTAGTTCCAACATCCAAAATATTACTAACATCATCAACATTAGAACTATCTCCAACATTATTAGTCAAAACTACTTTTCTACTATTTATAATTTTTGGCTTTTCTGTCTTCTCTATTCCAGAATCTCCATTTGTACCACCAAATTCAGTATCTGCCAAGAACTCTCCCGCTCCATCTACATCTAATTCTTTATCATCAGCTGATAATAAACATTCATTAGCAAATAATTGAACTTCATTACGTATTGTTTTTATTACTCGTTTTATTTCAAGCCTGAATTCAACATCATCTTGAATTCTGTTTGGTTCCCAATCAGTATGTTGTGGATTTTCTATTGACCTTAATATACTATTTAATTCATTTTTTTCAATTATACACATTGCTGAAGATGGTTTAGGAAATGGAATCTTCTTATCAGTTATTTTCATATATGGATATCTAACCATAATACATTTATTTGTTGCTAATGATTCTTCTTGTTTATTAAAATCCTTCAATAGTATTTTGATGTTACCATAACCGCGAATATCAACTTCTTTTTTAAATACTGTCGCATCATTCAATAATATATATTGACCTATAATATTTCTTTTATCTGATTCAGTTATTTCATTTGTATAAACAATATCTCTTAGTGTTTCATTGCTTATATTTGTACCATCAACACTTACAATTAAATCTCCTTTATCTATAGCTACCATAAAGCTATCTAGAACTTTTGTTATAATACTAGATTTCCAGTTTTCTTCTGCTCTAAAATCAATAATATATACATCAGTTCCGGATTGAGTTCTTGTAAATTCTTTATCTAAAACTAATTTTTCTAATATCGGTAAAACTTTTTCTGTATAACAATAATAGCCATACCCAGTAGTACACATCCCAGATTCTTCATCCAATAATCTTGATGCTAACTTAGCAATTCCTAAATATCCTTCTTCGTTATCTTCATTTAATGTAGAATAGAATACTGTTTGCAAATCACTTGCAACAAATGATGCAAATTTTCCAATTCCCTTTGAACCTCCACTAGTTGCATTATCTTTAGTAGTTAATCCATTTCCTTTAGTTAGATAATAAAATGCCTTATTTCTATCAAAAGATTTAACGCCTTCAAGGCCTTTAGTATTGTAATCACTAACTCTTAAGCATAATATTTGTTCTCTTTCTAAGTGAGAAACCATACTATCAAATTTTTTATAATATTTTGTTCCTTGTTGATGTGAATCACGGCAACAAATCATTTCACGTTTTAAAGCATCTATTCCAGGTAAATCTTTTGTATTTAAATAGAAAGATTTAAATTCTACTACAACCGGTTCTGTACCTTTTCTAGCATCTATTGAGTTTTGGCATAACTCTCTAGCTATAGACGCAATTGGATCCTTTTTGAATGTTTCAACATCAGTAGAGTCAAGACTATACTCTGGACCATTACCATTTTCTATAAACTTCCATTTGTAATTTTTGTTACCTAAAATATTATTAAATAATCCCATAAATACACCTCCTACAACTCAAATCTCTTTTTACTTTTTTTACTTTTATTGAATAATTCTTTTTGTTTGTCTAATTCCTTCTGAATAGCTTTAAAAATATTTTCCATTTGTTCATCAGAATATTCATAAAATGATGTGTTGTTTAAATTTTCAAGTTTAGAGATCATGTCAATTATTTTGTTCACCCTATTTTCTGCAATCCTTTTAAAGTTTTCTTGTTTAGCATTCATAAAAATCTCTTCCTTTCACGAATAAAATATCATTTTTATTGCTATTTGTCAACAATATTCGCACAATATTTGTTAAATATTATCAAAATATTATTAAACATTAAAAAAATATAAGCATTTCTGCTTATATTTCAATCCTATCTATATAATTTGTTATATCTAAAATCCATTTTATCCAAGCAGTTACAGTACTTGTTCTTCTCTTTGCTGTACTTTCTTTATTTATTTCATTTCTACATTCATCTATAGACTTAGCAATTTCTTCAATATTAAAATTAAAATCCACTAATTGTTGTTTCATTGCTAAATAAAAAGGCTTATGGGATAAAATGCTCTTAACAATTTCCAACGTTCTATCTTTATGATTCATTTTCATTATACGTCTACCATATTCAGTTAATGTATACTTCTTATCTTTTGTTACAAATCCTAGATATTTTGCAGCATCAATATAATAGTTAGTTTGTCTTGGATCGTATTCTAAAAAGTTTGTTATATCATCTGGAGTCATATCTTGTCCATTTAATTGTCCTAATAAATCTAATACTATATTAAAGGTATTAGCTTGTGGAAAAGGAACATCACTAGATTCTGTAGCAAATTCAATATTTTCCATTACATTCATAATATCAGACACTTCAATAGGATTATAAGGTTCATCTAATATATATCGTTTTATTTCTTTTAGTTTAATACTATTATAATCATTTTCATTTTCAAAACTATATACAAAGAAATTAAATATATTGTCATGTTTTATTAACATTATAGGTATTATTTCCTTATTAGTATTAGATTTCCATACCTTATATGGATAATACAATTGTCTAATTATAAAATCTTTCATATAATGATTTTTTGCTTCTAATATAACAAATTTGGAAATACCTTCATAACTTCCATCAATTTCCATTTGAGAATTTTCAACATTTATATCAAATGAATTTTGATCATTTAATAATATTTGATACTTAAATTCACCAGTTCCCATTCTACCAGAAATTGTCGGAACCACTGGTTCACCTATTATATCTTCAAGCATTCCTGATATATACGCAGCATTTAAAGATATAGCCTCACTTGTTATATTATTGTAATCTATAGTAGATATATAATCTGGCAAATACTTTGTTTCAACATCTATATCATTATTAATATCAACTAATTGATAATTTTGAAATTTACCAATAATATATGAGCCACGTTTTATTGGTAATATAGCTAGTTGATTACTTTTAAAAATATCTGGTAAATTTTCACTACTATCAAACTTTGTCATTAAACGAGGTTCTCTGCCAGAAGTTTTTATATCATCTGCTGTTATTTCAAAATACCCATTTTTATTAATTTCATCTATGATATTAAATGTTTTAAATAATAAATTCCATGCTTCATTATTTTTTGATATCCAATTTTCCAATGATCAAAACCTCCTCAACTTCTCCCCTTTTCTTTGCATTACTATTAATATTTCTTCTGGCATTAACAGTATTAATTGTATATGTAACATACTTAGATGAGTCACTATATAAATCAACTATAAAAGGTGTTTTTGAATTACTAATCATAACATAACAGCCTTTTTCAATTAATCTATCACACATTTTCTTTAATCTAGTTTGATCTTCTCTAGTAAAACCGTCTTTAGTATATCCAACAAAGTTTAGTTGTTCATCATATTGATCATATGGTGGATCCAAATAGATAAATGAACCTTTAGGAGCATCCTTACACGCATCCTCAAAATCACCAGCTCTGAATTCAATATCATTTTCATTAAAATATTTACTCATAGCTCTAAGAACAGGTTCATTGCATATACAAGGATTTTTATAAGATCCATAAGGTGAATTAAATTGCCCTGCACTATTCATTCTAAATAATCCATTGTAGCAAGTTCTATTTAAAT
The DNA here is from genome assembly GCA_902795215.1 of uncultured Erysipelotrichaceae bacterium. GTDB lineage: Bacteria > Bacillota_I > Bacilli_A > RF39 > UBA660 > RUG11867. The sequence goes on along the minus strand of CADBKG010000004.1, from coordinate 47,978 downwards.
ATATTAATCTTGCTGCTTTTTCAACAGGTGACCATTTTTTATATTCTTCAGTCCTATCAATTCCTCTAATTTCATAAAAGCTTTCAGAATCATTCTTTGTTTCATAATATTTTAATTTTTCTATTAATTCTTCAAGATTATCTTTTATACATCTATAAAGATTAATTAAATCTTCATTATAATCATTAATTACAGCTTTTTTAGGTTGTAAATGAAATAACACAGCTCCTCCACCTATAAAAGGTTCGTAATATGAAGTTATATTTTTCTTAGGAAAAAATTTTTCCAATTGTGGTAATAATTGTCTTTTACCACCAGCCCATTTCAATACCGGTTGAAGAACTAAATTTTGTTTTCTTTTCATATTATTACCACCTACCATTTCTAAATAATATTATAACATAAAAAAACATATTTACATACACAATGTATAATAAATATGTTTATTATTACATTTTTATTTCAACATAAATTACTTCATTTTGTTTATCAAATTTCCATAATGATTGTGCATCTACAAAATCTTTATCCTGTATAAAAGTTTTATAGTATTTTGTAACTCCTCCAAAATATGTTTCATCTGAACTAATATTAAAATACTCCTCTGGATTACCGTTTATAATTAATTTATATTTTTTCTTTCCTTTAAGTTCACTTTTATATTCACTTGGAATTCTTAAGATTCTAGCCCTGACATCATTTTTAGTGATCTTTTTAATGACTTCATCAATTTTACATTCTGTTACTTCTTTAGTTTTATTTTCTATAAATAAATCATCTAATTTAGATTTATTGCAAGAAAATTGAATATCAAAAACTTGATCACCTAAAGACTTACAATATTCAATAATTTTTTCTCCGTTAATAAGAGTAACTGGTTGATTAGGATCAGAAGCTTCTTCTTTAGCAGAGCTAGTAAAATCACTCGTTGTAATAAATAGTCTTCTTATTCCCATCGTTTCTCTTGTACCTTTAAAATTTCTAATTTCAGGTCCAGAAACATTATTGCCTTGTTTATAACATTTAGCTTGTATTATATACTTGATTTCAGTAGTATCAAATCTATCAATTTCCTTTTTGGTACATCTCAAATCAATTCCTTTATCACCACTTTTTTGAGTAACAATAACATCATCAAAACCGATCCAAGTTAAAAATATTTTACAAAAACTTTCAAATTTATATTTATCGTTTTCAAAATATGAAATAAAATCATTTAACAGTTTATTATTCATCAGTATCCACCTCTATAAATATTATATCATAAAAATTATTAATGATTTTGAAATTTTCCGTATTTGTGTTACCTTAAATGTGTACTGAGATGAACTGGCGTGAACGATTTGTATGCTCTCTTCAGAATATACTATCTAGCTGTTATCTAAAATGGTACCTAAAATTAAAGAAATCCTTATAAAATAAGGAATTCTAAGACACCACTTTGGGTCCAGGGGGAAGAGAGCATTTTTTATCCTCTTTAATTATATCACATAAATGCTTTTAAAAATAAACTAACTTGTGATAAAATAAATATAGAAATAACTATTTAAGAAGGGAGAAGAAAATATGGCAGTTTTAACAGTTTCAAGACTAAAAAAGATGTTTGGTTTTGCTATTAAGGTTAAAATACTTGTTGATGATGAAGAATTAGGAAAGTTAGGTGCAGGTGATAGTGTTACTAAAGAATTAGGGATTGGTACTCATAAAGTTAGTTTAAAAACAGCTGAAACAGTAGTTGATCAAGAAGTAAATATAACTGATACAACAAAAACAGTAGATATATCATTTAAACTTAAACTTGGCCTTGTAGTTGGTGCACCTCAAATAGTAGATGTTAAATATAATTAAAAAACAAATATAAACTATATTTGTTTTTTTATTTTGTCATAATAATTCATCATACAATTATAGAATTTATTATAATTGTTATTTAAATAAATTCTTTTATTTATTTCTATCATCATAGAATAAATATTATTATCTTTAATATTTGGTGTAAGACTTCCACTATATGGATAGTTTATTTTTACAGTATATCCTTGCTTTTTAAAGTAATTAACAGTTAAATCTAATAACTTTTTATCATAACCAGATTCATTAATGCCTATACATATATCTGGAGTATCTTTTAAACTAAGTACTTTATATACAAATTCATCTGAAAAACTATGAAAATCTATTATGTAACATTTACCATATTTATTAAGTATCTTTTTAGTTATGTTATTTAGTTTATTATGATGTCTTTTATAATAAGTCTTAATAACGTTCTCTTTATACTCATTATCATATTTAATAAATATACTTCCATTTGAATCTTTTGTATAAAGCGTGCCCATGCCTATTTCAGCCATTTTTTCCATGTCGTCGTCCAAATACCTTTCAACATCACAAAATAGCCTAGAATAGCCAAATTTAACTATGTTTTTAAAATCATTAGGAATAAACTTATCAATTAAATAATCTGATATAAACATATTTTCTTTTTGTATATAGTCTAGTGGTAATATAAGTTTTTCTAAAAACATATTTGGCATTTCTAGTGATGAATGTGGTATATGAATTATAAACATATCATTTTTCATGAGGTTCCTCCTTTCTAACACACTATCAAGAAAAGAAAAACCTCATACGAAAGTATAAGGTGAATTCGTATTTATCACTCAAAGTATTAAAACTTTGTTGGTATTACCACCTAACTTAATAGGTTGGTGCAAGGTCATTGAGCCAATTCTCTCACTTGCTCTTGATAATGTATAAATTGTATTTATATTATATCACAAAAAAATAGAGTTCTCACTCTATTTTATTTTTCTTGCTTCTAAATAAAATCTCTTATCATGACTATGTCCCATAGAGAATGTTTTTCTAGGTAATGCTCCATCTAAAATAACAGTTTTAAATAAGTCTCCTTTTTCCATAGAATCAAATATAATTCCAACATTACCTTCTTTAGAACCAAGTTCTTTAGTTACATCTTCTCCATGAATATAATCTATTTTTCCATCATGATTTTCTAGATATTCATCTAAGAATATTTGAATTGATCCAACTGGTATATTTGATTTAGGATTCTCTATATATAATGTTTTATCATAATCTTTAGTAATTAACTCAAATTTTTGACCATTACCATCTTCATTGATTGTATAGTATTTATTTAAACTATCTACTAAGTCATCAACATCTACATCAAATAGTACTCTATGTATTGCTTCAAATTCAAGTGCTTCACTATGAAGATTAACAAGCTCAACAAGTGCATATCTTGCTGGATTATTTAAGTATTCTTCTTCGCTTAAGCTTTCTTTTAATTTTTCATAGCAAGCCTTTGCAGTTGCAAGTGAATGGTTTCCATCACCCATAGCAAATAGAAGTACTCCTTTATCGCTAACATCATATTTCTTTTCAAATGCATCCTTATCTGCAAGAGCTTCTAATTTAGATACAACTCCATTAATTGAATCTTCATTTAATTTATATCCTTTAATATGACCACCTTTTTGCATTAAATCAAAATCATATACTTTATCTTCTTCACTAACTTCATTTTTTAAGTTTTCAATGATTTCTTTTTTATCATCATCTATAAGTATCATAATATGAGGAAGTTCTAGTAATGCATTTTCTCTTACTTTCATTCTTGGTGGAATTCTTTCAATAACTGTTTTTTCAGTCGCTCTAATAAGTGTTTGAGAACCTTTTTCATATGAATAATCTTCTAAATCAACTATTCCAATAAGCCCTTCTCTTACTTTACCATCATCCTGAGTTCTTTCAAGATAAATCATTGAATCAGAATATTCAGTGAATAAATCTTCATCAATATACTTTTTCATATTTTCATTGATGTTTTCAATTCTTTCTTCAACATCACTTTCCTCTAAATATATTTCTGGCAAAGTTAGATTAAGTGTAGATGGACTATCACCAACTATTTCTTTAACCTTATTCCAATAATCTGGTTCAGAAGTATATTGGTCACATGCAACAACACTCCACTTTGTCATATCAACGTTTTTTGGAATTAAAATATTCCCACTTTTAAAAGGTATTTTCATATAACTCATCTCCTTTTTGTATTATATCAAAAACACATCACTTTTTCTCTATTTTTTTATAATAATCTTTTAATAATACACTATCATCATAACTGTTTAAAACTTTACTGTTATGAACAGTTTTCTTTTTCTTTTTCTTTTTATTGTCTATTCTATTTATGCGTACTTTACCTTCTATAAAGTCATCATCCTCGATTGTAATTCTAACAAAGACATTTTTCTTATTTCTCCTAATATAGTATTTAGAAATTTTCTCTATAGAATAATTAACATTAAATATATTATCATCATAAATACCAGAATATATAATATCTTCTCTATTATTTCTTTTAACTATAAAATCTATTTTCAAAGTATCATCAAAATCACTAATTACTTTTCCGTTTAAATCTATATTTATTCTATTGCTTTCTAATCTTAGAATTCCACGTTTTATATCTATATAATTAGAATTAAAATCTAAATTATATAAATAATTATTAGATAAAGCCATATTACTAAATAAAACTATAAAATATATAAGAAAGAAACTTATTACTCTAACTATTGGCAAATCTTTAATTATATTTAATAAGTATACAATTTTATATTCTGGTAAATATCTACCTTTAATAAGTTCTTCAAATCTAATATCAAAATGTTTGCACATTATTATAATGGTATCTATAGAAGGTACTGCTATTCCTGTTTCCCATTTCGATATAGCACCTCTAGATACTAATATACTATCAGCAAGATCTTGTTGTGTTTCTGATTTTCTTTTTCTTAAGCGCTTTATTGTTCTTGCAATTATTCTTCTAGTTCTTGCGCTTGCATACTGCCTTTGTACTTCCATACTGCTTCTCCATAATATACCTATATTATTTTATCATATTGCACAAAAAAAAGGAAACAACAGTTTCCTTTTTTTAGGTATATTATGATATTAGAATCCAGCATTTACTGATATTCCGCTCATGTTATCATAAGAAGAATTTAAGTATCCTGAACTAAATAATACAACACCACCCATGCCTGTTCCACTTATTGAGTAAGACATAGATTCAGCTCTTGTTAAATTAGCAGTTGCATGTTGATAAGATACATAAACTGTTCCATGACCATATGATAGGTTTGTGCCAGTTAGATTTGCAGTCATTGTCATTGTATAACCAGTAATATTGCTTCCATCTTTTAGATTCATTGATAGTCCTGCGCCGTTAGATAAACCTTTGTATCCAGCAGAACTTGAATTATAACTAATTGTAGAATGTCCACCAGATGTGAAATATACTTGAGAACCAGTAACTCCTGAATAAGTAAAGTTTAGTAATCTAAAAGCAAATACATCATAAGATCTCACTTTTGGAACTTTTTTCCATGCAAGGCTTCCGGCATAAGCATAATGATGATTTCCATTATCTATTATAGAACCTACAAGTCTTTTATAACTAGTTTCATAAGAAGAGCTTCCACCAGATTTTGAATCATTTGTATCTTTTTCTGCTAGATAAGCATTATATTCTTCTTCTGTAACATTTTCTTGAGAAATTACTTCGCCATTTACAATTATCTCTTTTTGGAATAATTCTACTGTATCAATTATATTAGCATTTTTGTATTTATTAAATTCATCTTGTGTTATAACGGAAACGTAATCTTCTTGAAATAAAGTTTTAATAGTATTATACTCTGTTTCACTCATTTCAACACCGTTTTTGTTGGTATAATAACTCTCTGCTTTAACATTGCTAAACAAAAATACAGATAGTAATGCTGATAATAACAACCCACCTTTAACAATTCCTTTCATCATAATCCTTTCACTCCTTTCTGAGCAAAAAGATAGACTAGGAGCAATTCCTAGTCTAGAGAATGACTGTACCAAATATTAATTAATAATGATGTTTATTTTTTTAAAATCATCAAAACTATCTTTGTTAAAGACAATATTATCCGTTTGTTGGTTAATTGGTATTTCAGCAATAAATCTATCTTTTTTATATATAAAAATCATATTTCTATTAACTATAATAAAAATTTCTCGTTGATTATCATAATAAATAATCTTACCATCATTTTCTTCCTTTGGATATTTGTTAGATGTAATATCTTTATATAATTGATCGTAATTGATTATTAATGTATCTTTTTCGGTTAATACGTCTTTATACTTGTCCAACAATGTATTCCTGTTCATATCAAACTTCACAAGATCATTGTTCAAATCAACTCTCATCAAATTTTGATATGTTATAAATTGATTTACTTTAAGTTTCCCCTTTACTATATCTTCACCATGTTTAACTTCGACATAAAGTTTATTTATATTTTTCTTTAAAACTGGTTTAGTAATATTTGAATTTTTATAATATGGCTTGCAGTAATTATCTGCGTACTTGCATTTAAATATAGTTTTGTCTTTACGTTTATATTTCATTTTGATGATTATATCAAATGTCTCTCCCTCAACCACAGATGAATTATTAAAAGATTTAATATCTATTCTATAATCACCATTTTTAAGTAATGTTAAAGTTGCATTGTCGATATAAATATTATTTGAATAAAATTCTAAATTATATAAGTTGTTAGTGTTCCTTGTTGTTCCATATAAAATAAGTAAGAAATATATAAATAGAAAAGCTAGTACTTTGAATAGGTTTCTATTTAGTAATATATTTAGTGCATCCTTTTCTTTTGGTTTTTCTTTTACTTTACCACCTATTATTTCTTCAAAAGTTATACCAAACAATTTATTAATCTTTTTATATACTTCTAGTGAGATACCTCTTTCACCATTCTCAGCTTTAGTAATTGTTTCTCTTGATACTTTAAGTAGTTTAGCAAATTCTTTTTGAGACATATTATGAGATAGTCTTAGTTTTCTAATAAACTCTCCTATTTTCTCATTACTTGCATAATCATCAAATGTTAATTTTTCTTCTTCTTTCATTATTAAACATTAAATCTGAAATAACAGATATCTCCATCTTGCATAAGATATTCTTTACCTTCGAGTCTCATTTTACCAGCTTCTTTAACTTTAAGTTCTGTACCATATTTTACTAAGTCATCAAAACTCATAACTTCTGCACGTATAAAACCCTTTTCAAAATCAGTATGAATAATACCCGCGCATTTAGGGGCAGTCATACCATCTCTAAAAGTCCAAGCTTTTACTTCTTTTTCTCCTGCAGTAAAGTATGTTCTAAGACCTAGTAAGTTGTATGTTTCAAATATGAGTTTATCTAGTCCGCTTGCATTTATTCCTATTTCTTTTAAGAAGGCATCTTTTTCTTCATCAGTATAATCTGATAACTGTGATTCCATTTCACAACTCATAACAATAACACCAGAATGTTCTTTTCCAGCATATTCTTTTACTTCTTTAGAGTACTGGTTATCTCCATTTATAGCATCATCATCACTTACATTTGCAACGTATATAACTGGTTTTAATGTAATTAAATTATATGATTTGAGTGCTTCTAATTCATCTTCATTTAAATCACCTAATCTTAGAGGTGTATCTGATTCTAGTAAAGATTTTGCATGTCTTAATGCACCGGCTTCTAATTTTTCTTTTTTATCTGTAGTCATATCCATTTTCTTACCAAGTTTAGTAATTCTGTTATCAATTATTTCTAAATCTGCAAGAATAAGTTCTGTTTTAATTATTTCTATATCACGAACAGGATCTATTTTTCCTTCAACGTGTGTTATACCTTCACTTTCAAAACATCTAACTACATTTACAATAGCATCTACTTCTCTTATATGAGACAAGAATTTATTACCAAGTCCTTCTCCTTTTGATGCACCTTTTACAAGACCTGCAATATCAGTGAATTCAAAAGATGCTGATACTAAGCTTTTTGGATGATAAAGTTCATTTAAAAAGTCTATTCTCTTATCAGGGACAGTCACTACTCCTACATTTGGTTCTATTGTTGCGAATGGATAATTCGCTGCTAGTATATGTTTTTTTGTAATTGCATTAAAAAGTGTACTTTTACCCACATTTGGTAATCCTACAATTCCTGCTTTTAATGACATAATAATCCCTCATTTCTATCAAGTATTATAACACATGTGACTATAAAAAAACACATTAAAAAAGCGACTTTAGATAGTCGCTGTTGCACCTATACCAAATGGAATTCCAATTACATATAATAATATTAATATCACTATGTATATTGCTGCAGCATATCCTGCATATGGAATCATATGTTTTATAGATGTTGTAATCTTTTCAGGTTTGTCATCTTCGCTATACATATTTAAAAATGCTAAGTATATTATGAAATATGCCATAACTGGTGTTAATCCATAAGTTACACTTGAAGATAATCTAAATAACAATGCTGCGAATTCTGGTGTCATACCTGCATTTATAAATGTAGGTACCATTACTCCACTAAGTATTGACCAGCTTGTAATAGTAGATGGTACAAATATTGTTACAATCATTACTATTATAAATGAAAGTATTATAAGTGGTATTCCCGTAAATCCACTAGAACCAATTAAATTCGCTGCTGATGCTGCAACTACATTTCCAATGTTTGACTCTTTATAAATAGAAATAAATGCAGAAGCAAAGAATATTAATACTAGTGTTTTTCCTATTCCATCAAGGGAATGTCCAAGATAATTAGACACATCTTGGTTGTTTTTGATTGTTCTTGCACCAAGGCCATAAAAGTATCCAAGTAAGAAGAAGAAAAATGTAATAACAAATACAAATCCTTGATTAAAGAATGAATTATATCCAAATAATTTATCTATATAATATGTTTGACTATAATCAAGTAGGTTACCAGAGAATGGTAATCCAGGAATTATATTATATATAAATATTAAAAGGTATAGAAAACCAATTGTTAAACTAAATAGTAATCCTCTCTTTTTTCTTTTATCTAAATAAAACTCTTCTTCTACTTCTTCTTCATATTTTGGCATTCTTGGAATAATGATTTTTTCTGTTACAGATGCAATAAGCAATGCCATTATTATTGTTAAAGCAATCATTATAAATATGTCGCAAAATACATTTATTTCATATGTTGAATCTATTGAATTTGCAGCTAGTATTGTATAGCTTAAAAGTGATGAATCAACAGAATTCATAAATATATTTATACTTGTTCCAACCGTTAATGCGGCAAAAGCCATTACTATACCAGCTTTAGGATTTCTTTTACTATATTTAAAGAATAATGCTGTTATAGGAATAAGCACTATAAACATTATATTGCCTGCAATTGAAGCAAAAATCAAAAACAAAGCAAGTATAAATGTTACTCTAAATTTATCGGCTTTTTTTGTAATTAAAGTAAAGAATGATTGTAGGAATCCTGACTTATCCATTATACCTATACCAATTAGAGTAATAATAAGCATACTAAGTGGTGCAAATGAAGCAAAGTTTGAAACAGTAGTACTGAAAATTGTTTTTAATCCTGATAAATTAAATAATGATTTAACTGCTGCCGTTGTACTTTCAATGTTACCTCTAATCGCATTTATAACATTATAGTTAGTAGATACATCTAAAAGTCCAAGTATACCACTTGTTATAATAACTACACATATAAGAAGTAAGTAAGTCATTATAGGATGCAGTGGTTTTTTATTCTTTTTTCTAGCCATTATTTTCATCTACTTTCTTTTTTATTTTCTTGAGTAGTTCTACTCTTGGCATCATAACTTCATGATTACAATTTAGGCATTTTAACTTGATATCCACACCAAGTCTAGTAACTTCCCATAGATTTTCACCACAAGCGTGTGGTTTTTTTAATATAAATCTATTACCTAATTTTATTTCTTTACTTTCCATTATGAACCTCTAATTGATTATATGGTATCTTGATCTTATTTTGTTCATATTTTATTTTTACAAGTCTAAGTATTTCTCTTTCATATTCCCATTTTTTTGCAGGACTACAATAAAATCTTAAAGCATATATAATTGAAGAATCTTCAAATTTTTCAATCCCCATATAATATGTTTTTTCTTTATCCATCGTTGGCCAAGTTTTAATTTCTTCTATTATTTCATTAAACACTTTATCAACTTTTTCACATTTTTCTTCGTATGCTGTGGGTACTTCAATAAGTACTGAGGCTTGTTTTTGTGAAAGATTAATTATTTCATTTATATTTCTATTTGCAATAGTTAATACTTCTCCATTGAAATTCATTATTTTTGTAGTTCTAAGTCCTAGTTCTGTTACAATACCTAGGAAATCCCCATATTTTACATAATCACCCACTACATAGTAGTTATCCATAATTATTGATGAACCACTTATTACGTCTTTTATTGTATCTTGAAGTGCTAAGGCACTAATTGCACTTACAACACCTAAGCTTGCAACTAAGCTTGTTACATTTACGCCATATAAATCTAAAACAAATATAATTGCAAGTGCATATATTGCATATCTAACAATATTTCTAAATAATCTAAATACAGTTGTTCTTTTCTTTTTTTCAAATGGATTTTTAGTTCTATTTATAAGTTTTTCAATAAGCATTATAAATAGTTTATATACTAATATTGAAACTGCAATTATTATAAGAAGTCCATATACTTCTTTCTTAGAAATAAGTTTTAAAAATGTCTCCATTAATCATCATCCTCTACACTAATATTAAGTACTTCTAATATTCTTACTAAATCTTCATCACTATCAAAAGGTATAGTAAGTTTATTTGATGATATAGTGACTTTTGTGCCTATTTTATCTCTTAATGCTTCTTCATATAAAGAATATACTTTATTTAAAGGTACTGTTCTATTAATTGCTTTTTTCTTAGGGATTTTAGTATCCCTAGATATTTCTTCTAGTTTTCTAACGCTAATCCCTTCGCTTACTACCTTATAAGCTAGTCTAGAAACATAATTCTCATCTTCCATTTTACTTAGGATTCTAGCGTGTGCCATAGAAAGCTTACCATCAATAACCAATTTTTTTACTTCTTCTGGCAAAGTTACTAGTCCTAATACATTTGTTATATAACTTCTACTTTTTGAAACTTTTTTAGCCAGCTCTTCTTGTGTCATATTTGATTTTTTAAGTATTTGATCATAAGCTTCTGCTTCTTCTATAGGATTTAAGTTTTCTCTTTGAGTATTTTCAAGTAATGCAACTTGCATCATTTCATCGTCAGAAAAATTTCTTATTATTGCAGGTATTTTTTCAAAACCAGCCATTTTTGCGGCTTTAGTTCTTCTTTCACCTGCGACTAGTTCATACCCTTTAATACTTTTTTTAACTATTATTGGTTGAAATAATCCATGTTCTTTTATTGATTCAGATAGTTCTTTTAATTTGTCTTCGTCAAATCTTTTTCTTGGTTGAAAAGGATTACTTCTAATTGAACTAATTGGAATTTCGTGAATATCAGCTTCTGTAGCATTCGCTACTATTTCTCTTTCAACTTCCTCAAAATTAACATTTTCACTGTTAAATAATTGTTCCAAACCCTTCCCTAATGCTTTTCTCTTAGTTTCCATCTCGCTCTATAACCTCCTTAGCTAAATTAAGATAAGCCTCTGTCGCTCTGCAAGTTGGATCATAATCACATATTGGCATTCCGTGGCTAGGTGCTTCTACAAGTCTAACTAGTCTAGGAATGATTGTGTTGAAAACTTTGTTTCCAAAGTATTTTCTAACTTCTTCAACAACTTCTAATCCAAGATTTGTTCTTGAATCAAGTAAAGTTAAAAGTACACCTTCTATTGTAAGTCCTGGATTTAATTTTGATTGTGTCATTATTATTGTATTTAATAATTGAGATACACCTTCTAGTGCGAAAAATTCACATTGTACTGGAATAATAACTGAATTACTTGCAACTAATGCATTAATTGTATTTATTCCAAGAGAAGGAGGACAATCAATTATGATGTAATCAAAATATTCTTCTACACTTTCAAGTACTCTTTTTAGTTGTTCATTTTTTTTGAATTCAGGATTTGAATATTCCATTTGAATAAGTTCTACATCAAGTCCTGCTAGATTTATAGTTGCAGGTAAGATTGCTAGTTTTGTAAATCCTGTTTTTATAATTGCTTCTTTTATATCACACTTCTGTGTTAATACGTCGTAAACACTGTATTTAATTGCACCTTTATCAACACCCAACCCCGTAGTTGCATTACCTTGTGGGTCTAAATCGATAAGGAGTGTATTTTTACCAAATTTACCTAAAGAAGCAGAAAGATTTATACTTGTAGTAGTTTTTCCAACGCCGCCTTTTTGATTAACTAATGAAATTATTTTTGCCATAAAAATACCACACCTTCATATTGCTTATTTCTTTTTATATTTTAACATATTTGCATGTTAACTATCAATAAAACTTTTACTAAATTTTAGAAAAGAAAAGAAGGATTACTCTTCTTCCTCTTTTTCTTCCTTCTTTTCTGTTTTAATTTTCTTTTCTTCTTTCTTTTCTTCTTCGTATTTAGAAATTTTGCCTGTAGATACAAGTTCATCAATTTCTTCTTTAGTAATTGTTTCATGTTCTATTAATGTATCACTGATTAGATAAACAAGTTTTTTGTTATCTTTTAATATCTTAGTTGCTTTTTTATAACATTCATCCATTATTTTACGAACTTCTGTATCAATTTCAAGAGCTACTGCATCACTAAAGTTTTTATCTTTAGCGTAGTCTCTTCCTAAAAATACATTACCTTGTTTTTCTTCAAGTTGTACAGGACCTAATTCACTCATTCCATATTCAGTAACCATAGCTCTTGCAATTCTAGTTGCTTTTGCAAAGTCATCTGATGCTCCTGTTGAAATTTCTCCAAAGTATAATTCTTCACTAACTCTACCACCAAGTAATCCTGTTATTTGGGCAAGTAGTTCATTCTTTGTAGAAATGTTCATTTTTTCATCTTTAGGAAGCATCATAGTATAACCACCAGCCATGCCACGAGGTATAATTGTGATTTTATGAACATCTTGAGCATCTTCTAGTTTAATTCCAATTACAGCATGTCCTGCTTCATGTAAGCTTACAAGTTGTTTTTCTTTATCTGTTATTTTTCTTGATTCTTTAGCTGGACCCATAAGCACTCTATCAGTTGCTTCATCTATTTCATCCATTCCGATTGCTTCTTTATCTCTTCTAACAGCAAGTAATGCAGCTTCATTAAGAAGGTTTTCAAGGTCTGCACCACTAAATCCAGGAGTACGTTTAGAAAGATTTTTTAAACTTACATCGCTAGAGAATTTTTTGTTTCTAGCATGAACTCCAAGTATTTGTTCTCGCTCTTCTGTATCTGGATAATTAACTGTAACTTGTCTATCAAATCTACCAGGTCTAAGTAATGCTGGATCAAGTACGTCTGGTCTATTTGTTGCAGCGATGATAATTATACCTTCATTTGCACCAAATCCATCCATTTCAGTTAGTAATTGGTTTAGAGTTTGTTCTCTTTCATCGTGTCCTCCACCAATACCAGTACCTCTTTGACGACCTACTGCATCAATTTCATCTATAAATATTAAGCATGGAGCATTTCTCTTAGCTTCTTTAAACATATCTCTAACACGGCTTGCACCTACACCAACAAATAGTTCAACAAAGTCTGAACCACTTATATAGTAAAATGGTACATTAGCTTCACCTGCAACGGCTTTTGCAAGTAATGTTTTACCAGTTCCTGGAGGACCTACAAGAAGTACTCCTTTAGGAATTCTAGCTCCTAATTTTTGGAATTTTTTAGGAGATTTTAAGAAATCTATAAGTTCTGCAACTTCTTCTTTTTCTTCTTTTAAACCTGCAACATCAGTAAATTTAACTTTACCACCATCCATATTTAGTTTAGCAGTACTTCTTCCAAAGTCCATAGATTTATTATTTCCACTAGAAACTTTATTAAAGAAGAAGAATACACATCCAACAACTAAAGCGATTGGTAATATTCCTTCGAAGATAATTGCAATCCATTGTTCACTTCTAGGATCTTTATTTACTTTAACTTCAAATTTTGAAGAATCTGAATAGTCTAATATTTTATTAATAGTCGAATCTGAATATGGAACATAAACCGTAAATGATTCATTCTTTTTATATCCTTCTAATTTACCTACTATTATATATGTACTATAATTAGCGTTTGGTGTAACTTCTAATTTTTCTACCTTCTCATTTGATATATTTTTTATAAGTTCATCATATGTAAATTCATGTACTTTAGGTTTTGAAGCACTTGAAAAAAGAATTGCTCCAAGTATTATAAGTATTACTACTACATATAATGATAATGATTTAACTGCATTATTATTTTTTTTCTTTGGCATTTTTTCTTTCCTTTCTTTCGTACTTAAGTATTATATCACACTTTTCGTCTTTGTTAATATCAAATTTACTTTTTTTTATGCCTGGTATCCATAATACTACATCATTAGAATCAACAACAAGCAAGATATCATTTCTTTTAGAGGCTGGAATCTTTTCATCAATAAGTATTTTCTTAATTGATTTAGTTCCTCCTAAATTCTTAACTGCTATTTTATCACTTGTTTTTTTTGATCTAATATACAATGGTAATTTAATATCTTTTTTATTTAACCTTATAATATAATTACTATTATCTTTAGTACTGTTAACCTTATATATAGAGTCTCCATTTGGTAATATAGTTTCATCTTCTAACTTTATATTATATGTATTGTTATTTATTGCTATATTAAATTTTAAATAATTATACTCTCTTATAATCTTTTTGTTATATGGAAAATCCATCGAAAAGTTTTTTCCTTTTTCAAGAACTTCTATTAAATTATTAATATGTTTTTTATTTATTTTATCGATATTATCTCCATATATATTACTCAATATTATATTAATAATTGTCTTCTTAATATAAGGATCTAATTTTTGGAATTCATCTAGGCAAAGTATATTATCTTTAAAATTATTATTAATATAATCTAAACTAATTTTTTTAATACATTCATAGGCATCATTTAATTCGTTGCTAAATGCCATATATTTTAAATGTACGTTCTTATCTTCCTTTTTTAAAAACGGTAATACATTATTTCGATATCTATTTCTAGTATATTTATTATCTATGTTTGAAGCATCTATCGCATATGGGATATTATTTTTTTTATTATATTCTAATATTTCATCTTTAGTAATATATACGAGTGGTTTTAAAAAAACATATTGTTTTTCATTAAATATTTTATTAAAACCCAAATATCCTTTTAAGTTAGATCCTCTTGTGATTCTCATTAATATTGTTTCTATTAAATCATCACCATGATGCGCAGTCATGATATATTTTGTATTATATTTATCGGCTATTTTTTTATAAAAATCATATCTTTTTTTTCTATAATAACTTTCGTTATGGTTACCCTTTTCTAAAGAAAGTGTTTCCATAATTATATTATTATCTTTAGTATATTTTTGTAATTTATTGTATTCATCTATACTTTCTTTTCTTATATTATGATTGACATGGGCACATATTACTTTTATTTTTAAAGTTTTTAACACATGTAAAAGCATCATTGAATCTGGGCCGTAAGAACAACCAAGTACAACGTATTTTCCTTTTAAATCTAAACTGTTTAAAAACTTTAAAACTTCTTTCATAGTTATCCCTTTCTATAAGGTATTCTAATATGATTGATATTTTTTTTCAAGGTTTAATTATTAATATAGATTAATTTTAATCTTTATGATAATATTTTAATAGAAGGAGTGTATATGAAGAAAGTTTTTTATTTATTTTTATTAATGATTTTGACTATTCCAATACTTGCTTTTGCAGATGATGATGTGGATGTTTATATTTTTAGGGAATATTATGATTGTCCTAATTGCGATGATGCAGCAAGTTTTTTTGAAGAATTGCAAACTGATGCTGAGTTAAAAGATAAATTTGATTTGGAATATATAGATGTTACTTATTCTTCAAGAGAGCAAGAATTAATGAAAAAAACCACTGAATTGCTTGGAACAAACTATAATGGTTATCCACTTATTGTAATTAGTGATAAGTATTATATGGGATATAATTCTAGTTTTGCAAATGATATTAGAAATACCATTTTAGAATGTTACAACAATAAAAACTTTAAAGATGTAGTCGAGCAAGCTAAAAAAGAAATAAACTATGAAAATTATGAAGATGAGGATTACGATTATGCTTTTATGGATGATTTTGGTTATTATTTTGATATGTTTATGGAAACTATGTTTGCTATTGTTGCCATAATATTTGGTTTTATTGGACTTGCAATATTAATTTTTATAATAGTTTGTAAATGGATATTATTTAAAAAGTGTGATAAACCTGGATGGGCAGCATTAATTCCTATATATAACAATTGGGTATTTTTTGAAATTTGTGGTTATTCTGGTTATTATTCATTACTTTCACTTATCCCATTTGTTGGTTATATAGCAGTTTATATTGTTAAATTAATTGCTTCTATTGCACTTTCAGAGAAGTTTGGTAAAGAAGCAATCCTAGGATTAACAATACCATTAATACCTATTGTTGGTTATCCAATATTTGCATTTACAAAAAGTAAGTATCAAAAATAACTTACTTTTTTTATGCATGAAAAAAAGAAAGTATTAACTTTCTTTATTTGCAACTGTTAATTTAATTTTAGCGGTATCCATCTTACCTTGTCTTTCAAATTTAACAGTAATAGTGTCTCCAACTTTGTGTTTATAAAGCATATATCTTAAGTATGCTACACTACCAACACTATCATCATCTACTGCAACAATTATATCACCACGTTTTAATCCGCCTTTATCTGCAGGACTTCCATTTTGTACTTCAACAACTACAACTCCTTCTTTAAGTTCTGTATTTAGCGTAATACCTTGTTGATATAGATTATATTTGTTTTCAAGGTCTAACATACTTACTCCAAGAAGAGGTCTTTCAATTTTACCATCTTTTATTAAATCATCTGCAATTATTAAAGCATCTTCTATTGGTATTGCAAAGCCAATTCCTTCAATAGAATCAGAGACTAACTTCATGTTTGTAATACCAATTACTTCTCCATTTGAATTTGCAAGTGGACCTCCACTATTTCCAGAGTTTATAGAAGCATCTGTTTGAAGAACTTTAAAGGCATAACTAGTAGTATCTTCTTGACTTAATGCTGCTTCAACCATTCTATCTTTTCCGCTTAGTATTCCTCTTGTTACAGTCCAATTATAAGTTGTACTAATTGGTGAACCTATAGCGAAAACTGTATCTCCAAGTCTTGCTTTTTCACTTGATCCTATATCTGCAACACTAATAATACTATTTTTATTAACACTTAATACTGCAGTATCTGAATCTTTATCTCCACCTACTATAGTTGCTTCAACTTCTTCATTATTAGTGAATTTAACTTTTGCTCCAGTGGCTCCATTTATAACATGGAAATTAGTTAAAATATACGCTTTATTTCCATCTACTTTATATACAAATCCTGTTCCTCCACTTGTATCTTCATCATTTTTTGTCGCTGTTACGACTACTACTGCATCATATAGTTTATCAACTGCATCTGCAATTCCCTTATCAGTAACAGTTACTTCTTTTTCACTTTTGTTTATAACTGTGTTTCCTGTCTCTGGTAATACGTAGTAAATAAGAAGGTACATACATGCTGCGCCTAAGAAAAATACTATGATTGGTACTATGATACTCTTTTTTTTCTTTTCTTCTTTAGTTTCCTTTGTCATTTTTATGTCCTTTCTATAAATCTAATAAATCTGTGTAATTTGATGGGAATCCCATTTTATCTAACACATCATCAATTTTGATAGTTTGAAGTTTACCTTCAAGTACTGCTTTTTCATAATCTATTTCTTTAATCATTAATCTAAAATCATCTGGTAAAAGTAATCTTTTTAAAATAATAATTAAAGCAAATAAATCGTTTTTACCTTTTTCATATCCATCTTCACCTTTATTAATGTGTAACATTTCATGATATTTACTATCTGGTATTAATGATGCTGTTCTATGATCATATAATATATCTTCATGCGCACATAAATTTCTATAATTAGATAATATCGGTAAATAACAAAGCAGTTCATCAATGTCTAAGTCAAAAATATCTGCAATTGCTCTTTGATCATCTGTTTTAAGAATAGAGTATAGTTCACATACAATTCCAAACGAAATAACTTTTACAACAACCCATAAAGGGATATAACCATAATTATATATATAATGAGTTGTAGCAGAATGTTGACCACCATTTATTCTGATTTGTCTTTTTATCTTTCTTATAAGGTCATTAACTTGTCTTACTTTATCCTTGCTTGTATTAAAGTTTGAAATATTTAAATAGTCCTTTTCTTTAATACCATATTTCATAGATAACTCATATGAAAAGATACTCTTCATATTGTTTTCAATGATAAGAAGATTTTTAAAGATAATATTTCTTAGTTGTCTATCAAAATTGAACATTGCATATAATTCTCTAAAGTTTGTCCCTTGTCTATAATCACGAGACTTAGGGTTTTTTAAGAATAGATGTCTATATCCGCTTATAAAGAAATAATTCTCTCTAAGCAGTATTTCTTTAACTTGTTGTTCATCATCGATAATCATACCCTTATCTAGCAAAATCTGAAATTGTTCATCAATTGTCTTAAATACCTTTTGCATATCGTCACCTATCATAGAATTATACTACAAGTTCGATTAAAATGATAGTACTTTTATTTATAATATTTGTTAAAACTATATGAAAAAACTGTGAAATGTTAACATCACAGTATATTCTCATATAATAATATCGCAAGACCTATATCGTCAAGCGGTCCATACTTTTCTTCATATTCTTCAAAATATTTTTTGAATTGCTTAAATGTGAATTTACCATGTTGTTCTCTACATAAATCGTAAAAATCTGAATTACATAAATATTCTTTCAAAAGTAGTTTATTATCAGCATTATTATCAGTATATTTAAATCTATTACTTGATAAATAACTCAGTTCATCTAATTGTCTTCTTAATTCGTCGTCCATTTTATCCTCCTATACCTGAAAAAAATAGTGTAAGCATAAACATAATAGAAATAACACCTATAAGCGCAAACATAAGCACTGCTGTTACATTCCCTTTGTTTTCTTTTATTAATGGTTTTTTCTCTAATGTTTTTACTTTTTGATATTTTGGCTGAAGTCCCTTACTCATTTGTTTCCTAAGATATGTTAATGCCATAGCTTCTTCTGGGGTTATTTTGAATTCATCTTTATTCATTCTTCCTCACCTTTCTTATTTATGGTTACGTCTTGATTGATTACTTCGTATGAATCAGTTATAGATATAAACGCATCTTTATCTATAACTTTTATCCCTTCTCTTAGTTTATAATAATTTCTTGTTGGTATTACACACATAAGTATTTTATTTTTTTCTTTAGAAAAACCTCCTTTTACTTCAAACTCAGTTAAATCATAACCTAGTTCATCCATAATGTATTGTTTAACTATTTTTTCTTTTTTAGTAATTATATAAAACACTTTTGAAGTATTAATTCCAATACTAGCTCTTTTACTTAATATTTCCATAATTAGTATTGCTATTAAAGAATACATTGCACTTTGTGCACCATAAGTAAAACCTTGAAGTATTACTAAAATTAAATCTAAGGAATATAAAATAATAATATGATTATGTTCAAATATAATTTTACCAAGTGAATTTATAACATTAACTCCACTAGCAAGTTTACCTTCACTATATATACATCTAAATCCAATGCCCATAAGAACACCACCATATAATGAAATAAGTAATTTGTCTGCATCTTTAATATCTATTAGATTTCCAACATCTTTTGTTAAAACTATAAACAATGGAATTAACCAAAACGTTATAATGCATCTAGCTAAGTATTTTTTTGGAAATATAGTCGCTGCCATAAGGAAACAAAATATATTAATAAGCAATACGGTTAAAGCAAAATTAACATGCATCCTATCCGCAAAATAAAGCCCTAATCCCATTGTTCCAGACGGTATTAATCCAATATCTTTAAAAAACAAATTTAAAGACATACCTATTAGAAACGACCCTAAAATAATTTTTAAATACTTCTTCACTCTTAATCACCCTTTTTTTCTAAAAAACTTTCCATAAAAGGTTTTATATCTCCATCAAGTACTTTATTTGCGTTTGATGTTTCATAACCAGTCCTTAAATCTTTAACTAACTTATATGGTTCTAAAACATAATTTCTTATTTGTGATCCGAAATTAATGTCAACATTTTCTCCTTTTAGGCTTTTAACTTTTGCTTCTTCTTTTTCTTTTTCTAAAGCATATAATTTGCTTTTTAACATCTGCATACATATCTCTTTGTTTTGAACTTGGCTTCTTTCCACTTGACAACTTACAACAATTTTACTAGGTAAATGAGTTATTCTAACTGCAGAATTACTGGTGTTAACGGATTGTCCACCAGCGCCACTTGAGTGAAATACATCTATTTTTAAATCCGTATCTTTTATTTCTATATTTATATTACTAGTTATTTCTGGTGTTACACTTACACTTGCAAAAGAAGTATGCCTCCTTGCATTAGAATCAAATGGACTAATTCTAACAAGTCTGTGAACACCTCTTTCGGATTTTAAATAGCCATAAGGATAATATCCACTTACTAAAAGAGTTACACTTTTAATTCCTGCTTCATCACCATTTTGTTTTTCGATTACTTTATATTTATAATCGTTTTTATCAAAAAACATTTGATACATTCTAAGGAGCATAGATGCCCAATCACAGCTTTCCGTACCACCGGCGCCTGGATGAATTTCTAAATAACAATTATATGAATCATACTCTCCATTTAATAGTGATGTTATTTTTATTTCGTTATATTTTTCTTCTAATGCACTAACTGATTTTTGGATTTCTCTAAGCTCAGAATCATCCAATATTTCAAGTAGTTCTAAATCAGCTTTAACTTCATCAAGCGTTCCTTCATAATTTTTAATTACTTTTTCTAAATTAGAAAGTTCTAAATTTAGTTTAGAGGCTCTATCTAAGTCTTTATAAGCATCTTCTTTAAGAAGTTCTTCATTTATCTTTTCTACTCTAGATTTTTTCTCATCTATTTCAAAGATACCTCCCAATATTTTCTAGTTTTTCTTCTAAGTTTTCTAAAATAGTAGATAATTCTTCCTTTTTCATGTTTTCACCCTACTAAAATTATAATTTATTTATTAAAAAGTTGCAAGCTTTTAAGATATTTTTATTTATTTATATTATCTATTTTGTTATAATGAAGATGTGATAGGATATGAAGAAATTTAGTTTGTTTTTATTTAATTTATTTGTTTTGTTTTTTGGTATAAATGTTTATGCCAGCAGTATGGATAGTTTAAAGGTTGATGTATATATCGAAAAAAATGGTGATGCAAAAATTACTGAGGAATGGACTGTCTATGCAAATGAAGGCACTGAACTTTATAAACCAATGAATCTAGAAGATAGAGAAATAAAAGATTTTGTTGTTAGTGAAAATGGTAAAAAGTTCACCCAAATAAATTGGGATGTAAAAAAATCAAGAGAAGAAAAAACTAATAAGTATGGTATAAATGAAAATGGTGAAACAATCGAGTTATGCTGGGGTATTGGTAAATATGGAAATCATACTTACAAAATAGAATATACTTTAACTGGTGTTATAACCAAATATAGTGATGCAGATGCCACTTTATTTAAGCTTGTTAATGATAGTATGAATCCTTCCCCTGATAATATTTCAATCGATGTTAGAACATATTATTCATTACCAGATACTATTGATGTTTGGGGATATGGTTATAAAGGTTATGCATATGTAAAAGATGGTTTTATACATATGGAAAACGAAGGATATTTTAGTTCTTCCGATTATGTTGTATTACTTGCAAAATTCCCTAGTGGAACATTTGAAACTACTAGAAGTGAAGATAAAACTTTTGAAGAATTACATGAAGGCGCTGAAGAAGGAACATATGATTATGATTATGGTGATACTTCCTCTTCAAACAATGATAAAAGTGATGACATTTTCTTTGTTATATTTTCAATAATAATGGGTTTATCAGTTTTTGGTACTATATTCGGCGTAGCGAATTCTGGAACAAAGTATAACTATGGTGAAAAAGGTCAAAAGATAAGCGATGATGAAGCACTTTATTTTAGGGATATACCTTGTAAAAAAGATATTTTTAGAGCTTACTATATTGCAACTAAATATGATCTTATAAAAAATAAAACTGATTTTATGGGGGCAGTATTACTTAAGTGGTTAAAAGATAAAAAGATAGAAATACTAACTGAAGAGAAAAAAGGTTTGCTTGGAAGAACAAAAGAAGAAACAGCAATTAATTTAGAAAAAGATTTAGGCGAAGCAAATACATATGAAGTTTCACTTCATGAGATGTTTGTTAAAGCAAGTAAAGATAGAATTCTTAGTGAAGGTGAAATGAAATCTTGGTCTAGAAGCAATTATTCACAACTGCTTAATTGGTTTGATAAGGTCCTTAACAATCAAGAAAAGTTATTAAAAGAAGAAGGACTTATTAAAGAAGAAAAGATTAAAAAAGGAATTTTCACAAAAACAGTATTAACATTTACAGATG
This sequence comes from uncultured Erysipelotrichaceae bacterium, assembly GCA_902795215.1. GTDB lineage: Bacteria > Bacillota_I > Bacilli_A > RF39 > UBA660 > RUG11867. The sequence continues at coordinate 25,270 of CADBKG010000004.1, read as the reverse complement.
AATTAAGAAAAGAAGCTGTTGAACTAAAGGGACTTAAAAACTTCTTTAAAGATTTCACTATTATAAAGGAGAGGCAAGCAATAGAAGTTACTGCATTCGAATATTATATTATATATGCCCAAATATTTGGTATAGCAGAAAAAGTAGCAAAAGAATTTAAACAGATGTATCCTGAGCTTATAGAGCAGGCACCAGAATTTGCAAATGATAATATATTTATCGTACACGATTTTTCACATAACGCTATTCAAGCTGCAAGTGCAGCAAGGTCTGCAGCTGAAAGTTATAGTTCTGGTGGCGGTGGCTTCTCTTCCGGAGGCGGAGGAGGAGGATCCTTTGGAGGAGGCTCTGGAGGAGGAATTAGATAGCATTGCTATCTTTTTTTTGCAATAAAAAAAGCATGTATTACATGCTTTTAGGGACTTCCATTCCTAATATATCAAGTATGAATTTATTAGTATTTAATACTACATCACTCATAACAAGCCATGATTCTTTTTTAGAAGTATCTGCTTCGCTTATTATATAGTTATCACTATAGAATGAATTATATAGATTTGTTAATTTAAATATATATTCACATAACTCATTAAGCAAATTATCTTCTACTTCTCTTTTTAATACGTTTGGTAGTTCTAATATGTGAAGTATAATTTCTCTTTCAACACTAGTATTAATATTATTATATTTTTTATATTCAAAGCCCTCTATTTTAGAAAATATAGAATTAATACGAACAGTATTATATAAAAGGTAAGGTCCTGTTTTCCCATTTAAATCTGAAAATCTAACTGGATCAAATACATAATCGCTTGTTCTATTAGGTAAAAGGTCAGCGTATTTAATCGCTGCGACAGATATTATTCTTGCAGTATCTTCTTTATCTTCTTCTTTTACATTATCGCTTAGTTTTTTATAGCATTCATCATATACAAGTGAATACAAATTATTTAAACTCATTACTCCGCCATCTCTTGTTTTAAATGGTTTTCCATCATTACCACATATATTACCAAATGATATGTGTGTCATTTTTTCATCTGCAATTTTGCATTTTTTTGCAGCCCTAAAAGTAATTTCAAAATGTAAATCTTGTCTATTATCAGTTAGATATAATAGTTCATCAAATTTATATTCTTTTTTTCTTTGATATATAGTTGCAAGTTCTGTTGTATCATAACCAATACCACCATTGCTCATTTTAACCATTAGAGGTGGATATGTTTTATTGTCATCTTCTTTATTAACAAATATAACTTCTGCACCTTCGCTTTTTTCTAGATAATTATTTTTATTTAAATAATCTATCATTTCTGGCACATATTTATCTGAATCACTTTCTCCATAATATAAATCAAAAGAAGTATTAAGTAGTTTATATGTTTTTTTAATATCTTCTAGAGAAGTATTTCTAATATGCTGCCATAATGCATAAGTGCCTTTTTCTTTTTGTTGAAGTTTAACTGTTAGTTCTTTTGCGCTATTTAGATAGTTTTCATCTTCTTTAGATTTTTTGCTTGCTATTGGATAAATAGATGCTAGATCTTCTGCTGTTACAGGGCTTTCCTTTGGATACTCTCCTTCAAAATTTACATCAAAGTAAGGCAAATCTGGCATTCTTGTTTTAATTTCCTGCATGACAAGACCCATTGGTTTACCCCAGTCTCCTAAGTGGGCATCACTTATTGTATCAATATTACAAGCATTAAATAATCTTTTTAAAGCTTCACCAATATTTGCACTTCTCATATGTCCAACATGGAGTTCTTTTGCAATATTGGCACCACCATAATCCATAAATATAGTTTTCTTTGGTGCTTTGTATTTTATGTTATCAAAATTTTTAAAAGTATCATTTAAAAATTCTATTAATGCTTCATTACTAAAAGTTATATTTATAAATCCTGGCCCTGCTATATTAACATCTTTATATGTTTTATTTTCTTTTAATAAATTACATACTTTTTCAGCAAGTTCTCTTGGATTAACTTTATTTTGACCAGCAATTTTCATTATTCCATTATACTGATAATCACCTAAATCTTTACGGTTTGATACTGTAACTTCTACATTATCATCATATCCAAGACCATTTAATATCTTTTTAATATCGTTATTTAACGTTTCTAATAAACCCATGTTAATCACGTCCCATTAATAATATATATTAATAAAATGATTTTATCAAGAAAAAAGAATTAGAAATTAACTAATTCTTGTTCTAGGAATAGATCTATATTATAGTTTTCTTTTACTTTAGTTTGAATAAATTCGATAAGCTCTTTTATATCTTCTCCTGTTGCATTACCAGCATTTATTATAAAATTGGCATGTTTTTCACTTACTTTCGCACCACCTATAGAGTATCCTTTTAATCCTAGATCTTCAATTAATTTTCCAGCATAATTACCATCAGGATTTCTAAATACACTTCCTGCACTTGGATAATCTAAGGGTTGAGATTCTATTCTTCTTATTTTTCTTGACTCTACTAACTCAATTATTTTTTGAGGGTTATCTTTTTCCAATTTTACGGTAGTGCTAAGTATTATTTGTTTTTTCTCTTTTTTAAATAAACTATTTCTATATTCAAATTCTAAGTCTTTGCCTTCAAGCGTTTTAATATCACCATTATCGTCTATAAATGTAACTGATTTAATAATACTTTTAAAATCACTATTATATGCACCAGCGTTCATAAAGACTGCTCCACCAATAGTGCCTGGTATACCCGTTGCAAATTCTAAACCTGTATATCCATCTCTAGACAACTTATTTGATAGCTTAATCGTTTTATATCCTGCTTCCACATAGACTTCTTTATCATTTATTCTCATATCATCTAATTTATCTAATTTAATTAAAACACCCTTATATGGTTTAGATGAAAATATAAGATTAGAGCCATTTCCAATAACTTTATATAAAATTTTATTATCTTTTAAAAACTTTAATCCCTTTATTAGATTTTCAATACTATCTGGAAAAAATATATAATCTGCACTTCCACCTACTTTATAAGTATTATATCTAGATATTGGTTCATCTTTTAATACTTCTCCTAATTTACTGAGATTATCATATATATTCATATTAATTTCCTTTAATATCATCAACAATATTTATTAAATGTATTCCATTTGAACCCTTAACTAGTACTATGTCTCCAGGTTTAAGTATTTCTTTTATTTTTTCATGAGCTTGGTCTTCGCTATCAAACGAATATACATTTGACATATTAAATTTTTCTTCTTTTAAAGTTCTTACGGTATCTTTTACATTTTCACCTATTGCAAAAACAATATCCACTTTATGTTTAACTATTTCTAAGCCTATTCTTTCATGTATTTTTTTAGAGAAAGTTCCTAATTCTAAAACATCTCCTAATACTAAAACTTTTCTTTGGTAGTCTGCCTTTGATATTAAATCAAGTGAATTCTTAATAGAGTCTAAACTAGCATTATAAGTATCATTAATTATAGTAAAACCATATTTAGTATCTATCTTTTCAAGTCTGTTCTTCTCCATTTTAAAGTTTTTAATACCACGTTTTATATTTTGAATATCAACATTTAAATCTTTACCTATAGCATAAGCAATTAAACTATTATATACGTAGGCTTTTCCAGGAGCATTAACTTCTATTAAGTTTTCTCCTATTTTAAATGTGCTAGAGAACACTTCATCTTCTATATTTTTAGCATTATAATCACTTTTATTATCAATTCCAACAGTTATTACATTGCATCTTTTCTTTATGTCTTTTAAATTATCATGAAGCATGTCATTATCATTATTTATAAATAATACTCCATCTTCTTTTAAACCATCTAGTATTTCTAGTTTAGCTTTTAATATATTTTCTCTTGAACCTAGGTTTCCAATATGTGCAGTGCCAACATTAGTTATTACTGCATGAGTTGGGCTTGCTATAGTACTTAAAAGATTAATTTCATATAAATGATTCATTCCCATTTCAAGCACCATAACTTCTTCATCTGTAAGTCCTAGTATAGTAATTGGAAGACCTATATTGTTATTATAGTTTCCTTTTGTTTTTAATACTTTGTATTTTGTTTCAAGGACACTTGCAATCATATCTCTAGTACTTGTTTTTCCTACGCTACCTGTAACAGCGATAACTGGAATATCATATAAACTTCTTTTATATCTTGCAAGTTTTTGAATAGCACCAATAGTGTCATCAACAAGAATTAAATTTTTGTCTTCTATAATTTCGGGCTCTAGTTTTTCATAGAATGCTCTATCCAAAATACATGTACTAGCTCCTTTTTCAAAAGCATCTTTATAAAAAGCATTACCATCAAAGTTTTCACCCTTTATTCCTACGTATACTTCTCCTTCATTGATGGTTCTAGTATCTTTAGAAAATTTTCCTAGTATTGCATCCTTATCACCATAAACAAGGGTTCCATCACATATTTCTAAACATTTATCAATATATAAGTTCTTATCCATTATTTTTTCTCCTTTATAGCTTTTAATACTTCTTCTTTATCACTAAAGTGTATTTTTTCAGTACCTATTATTTGATATGTTTCATGCCCTTTTCCAAGTATTAATAATATATCATTTTCTTCTAACATTGATACTCCTTTTTTTATTGCTTCTGCTCTATCAAATATTACTTCAAAGTTATTAGATTTTAAATCTTTTACAATGTCATCCATTATTTGCTTTGGATCTTCTGTTCTAGGATTATCATCAGTAAATATTACATGGTCTGATAGTCTTGTTGCTATTTCACCCATTATTGGTCTTTTAGTTCTATCTCTATCTCCACCACATCCAATAATGGTAATAATTTTTCCTTTTTTTATTGCTTTTGCCATCTCTAATACTTTTTCTTCAGCATCTGGTTTATGGGCATAATCTATAAATATACTATTCGACTTATTTACAATCATTTCCATTCTTCCATCTGGTGGTGTTATTTCATCAGTTATTTCTAATATTTTGTCGATATCAAATCCTGCTTTAGAAGTAAGCATTAACGCTGTTAGGTAATTATATATATTAAACTTACATACCATATTAATTTTTATTTCATATGTTTTTGCTTCATATGAGAATTTAAACTTAGTATATAGATGAGATAATGTATAATCTTCTATTTTTACATCAGCATTGCTTTCGCCTAACAAGATATTTTTGTTACCTTCTATTACAAATCTATCATAGTATTTATCATCACAATTTATTATTGCATATTTTTCACTTCTTGTTTTTGTAAACAATATTCTTTTAGCTTCAACGTAATTTTCAATTGTTTTATGATAATCTAAGTGATCTTGTGAAATGTTTGTAAATGCAACTTCGTCAAATTCTAAACCATGTATTCTATCAAGGGCAAGTGCATGAGAACTAACTTCCATAACAACGCATTTACAGTCATTTTCTTTCGCTTCAAGAAGCATTTCATATAACAAATCCACATCAGGTGTTGTGTTGTTTAGCGTTTTTTTCACATCTCCGTAATAGAAACCTATTGTTCCTATATAAGCTGTTTTTAACCCTAGTTTATTAAGCATTTGATAAGTTAGATATGCTGTTGTAGTCTTACCACTTGTACCAGTTATACCAATTAGTTTTAAATCTTTAATTTTTGGATAATAATTATCATATAAATAATCTTCTAAATATTTTCTTGTATCTGGAACATGTATGGTTTCAACTGGGAATTCTCCTTCTTCACATATTATTTTAGTTGCACCATTTTTTATTGCACTTTCTATATAGTCATGACCATCTCTTGCTACATTTCTAATTGCAATAAATGTATCTCCTTTTTGTACTTTTCTTGAATCACTTTTAATATCTATCATAATCTCATCTCCATCTTTATTGTAACAAAACCACAGTTAAAATTCAATGCAGACAAAAAGACGTTATACACGTCCTATCTTTATTGTATTAAGTTCTTCCATAAGTCCTTTATAACAAATTTCATTCATATTTTTAATTAATGAATGTCTAAATGATTTAGGCAAGACATCGAAATTATCTAAGAGTATACCTAGTTTATTATCTTTAATAAATTCTATACATTCATTTTTAGTTAATATCTTAGCTATTTCATAATCATATAATTTTTCTTCTTTTTCTAAGTATTTTTCATATTTAAACAAAAAACTAATAACATCATGGTATACTTTCATCTCTTTGTAGCTGTCAAACCCTAATTTTGTGTATTCTTCCATGATTTCTCCTCCCCCAGTTGTTATTTTACTACACTATCTTCTATATTTACACTTTTTCCATCTAGAACAACTACTTTTTGATGACCAAATTCATCTAATCCTGTAACCTTTGGAAAATCACTTTTATCGTTTGAATTACTATTAAAATACGTTTTTGGAGCATATGTTATATCAAACATACCAAGTTGTCTTTCTATATTTTCTGTATAATCATCACCTACAAAATATGTTCCATGAAAAGATGCACTTAATGCAATGTTATCTTCTATATTTATTCCATATTTTGTATAATAAAATTCATTTAAATAATGATATGCTTTTTTTGCAGCTATATTTGCCAGCAGGTCATTTCTTTCTTTATCATCTTCACTACCTAATGCTGTTGCATAAACATTCATTGCGTCATAAAAAGCATGAATATCTTCTAGTGGTATTCCCATCTTATGTAATGCATTGGTTACATAATATAAATTACAATTATAGTTATAGCACCTTATTACCTCATCTTCTAACACTTCACATAGTACATACATTGCAGGCATCAAATATGTGTATCCACGTTCTTCTTCTTTAAACTTTGAAACATTCGAGTATTCCCTTGCAAATAATTCATTTACTGCTTCTGCAAGTTTATCAAAATGTTTATCTTCTAAATAATACTGAGTATATTTAACATCTCCATAAAATCCAGGATAATTATACCCTTTAGAATACTTTGTTAATAAATGCCCAACTTCATGTTCAGCAGTTCTTTTAGGAACCGAGTTAAAATTCTTACATTCATATTGTTTAATACCATAAAAATCAATTTGATTTCTGTTTGTTCCCATATTAGTATAAGAACCTGTTACAATGATATCTTCTTTTGCGCCTTCTTTTTCCCTTTCTTTTGCTTTCTTTTCTTCCTTTTCTGGATCATATGGATGATAAACAAATTTTAATTCACTAAGATTTCTTTTTATAATATCTATATCTATATATTCTAAATTATCTTCAATTTGATATCTAAATCCATATAAAAACTCTTTTTCTAAATTAGTTAAATTCGGATTATTATCAATGACTTCTTTTATATCTTCCCATTTATACTCGGAATTATTGTAAGTCTCAATATCATCTTTTATCATACTACTTATTTCAAATCCTTTTTCAAAATCATCATAGTCTTTAAAAGTAACAGGAAGTGAATTGGTGTTTAAAAAAGCTGAAACATTAACAGTTATAGTTGCCACTCCTACAAGCAGAGAAACCTTAATGAATCTATTAAGCTTATTATTTTTTAAATATAATTTATCTTCTTTATTGTTGAAAGCATTATTTAAAATTGGTAAAAAAGATTTATTATCTAGATGGTCTAACTGTTTAAAAGTGTAAAAATCATTTAAGGAGTTATAATATACTTCAAAAGTTGTATCTTGCAATTTAATATCTTTTATTCTTTCACTTTGTTTTTGGTTATTAACAAAAAACATATAAACACTAGTTATTTGCCTTAATTCATCTTCATTTAAATTAGTATCTATTTTATTATCAATAACTTTACCAAAAATTATGTTTCCATCTTTTAAATAACATACATATTTTTGATTATTAATATCATAGTTAAATATTTCTTGCATATTATCCCTCCTTTGTATTTAGAAATTATACCAAAATATATATTTTTTTTCTATATTAAATATCTAAAAATGTACTTATATGCACGGTTGAATACCCTGAGTTACACATAATATATGTTAAAACTTCCACAGTATCATCTATAAGCACTATATTTTTTTCTTTTATATCATTATGCCTTTTCTTTATTTTGTTTAAAACACTTAGTTTTTCAACATTATCATATACATAATAAATATTATCTTCTATAATGTTATAAAACTTTTTTAAGTAGGCTGTTTTATATTTTTCTTCATTTTTTGTTCCAACTTTTGTTGCAACATATACTTTAGACATATCTTTTTCTTTTAAGAAATCTTGCATTTTTTTAATAACTAACTTCTCATTATATAAATTAATTCCATTTTCGCAGTTTTTGTTCCACACCTCATCATCTGCTTCATAATGGTTATATTTTCCAAACTCAAGTTTAGCAAGAACACCATCTACATCAAAAACTAAAATTGATTCTTTATCATTTAAAATTTCCTTTATTTCACTCATTGTATTCTCCTATTTTAATTATACTATCATAATTTGAAATAATCAAAAATATTGTAATTTTTATTAAAATGTGTATAATAAGTTTACAAAAAGGAGAGGTTTTATATGTATGATTCTAGTTTGCGAGCGTTAATAAAACAATATAAAAGCGCATATGGCATATATAAATTTGATATAAAAAGAGAATCAGACTGGAGAGAATTTGAAGACTGGTTAAGAGAATTAAAAAATAGAAACGAGATATATCTATCCATACTAAAGGATAACAATATTAGAATTCCTAATGATTTTACTGCCGCAGAAGTATTTAAAAGTAAATCCGATATGGTGACTGGAAAATACCAGACCAAAATTATTTCTAATTATATAAAAAGTGAAGATAGTGACGTTTTTATTAAAGGTGATTTTAAAGTGTTCAATGGAAAACCTTATGTGTTTAAACAAGACGAAAATGGAATTACAGCCTTTGAAAGCTTAGAAAATATTGATACTTTTATAACTCAAAATCCATATTCTCCAGATTATATAAACGGATGGGAAGATTTACATAATAATGCTTATAATATTATCCTTAGTGTATATGGCAATAAACATGACAAAGATAAAAACGACAAAATTAAAATGTTATCTCAATTAGAAGAAAAACTTAATGCACATGTTATAGATGAATACACTGAAGCTTTTGGTGATTACTATTATTTTGTAGCAAGTGATCCTACCAAAATAGAAAAAAGGCCTCATATTTAGGTCTTTTTTTAATTTAAAAGATTTATCAAAGTAGTTTTATCTAAATTGTTTATACTTAAGTCTATATCTACTTTTTCTTTATTTGTATAAACTATCTTAGCACCTGCTTTTTTTAGATAGTCTTTTAATCTGCATCTTATTTCACTATCAACAGCAATATACTCTCTAAGTATTTTTTCGATATAATCTTCACTTGAAATTGAATTATTTGAAGTAACTAAATCCGTAAAGATTAATCTTAACTTTTTTGTTCCTACCATTATAGAGCCTATAGAGTGTTCATATTGGTTCTTTTCTATAACCACGTTTGGAACTTTAGTAATTATTTTATTTGGATCAACGATATAATTCTTTTTTATATCTTTTTTATTAGCTTTAGCAACTATAATATCGAATAAAACATCGTCGGTTCTATTAAAATTATTAACTTTAAGACTAAGTAATCCTTCATCAACGGTTTTATCAACATAAATATATTCTGAAGCTCCATTTGGCAAAGATGCATCTGTCATATCACCTGAAAATATTAATTTGTCTTCCCTTTTATAATCAGTATTCCACCCTATATTAAATTTATTACTGATTAATTTTAAATCTAAATCTACTCTTTGATTTTCAAGATTATTCCAGTGTATACCAAATACAAGATTACTTTTTTCAAGAGATAAACTAGAACCAAAAGGAATACTACCAACAAATTGTTTTTCGGACTGAGGTAAAACTATATTTATACCTTTATCCATAAGCACTACTTTACTATTAACATTTTCTTTAAGCTTATCAACAATAATATCATCAAGAATCTTTTTAAGCTTTTTAACGTTACATTTTACTTTTGTTTCTTTATTAGTAACCCAAACTTTATTATTTCTAATTTTATATACCTTATTGCTTCCTTCTAACTCATAAAGATTTAAATAATTACGTATCCTAATAACTCTAAATATACTAATCTTTTTTAAATCTTTAGTTAAACTCTCTATAAAGGCTTTTTCATTTTCGTGAATAATAGCATACTCTACAATATTATCAAGATTATTTTTTTTCATAGGTTTATGATACTTCTTACTTAGATGAGAAATCTTATTAATTATTCTATTAACTTCTAATTCTTCTTTTGTAACATCTAAATTACTTAGCATTGGGTCTTTTAATTTTATTTTTATGTTTTTTCTTAGAAGATAGTTTTCCTCTATAGGTGATTTAAGTGCTATAAATATAGGTTTAAATCTATTAAATATAGATGCAAGTGGAATAATCCCGTATTTGCCTATATAAATAAGTAAGTATGGATATACATTTGTTTTATCTGCCCTACTAATTGCATTTATAGTTTCATTATTTTTGATTAAAAGAGTTTGGTTAGTAGTTAAAAATACAATAAATCTTATAAATTCGATTGGATCTTCTGGAACTATAGCAAGTTTTTTATAAAAATGCATTTTAAGTTCTTTATTTGTAATATCATCAATATTCTCATTTGTTACTTTCATATATTCACTTAAGATAACTATTAATTCTATAGTTCTTTTTGAAAGTGCAATATTACTTTTAGCAAGTTCCCAAAGTTTTATGTGTAATTCTTTTTTAGTAATTTCTTTTATATTAGTTAATTTAATATTCTTATCTAACTCTTTAACATCAAGTTTTTCATGAGGAACAAATACATAATCATGACTAAAAATACCAAGATTTTCAAATGTATATGTCGTAAAATAATGGGTTATTGCTTCTACAAACAATTTTTCTTCGCTACTTTTAACTACTGTTTTAAAAGATTTATGAAATGTTTGATTTAATAAATATGAATCAACACCATACATTTCTATAGCTTTATTAACAATCTTTTTATTAGCTTTATCATTTATAAGGATTCCTTTAGTTAAGGCTTTTTCATTTGGCTTAAATTCATCATGTTTTTTAGTTACTAAATATGATTTAAATAAACTAAGTATTGCTTCTTCTTTAGTCATGTTACCTCCAATAAAAAATGGAGGCGAGTAGTACTGATGTTCAAAATAATAGGAACTACTTTTGCCTCCATAACGTATTATAACATAAGATTTTTTTCTTTCAATACAAATTTTTGGTAATTTCATTTCTAACATACCAATCAAACTTGTTTCCAATTATTTTATATTTACCTTTTTTCTTTGCATATTCAAAAGCTTTTGAAAAATTTATTACTTTACCATTACTATTTTTAGTATTTATTTTTTTTATATAAGAGAACAATATTTTAATATATGTTTCTTCATCGACTATATCTTCTTTTACATTTTTTAAAAGAACATTATTATCTTTTTCATATGCGATAGTAAAACCATCTTTTTTATAACTTTTTAGTAATTCTTCTTTAGTTAGCTTTTCAAAATTATAGAGTAGTATATACATAATTCCTCCTTAATATGCAGATGCAATAGCCTCGGTGATTATCCACTTACCATTTATCTTTTTAAGTGTTATATCTTGCTTTAAATTCCACCATGATTTAATCATGCCAAAAGGTGATGCTAGGGTTTTTGTTTTGCCCGTCACATATGCCATGTCTCCATCTATTTTAACCTTTATACTTTCATGCTCAACATCATAATATTTTAATTCTCCATTCATAACAGAATTAATAAAATTAGTTTTAATTTGATGCATTCCTGTCATATGGATTAAAACATAATCATCTGATAGAATTTCATTTAAAAACATTATATCTTTATTAATACAAGCATTACAAAGGTCAATATATATTTGTCTTATCTTTTCTTCTTCTTTCATTATATCCAATTTTCTATTTCTGATTTTGAGTCTTTTGCATATGAACCAACAATTGCAATACCTGGAAGAACCTCTGCACCTTCGCATATGCTTTTTAATTGACTTGGAACACCTGATAAACCTGAACCTTCATGAGTTGTAAAAGGTCTAATTACTTTGCCATTAAAATCAAGACCTTTTAAAGCAGTAAATAATTCTTCTGGCATTCCACCCCAATATATTGGTGAACCAACATATATTACTTCATATGATGAAATATCTGGAACATTTGCTTTTATTGGTGCATTGTGTTCTCTAGTTCTAACCTTAGCTTCTTCAATGCATTCCATGTAACTTTCTGGATAAGGATTTAATGGTTCTACCTTAAACATATCTGCATTTGTAATCTCTTTAATATATTCGGCGACTATTTCAGTATTTCCTTTATCTACATACTTCATAGATCCACCATAATAATTTTCATCCGCTCTACTAAAATAAATTATTAAACTTTTCTTATCTTTCATTTTCTCCTCCTTTTAATCACTCATATCTACATCTAATGTAATTATTATTTTATAATCTGGATATTTTTCTTTTACTTCATCATATATTTTTGCATAAACTTCTTCTCTCGAATCTACATCGAAATCTATAATAATATCAAAACTAATAGATTTATCTTCTTCATCAAAATAGAAACCATGCATTTGTAATATTCCTTTATGTGAGAATACTATATCTTGAATTTCTTTTTGAATTTTAAGTATTTTTTTATCTTTTGTGTTAATAGAATATATACCTATTGTATGGAGTATAACACCATATTTTTCAAGAATAGTTTTAGTAATTCTTCTTGATAATTTATCTACTTCTGAAACTGACATAGTATCAGGTATTTCAATATGCACAGAACCCAAGTATTTATCAGGCCCATAATTATTTAAAATTAAATCAAAAGCACCCTTAACATCTTTTTCCTTTGTTATTTCTCTTTTTATTGCTTTAGATAATTTACTTTCTACTCTTGTACCTATCATATTATCAACTGCTTCTTTAATAAGCTCAATACCGGATTTAATAATGAATATTGAAAGAACTGCACCTACATAAGCTTCCAAACTAATATTAAAAACAATATATATTATTGCTGAAAGTAAAACTGAAATAGATAATATTGCATCATTAAATGCATCTGTGCCACTTGCAACTAAAGAATCAGAATTAACTTCCTTTCCTTTTTTCTTAACATATATTCCAAGAATAAACTTAACAATTATACCTGCTATTAATATTATAAGGGTAATTGTTCCATAGTCTGGAGTTTCAGGATGAATTATCTTTTTAACAGATTCTATTAATGCCGTAACACCAGCATATAAAACAATTGCAGAGACTAAAAGTGATGTTATATATTCAGCCCTTCCATGTCCATATGGATGTTCTTTATCAGGGGCTTTGCCTGCAAGTTTAGTTCCTATTATTGTAATTATACTAGATAGTGCATCACTTAAGTTATTAACAGCATCGGATATAATTGCAATCGAATGAGAAAGCATACCTACAAAAGCTTTAAACCCTGCAAGAAGAAAATTAGATAAAATACTTAATATACTTGTTTTAATAACAACTTTTTCTCTTTTAGTTTTCATAAATCCTCCTATATAATTATATCATAAAAAAGCAGTAATAATTAACCATATTACTACTTTAACTTTTTTCTAAAAATTCTTTTGCTTTCTTTATAATATCATCTTTTGAATATTTTGGTATTTTATAATATTCTTTGCTGTCATTTATAATTAAATAACCATCTTTATAATCGTAAAGATTTGGAACATAAGCTATTAAATTAAAATCTTTATCTAAAATATATCCTCCACCATTATTTTTAATTATATACTCATTATCCTTTGTTTTTGCAACAAATATATCAGTATCTTTATTAATATTATAATCTTTAGTGTTAAGTTTTTCTTTAGTTTTAGTATCATATACTTCAAGTAAGCCATGTTTATAAATAACAAATAATATTTTTTTATCTTTTGAATATATAAATTTATTGATTAAATCTTCCTTTTCAAACTTAAATTTTTCTTTTATTTTATTTTCTTCACTATAACTGATTGTTTTAAATTCTTTTTCTTTATACTCAGTTTTTTTATAATCTTTATTTTTGAGTTTATTATATATAATTATTCTATTATCTAAACTTGCATAACCTAGATATCCTGCTTTTGTATGTAAGAAATTCTTATAATTATCAAGTGACAAGAAGAAATATCCAGCATTAGCCATGTTTGGAACTAATGATTTTTCATTATCAGTATCTTTAATCCAATATACATCTCCCTCATTTGTAAACACTAGATATGTTCCATTAGATGCGCGTACATATAGAATTTCTGCTCTATTCTCAAAAGAATATTTTTTTGTTCCTGTTTTTAAATCAAACATTTCTAAAGAACCCCCGGTTGTAAACAATGCTGTTGGGTCAGAATCTTTTGAAGTTGTACTTGATAAACTAGTTTCAATCTTACCACTATATTTTTTTTCATAATTTTTAGTGCCTGTTAGATAGTTATAACTAATTACACTTGCATCAAATGAAAATGCTTCTATTTGTTTATTAGCAATTATTACTGCATTATCCTTATTAAACACTATATCTTCAACAGTATATGCATCTAAATGAATGCTACTAATAACATTTTTGTCTTTAATGTTAAATGTTAAAAAATCTATGTTATTATCTGTATATTTTGAATCTTCATTAGAAATTATAAATAAAACATTTTCTTCTTTTTCATCAAAGTACATATTGCTTTTGATTTTTTTGCCTTTAGTAGCTTTATAAGAATATATTAAAGAATAGTCTTTTGTATCATATATATCTAACATTTCTTCATTTGAAATTGCAAAATATTTACCATCCTTACTTGCTGTAATATCACTATAGTATTCTTTTGTTTTTATTTTTTTTAGTTCTTTACCTTTTAAATTGTTTATTACAAGATTATACTTTGAGTCAAAATATGCATATGCTTTGTTTCCAATAAATATTGTATCTTCATCGTTTTGAATACTTGAAACGGTTTTAATCTTCTTTTTAGTATTTAAATCCCATAAGATTAGCTCTCCTGACTGATCATATGATAAAAGATACTCCTCATTTGGATTAGTTTTTATATATTTGATAACTCCAAGTGTCTCAAGCTGTGATTCTGCCTTGTAAGTACTTGAATTAATATCATATACCCCAAGGGTGCTTGTTAAATTATATAATCCTTCGGGAGTAACTGGCATTTTAATTCCATTATATTCTGTAATAGATTGATATGCTTTTTTAATAGCGCCAACTCTATCATCTTTATTATAAAGTAAGCCAGCTTCTCTTGCCAGATTGATAGATTGGTCTTTCTTTAATTCTTTTGAAGTTATATAAATTTTAGAAAATAATGAAAAGCTATAAATTGCAAAAACAATACTCGCAATAGCTATAATTTTAAATAGTCTTGCTTTTCTTTTTAATTCTCTTTCTTCATGTCTTCTTTTTATATCATCATAATTAAGATTATATAATGGTGCCATTACTCTAATAAGTTCTGATTTTAGTTTTTTGTATCTCTCTTTTTTATTACTAGCAATAACATTTAATGCTAAAGGCTCTGTATATACTTTTTTGGTTTTAGTTTTACCATTTTTATCTTTATATTTTTCTTCATGATATAAAACTTCTTCTGGGAAAGACTCCTCTGGAGTTCCTTCAACTAATACACATAAAACATGATTTCTATCATGCATTTCTATAAATGTTTCTATTTCTTTTCTACACCACAAAGATTCCTTTAATCTAGGAGAACATATAACTATTAAAAATTCAGATTCTTTTAATGCCTCTATTATTGGACTTTCTAAACTTGGTGATAAAGGTAATTCTTCTTCATCTCTAAATACTCTTCTAATATTGTTATCATCTATACCATGTTCTTGTACAACAGCCTCTGGCATTTTATAAGTTTCAATTAATCTATGAAGATTTTCTGCCACAAACTTATCTGGATCAGTATGTCTATAACTAATAAAAGCATTATACTTATATTTTTTATCCTTTTTCATATCGGTTACCTTTCTTTAAACTTCACCTTTTTGTTTTTATAGATTTTCTAATATATTCTTCTTTTGGACATAGAAAATATGAAATATTTTGATAACCAGCTTTTTCTAAAGATTTTATTTTTTTATCTATTACTTTTTTAAAATCAAGTGTATTTAAATATTCTTTAAGTATTGCATTAGGCTTAAGTGATCTAATAAGTGGTATATTTACTCCTTCAACAGGACTTATATTAGTATCTATAGTTCGACCATCTTTTAATGAATACACTCCATTTTTATATTCAACATAATAAGAAAATACTTGATTTGGTTGTCCACTAATAAATTCAAAAGTATCTCTAGCTTCTTCGTTTAATAATAATTCTCCAATAGTAAAAGTATATAGCAATGGATCTATTCTTTCAAAGCCAATCTCAAACATAGTAGCTATATATTCTTCATTTGTTATTGTTACCATAAAACCCTCCGGCCATATTATAGCACAAAAAAACTATTTGTGATTTACACAATAGTTAAATAGTTCTTCGTGAGTATATTTTTTGTTTTTGACTATATTATATTTATCATTACACTTAATTACATCATAAAATGGTGTATCATAATATAAAACATCCCCATTTTCATCACCTAAATACAAAGTCGTATCTCTAAACATGGGTGCTTGATTGTTTCTTTTAACGTTTATATAATCAGTGAACATAAATATTCCAAGCGTCCCAATCATAACAATTAAAACTAAAAGTAATCTTTTCCAGTATTTCATTTTATTTGTGATTTTTGATATTCCTATAACAAATACGATACTTCCAAATACTGAATATATGCTTCCCCAACTACTTTCGCTAGGAAATATCATAATGGCTGAAACTGTTATTATAAGACCAAAAACTAAAAATAAAATCGCTATAGTATTATTTGATTTTCTTATTTTTTTGTTTGAATAATTTATAGTATTTACAATATTTTCTTCAAATTTTTCTTGATATTTATCTTTACTTATTTTTTCTCCACTCATTAAATCATTTATTGTTATATCAAGTGCATCACAAAGTGGTTTAAATAATGATAAGTCCGGCATATTTCTTCCATTTTCCCAATTGCCAACTGATTTATCTGTTACCCCAAGTTTTTCTGCAAGTTCAGCTTGTGTTAATTTTTTCTCCTTACGAGACTTAGCAATAAATTTTCCAATCTTTTCTTGATTCATAAAATTTCTCCTTTCATGAAAAAGTTTATACCAAATTATATTAAATAAACAGGAAATAAATCTAGGGATGAACCAGAAAAATCTTTTCTATATATATTTTAGCATATAAAAAGAGAATAACAATATCTCCACATTTAATAGATTGTACTGTTTTCATTCTCTTTAAATTCATCAAATGCTTTTATTGTTTTTTCTCTATCAATACTTTTTAATTTTAATACACTATTATCAATTTTATTATCTTCTAGTTTATCTATAAATTCATATATATGTTCATCTCTAAATCCTATATCACTTGCATCTTCTTTAGTATTTCCATAATATACTGTTTTGATATTTGCCCATATAGTTGCAGACAAACACATAGGACATGGATAACAAGATGTATACAATATACAATCACTCAAGTCATATGATTTAAGTGTTTTACAAGCATCCCTAATAGCCATTATTTCAGCATGCGCAGTCGGATCATTATTTTTTAAAACATGATTTGAACCTTTACCTATAATTTTTCCGTTTTTAACAACACATGCACCAAAAGGACCACCAACTTTTGTTTTTAAGTTATCTTCCGATAATTCTGTTGCAACTTTCATAAATTTGTTCATAATTCATTCTCCAATCATAGTTAGACATCTTAATTATATCATGATTTGTTGATTGCAATTATAAAAAAAGAATTTGGTTTACAGCCAAAATCCCTTTTTAATTAAAATAGTTAATATTATATAAATTGTTCAATTATTTATCTTCTATTTTTTTAGTTTCAATTATTAACTTATCAAAATCTGAAATAAATTTTTTATCTTGAATGACTTTATATTTATCATATTCACTAAATGCTTTATCTTTTGCCATTTCATGTGATATTTTACCTTTTCCTTCCAACATTTCGTAATGGAAAACTTTTAAAGCATTTTCAACTTCAATTCTCCAATCATCCATATACATTGTGATATTTCTTTCAGCATTATTTTCAGCAATATCCAAAAATAAGTTTACTAAATTATTTAAG
This sequence comes from uncultured Erysipelotrichaceae bacterium, assembly GCA_902795215.1. GTDB lineage: Bacteria > Bacillota_I > Bacilli_A > RF39 > UBA660 > RUG11867. Next base: position 7,047 of record CADBKG010000004.1, on the reverse strand, counting down.
TTTTTCATTTCTTTTTCATCTAAATAGTTTTTAGCAATAATTACATCTGATTTTAATATTTTACCATCTGGAGACTTTTCCCAATTAGTAAGTCCCATGTTTTCTTTTTTTGAATCTACTCTATTATAAACTATTTCTGCTGCAGTTTGTCCTGTAATAGCATAATGAAATTTATTTTGAATTGTTTTATAAAATGTTACAGCAGTATCACTATTTTTATCATAATCTATAGAACATTCTGCAAAAATATCAGTGATTTTTTGATAAAACATTCTTTCACTTGTACGAATTAATTTAATTCTTTCAAGTAATCTTTTAAAATATTCTTGATCTGATTTTCTAGCTTTCATAAATCTATCATCATTTAAAGCAAATCCTTGAACCATATAATCCTTAATTATTTTATTAGCCCAAGTTCTAAATTTTATTGCCTTTTTAGAATTAACTCTAAATCCAATAGAAATAATCATATCAAGATTGTATATTTTTACATTTCTTTTAACTTTTCTGCTACCTTCAGTTTGAACTAGTAAGGAATCTTTACTAGTTGATCTTTCTTCAAGTTCTTCTTCTTTATATATGTTTCCAATATGAAGAGTAATGTTATTTCTCGTTGTATCAAATAATTTTGCTAAAGAATTTTGGGTTAACCAAACATCTTCATTTTCAAGAAATACTTCAACTTGTGTATTTCCTTCTTCATCATTATAAAATAAAATGTTTTTTTCGTTTCCAATTAATTTCTCAGTCATCTTATGCCTCCTTTAATGTTAATTTGATAAGTAATTTCTTGAATATATTATACTATTTTTTATAATGTTTAACAATTAGTATGATCGAATTCAAAAAAATAACTATAATAAAATAGATCTTTTTTATTCTTTTAAATTAAACAGGATGCAATACTGATTGCATCCCATTACTATTTTAAAACATTTAATAATTCATCAAATTTAAATGTTTCTTTTTTTCCTGTTTTTGTATCTTCAACTTCATAATTAACTCCGTCAAATCTATTACCAAGAACAATCATCCTTGGAGTGCCTAAAACATAAACATCGTTTATTCTATTTCCAATAGTTAAATTATCCCTATCATCTAATATTGCTTGAATATTATTATCTAATAGATACTTATATATCTTTTCAGCTTCTTCTTTATTATCTTCTGTATATATTATTTGAACTTTATAAGGCGCTATATCATATGGTAAAGAAAAACCTTTGATTTTATTACCTTCTTTAAGAATATTACTTTCAATTAAATAGGCAATTATTCTACCAAGCCCTATTCCATAGCATCCCATATAATAAGGTTTCTTTTCTCCGTTTTCATCAGTGTAATATTGTTGCATAGTTTCAGAATATTTTGTTCCTAGTTGGAAGTTGTTTCCTAATTCTACAGTATTATACTCTTTTAAATTTGCAACATCATTTACCCCTAATTGTGTAAGATATTCATCTTTATTTTCAAACTCTAAAATTTCTTTATTAATTCCAATATTATTATTTTCATCATAAAGAGTTATATCTTCACCTAAATTCATAATTGCTTGAAATTCTTCTGCGACTTTACCACCTATAACACCATTATCACTGACTGTTGGAATAATTTTAATGCCTAGTCTTTTAAATATATTTAAATATACATTATGCATTAATTCATATGTTTTTTGCATATCCTTTTCTGTTTTATCAAAAGAATAAGCATCCATCATTACAAATGTTCTAGTTCTAAACAAAAATCCTCTGCACCTTATTTCTTTTCTAAATTTTTCACTTATTTGATAATAAATTGCTGGTAAGTTTTTATAAGATGGTAATCTATTAGCACCAAATAAAGTGGCGCATTCTTCTGCAGTTGGAGCAAGGCCATATTCACCTAGATTATTATTTAAAGTAAACATTATGTCACCATCTTTTGTATAAGTATCCCATCTCTTTGAACGCTGCCAAATTTCTTTTGGTTGAAGTTTAGGAAATTCAACATGAATACATCCAACTTTATCTAATTCTTCTATAATTATATTTTCAACAATTCTTTCAAGTTTTGTCCATAAGTTTCCATAACCATATATACCACTTTCAAATTGATATAATTCACCTAACTTCATTAATATATCTTGCCCAGAATAATTATAATCTATATCACTTAGATTAATCTTTTTAATATTTAATCGACTTAATCTCATTATAAACATCCTTTCATTAATAATCTATTCTATCTTTTCTTTACTTCTTCTTTTATTAATTGAATAAAATCTTCAATTGGGACTGTTATAGTTTCATCACTACCATATTTTTTATAACTAATTAAATTGTTATCCCTTTCTTTATCACCTAGTATTACTGTATATGGGTTTTTCATTTTGTTACTTTGCATTATTTTCTTATTAAATCTTTCTTCTGACATATCACATTCTACTCTAATGTCTTCATCTAATAATAAATCTTTAATTTTATTAGCATACTCTCCTTGGTATTTAATATTAATCGGAATAATATTTACTTGAACTGGTGATAACCATATTGGTAATACGCCTTTGAATTGTTCTAAAAGCAGAACTAAAAATCTTTCATATGAACCAAGTACAGCCCTGTGTACCATTACTGGAGTTTGTTTTTCTCCATTTTCATCTATATAAGATAACCCAAATCTTTTTGGCATTGCAAAATCTAATTGGATTGTTGGTATTTGTATATCTCTACCAAGAGCATCTTTAAACATAAAATCTAATTTAGGCCCATATAAAGCAGCTTCTCCTTCACATCTTTTAGCATCTAAACCTAGTTCTAAAGAAATCTCTTCAAGTAATTTTTCACATAAGTCCCAATCTTCTTTATCACCTATATATTTTTCAGGATGCTTATAATCTCTTACTGATAAAGATACCCAATTATCTTTCCATAATCCCATATTAGTATAAAAATCTTTTATTAAGTTACATATACTTATTATTTCTTCTTTAACTTGCTCTCTAGTACAAAAAACATGACCATCTTCTACTGTAAATGCATAAGTCCTAGATAAACTATTTCCAACAGCGCCTGGAAGTTCTGCACGATATTGTTTATCTGATTCCATATATCTAATAGGCAAGTCTTTATAACTTCTAAGTTTTGATGCAAATATCTGAGTATGATGTGGACATTGAACGGGTTTTAATACAAACTTATGTCCTTTAGGAGATTCTACTCTAAATAACTCTTCATTAAATTTTTGGGCATGTCCTGAAGTTTCAAATAATGAAATATCCGCAAGTGAAGGACAACTTACCTTTAAAAAGCCATATTTCTTGCAGATTCTTTCCATTTCTCTTTTTAATTCATCAATTATTATAGTTCCCCTAGGAGTATATAAAGGAAGTCCTGGACCTACATAATCTGAAAAGCAAAATAAGTCTAAATCTTGTCCTATTTTTCTATGATCTCGCATCTTTGCTTCTTCTATAAACGCATTATATTTTTTTAATTCCTTTTCACTCGAAAATGCTTTTCCTACTATTCTAGTAATCATATCATTATTAGCATTCCCATCTATATAAACCCCACTTATTCTTATTAATTTTACATATATATTTTTATCTAGTTTTTTTATTTCTTTTTCTAATTTATCAAAATCATTTTCACTAACTTGGTCATCAGATTTGAATTCATAATAAAATTCTTCATCATTATAAAATGATTTATCTAAACTTATATTTTGATAATTATTGTTTATTACTTCTTTTAGTAATTCAGCGCATTTTTTATTCATTTCTTTCCCTTCTTTCTTATTTTGCTTTTGAAGGAGAGATAATCGTGTTAATATCTGTCTCCGTCATACTATCATCTCCTTTATTATATCATTATTCTTATTAAAATAAAAAGTCTATTACTTGATTGTAATAGACTGGCATAAACTTTAAAATAATTTTTATATTCTTTTTAAGCAACGCTAAAACAACCAATGTAACATATTGATTTAATTGTTATATAATCAGTTGTCGTAGGTAATTTGCTTAAAAACATAATTATTTCTCCCCTTCAAAAGCAGTAATAATATATCAAATATTATTACAATTGTCAATTTATCTCTTTATAATATTTAAATCATTATCTTTTATATAATCAAACATTTCTTTAAACACAGGATCATTTTCAAATTTATCTTTATCCCATTCATACCATATATCAAATGGAGTTTTTGCACCATTTCTAAGCATTTCTTGAACTTTTGAACTTTTAAATACCACATTTTCTTCTTGGTCATCTAAACTTCGTTGATATCCCTTATCTTGATATACTTTCGCTTGTAAATCAGCTTCCATTTTATCACAAAGGTATGCAAATTTAGCTTCTTTTGTTTTACCTTCATCAAATTCAAGTAATAAATTATAAATTTCCTCTTCTTCATATAATCCATTAAGAACTTTTTTAACTGCTTTATGTTCTATTTCTGCTTTTTGCTCTGGACTTATATTATCAAATGGAGTAATATCTCCTATTAACGCTTCGCCTATTTCATGCACTATTAATGTTTTTAACACTTTATTTATATCAATATCAAAATTGAATTGAGAATTTAATCCAATTGCTAAAACACATGTCCCAAATGTATGTTCAGCGACACTCTCAACTCTTTCACAAAGAATATTCCAATGTTCTTTATCCCATCCACTTCTTATTTTATATTTAAGGCTTGTTACAATTAAATAAAAATTTACAACTATTCTAATTTGTTCTTCCATAATATCCCCCGAGGCATATTATATCACAATGTTAAAAAAAAGCTACTTTTTTCAAGTAGTTTTTAACTCTTTATCCACTCTTTTATATCTTTCATTGCAAATCCTCTTTCAGCCTGTTTATCAACATCAAAAGCATTTAATATCCATTGCTTTTCTTTATGCCACTCTGTAGATTTAAATTCTATTGAAATAGGAACAATGTTTCTGTATGCTGTTTCGCCTTTCCAATTGGTATATAAAATTTTAACTTTTTCTTTTTCATCGTAATTCATATTATCACATCCTTAATAATTATAGAATAAACTTGTTTAGATTATATAAGTGTAATTAAAGTTTGGTTATATTTTTCATTTTACCATTAAATAGATTTATGTTGTATTTTTTTATTCTTTATTTCCGACTATAACTTTTCCGTGCACGTTGCAAATATAACAATTTGGTAATTTTGATTTGATATATTCTAGAGCCTTGCTATCATTTTCAGTATTTCTTCCAACTAAGATTCCTTCAATCAAACTTGAAGGTAATCCAAACATAATAGCAGATTCTCTATCCGTTGTTGAGGCATCTTTTTCAAATCTTGTCTTTAAAAAATCAGGATAATATCTAGAATCTAAAAATTCAACTAATGTTTCCTCATCTAAATCAGTATTCCATACGTCAGCATACAAGAGTTTTTTTGCATAATCTGAATCCGTATTTAATATAAATGCTATTTGAGATTTATTAGATACTAGGCTTGGTAAGTATGTCACTTCTTTAGTTTTGTCTCCCCACCAAATATATACATCTTTTTCATCATTTAATTTTTCTGTTTCTTCATCAAACTTATGATACGGAATCAATTTACTAACTCTTTTAGCCCCTGGACCTCTACCTAATTTATATGTTATAGTAAATCCACTATAATCATTAATATAATCTTTAAGATATGTATCTTCTTTTAAATTCCACATGCCAACACTATTTTTTATTTTATTTAAACCCTTAACTGAGTTTGTTGAAAAATCTGTACTTATAAATCCATTATCAACTATCCAATCAAATTCTCCAAAACCTTCTCTAATTCCATGAAGAAATGTTCCTTTTGTTAATTTAACATCATCTCCTAAGGCATATTTTCTTTTGATAACTTCACCATTAGTATAAAATAAATCTATTTGATTTAATACTAATTCTAATGCTTTATCTTTAAATGTTTCTTTTGCATATTTAATGTATTTTTCTTTCACTTATAATCCTCTTTCTTTAATTATTTTTATATAAATATTCAAATGGTAAGTTTTTAAAATCATAAGAATCTTTTGAAAATAAATGATCTTGTCCCTGAATAATATAATATTTAAATCTTTCATTTTTTATTTCATCTAATAATTTGATATATGGAATAGATTTATCTAGACTGCCATAAATAGCTATTATTTTTTCACCTCTATAATTATTAATTCCTTCTTTTGTTTGTTCAAAATGATGCATAAGTGGTGTATTAATTAGAAGCATTCTTTTAATTTTTGGATAATTAAATCCATAACATGCTCCTACCAATCCACCATTAGAATAACCCATATAATATATTTCATAATCTTCAAAGTTGTTATCCTTAACATACTCTTCAATCACTTTCATTGCATCATCTAATGGATTACTTCCATCAAATGGATTTGAAGAACATATAACCGTAGAACCATATTCTTCATTGATTCTTTTGGCAATCTTTAAATACTTATCCTCATAGCCTCTCATTGATCCATCTTGACCAGCTTTGATTAATAATATATTATTATTTCCTTTAATAATCCCGTAATCAATAATTGATACATCTTTATAGTTTCTATGTAATTCAAAATCAAAATTCATATTCTCACTTCCCT
>CADBKG010000004.1:0-431 GCA_902795215.1 uncultured Erysipelotrichaceae bacterium | reverse complement strand
TTTAAGGTTGATTTCAGCAAAGAAAGTTATCTAAAAAGGCATCTATATAACTCATTTATCAATTTTTTAGTAAATTCTTATTTTGCTTTACTTTGTTTTAGATGGTTTTGATAATAATCAATAGAGTCTTGCACCACAGTTTTTCCATATTCAATTATTCTATTATTATCATGCATTAGCTTTTTAAATTCTTCTTGTCCAAGGTTTTCATATAAATACTTTACAGATAACAAACTTAATCTATAACCGCTATATTTCGCATTTTCAAAACTTTGTCCGTGTTTTAATTCATTTAAATTCGGAATTTCTATAGTATTATTTAGTACATTATTAAACCAGTTTTCAAAATTTTCTTCACTCAAGTTTATGTTATTTTCTCCACAAAACAATTGAGCCATTCCTTCATCAAACCATACAATGCGATTCTTTTT
>CADBKG010000003.1 GCA_902795215.1 uncultured Erysipelotrichaceae bacterium | reverse complement strand
ATATTATCAAATAATGTTAGTAACATTAAGATTAGAAGAATATAATGATTTAAAAAAATACTTAGATGAATTAAAAGAAAACGAAATGATAGATATTAATTCATATAATTATTATTTATATTTATTGGATTTTATAATATATAATGTTTCTTTTGACAAAGCACTACAAGAAAAAGATATACTTGTTAGTAATGATACTATTAATTCAGACAAAAGAAATAAAATAAGAAAAGAAGCATTTCAAAAACACTTTAGAGATGCTTGTAAATTATCAGATGACTTATATAACGAAAGTGACAATTTAGAGAATTTATTAGAAAAAAGATTGCTATATTGTGCATTAAATAAAAAATATGATAAAAAGAGCTTTTTTAAAGATAATATCGCTATTAAAAGATATGAGGCAATAGTTGAAAGAATAACTGGGTTAGAAAAAATAAATAAGTCGACTAAAGATGATTTGTTGTTAAAAAAGTTAGCACTAATCTACTTAAAACTTGAAAGTGGAGAATTATTAGAATATGATCATAAATTTAAAAAATATAATAGTATATATGAGGCTATTGAACATAATGATTTTAGAGTAGCATTAAAGTTTAGTGGAGAATTTAACGAAAAAAACAATATTGATAGAGATGATAATCCTGTAACGCTTGCTTTAAGAGATATATGTTTTTTAACAAAAAGAATGAAATATGAAAAAATCGCTAACAATAAACTCAAAGAGAACAATATGTTTAATAAAACTATCGCTGATGCCCATCATAAAATGCTTTCAAAAAGAGGAGCAGTTATAATAGATACAGAATATGACCCAAATGTTTTTGATATTTTAAGTGTATATCATGATAATAAAGCATTTGTAATTGAAGATGAAAATGGTGATAAAAAGATAGTTGTTGCTTATAAGGGCAGTAATAAAATAGATATAAAACTTGCAGATACATTATATGAGAAAAAGAAGTATGCACTTGCTATTAGAGAATATATTAAAGTTATAGAAAGTGATTGTGATTTTCCTTCGTATATATATTATAGAATAGGGTTATCTTACTTAAATTTAAATGATAAAGAAACAGCACTTACTTATTTTAGAATTGCAAATGATGTATTTGTAAATGATATTGAAATAGAGAAATTAATAAGTGAATTTACGAGTGTAAAAAGTCAATCAGAAGTAAAGGTCTAAAGGGCAAGTCTTGCCTTTTTTTTAGTATCGTGATAATATAAATATTGGTGATAAGAGTGGCAAAAGAAGCAAAATATAATGAAAATTCAATCAAGATATTAGAAGGCCTAGAAGCCGTTAGAAAAAGACCAGGAATGTATATCGGATCAACTGACAAAAGAGGTATGCATCATTTAGTATGGGAAATTGTAGATAATGCCGTTGATGAGATTATAAATGGTTATGGTAATAAAATAAGAGTTGTTATTAGAAAAGATAATTCTATAACTATCACTGATAATGGTAGAGGTGTACCAATTGGAATGCATGAAAGTGGAAAAAGTACTCCAGAAGTAATATATACAATACTTCATGCAGGTGGTAAATTTGAAGAAGGGAACTATAAAGTCTCTGGTGGATTACACGGTGTTGGTGGAAGCGTTGTTAATGCACTATCTAAATGGATGGATGTAACAATACTTAGAGATGGTAAAATAGTTAATATCAAATTTAAAGCTGGTGGAAAAGTTGATGAACCTCTTCATGAAATAGGTAAGACTAATAAAACTGGAACAAGTGTTACTTTTATGCCTGATCCTGAAATATTTAAAGATTGTAAATTTAGTTTTACTACTATATGTGAAAGAATGCAAGAAAGTGCGTTTTTAAATAAAGATTTAACTATAAATGTTAAAGATGAAGAAGATGGATTAGAAGAAACTTATCATTATGATGATGGACTAGTATCTTTTGTTAATTATATAAATGAAGATAAAAAGCCACTTAATAATACAATAAACTTTACTCAAGTTAAAAATAAAATCGAAGTAGATATTGCGATGCAATATACTGATTCATATAGTGAAAATATATTATCATTTGTTAATAACGTTAAAACAAGTGATGGTGGTTCACATGAGGTTGGTTTTAAAACAGGTCTTACAAAAGTATTTAATGAATATGCTAGAAGTCATGGAATACTTAAACAAAAAGATCCAAACTTTGATGGCGGAGATGTTAGAGAAGGTTTAACAGCTGTTATGAATTTAAAGATTCCTGAAGAACTTTTACAATTCGAAGGACAAACTAAAGGTAAACTTGGTACTCCTGAAGCTAAAAACGCAGTAGAACAAGTAATCTTAGAACAATTAAGATATTATTTAGAAGAAAATACTAAGATAGCAAGTACTATAATCGAAAAAGCAACTAAAAGTAGAATTGCCAAAGAAGCGGCTAGAAAAGCAAGAGAAGATGCAAGAAATGGTAAAGGTTCTAAAAAAGGAGATAAAGTACTTGGTGGAAAATTAACACCACCTCAAGGAAGAAATCCAAAGATTAACGAACTATTTATAGTTGAGGGTAATTCTGCCGGTGGAACTGCTAAAAAAAGCCGTGATAGAAAATTCCAGGCTATACTTCCTCTTCGTGGTAAAATCATAAATACTGAAAAAGCATCTATGACAGATATAATGAAGAATGAAGAAATAAACACTATGATACATTGTATAGGCGCTGGATATGGTTCTGAATTTGATATAAAAGATATAAACTACGACAAAGTAATAATCATGACCGATGCCGATGATGATGGTGCACATATTCAATGCTTATTACTTACATTCTTCTATAGATTTATGAAACCTTTAATAGAAGAAGGACACTTATATATAGCAATGCCACCTTTATTTAAAGTTGATACTGATAAAGATGGTAAAAATAGAAAATATTTTTGGACAAAAGATGAAATGAGTACTTATACAGATAGTCTTCAAAAAGCTAATAAAAAGTACAGCGTTCAAAGATACAAAGGACTTGGAGAAATGAATCCAATGCCATTATGGGAAACAACAATGAATCCTGAAACACGTAGTTTAATTAAAGTTAATATAACAGATGCTGCTCTTGCAGAAAAAAGAGTAAGCGTACTAATGGGGGATGTAGTCGAACCACGTAAAGAATGGATTAATGAAAACGTAGAATTTACGCTTGATGAGGGCTACGAAATATAAAATATGGAAAAAATAAGCAATACAAACAACTATTATTTATCGATTGATGGAATTAATCATACTCCAATAATGCTTAATTCTTTTCAGCATGAAAATATAAAGTTAACCAATTTATATTGTCTTTTAATGTTTACATCACAGTTTAATAATAGAAAAGGATTAATAAGATATCTAAAAGATTTAGAATTAATTCCAGAAGACTATGTAGGTGATTATATTGCTATTGTTGATAGACATACCGCCGAAGATAAAAAAGTGTATTATGAAGATACACATTTAAGAATCTTTTATCAAAGAGAAATAGGATATTTTAATGAAGAAATAATAGCAGATTTTATAACTAAAAATTTGGGTAATCCTATGTTCGATGAAATATTTTATGAAAAATTTGGAAAAAGAGAAAGGGATCCAATTACTAATCAAGCTAGAAAACTTGCCGATATAATAAGAGAAAAACAATCTAAATTGGATTATTATAGAAAAGAGAAAACAAAGGCTCTATCTAAAGAAAATGAAAAAGTATATAAAAAGAAAGCGGGCGAACCTTCTGGGTTTTCTAAGGAGGAAATTCAAAATAGAATTAATGAGCTGAATTGGGAAATAGAATCTCTTACAAATGAACGATCTCTTTTGCATTTTATGTATATGTTTTCTCAAAGAAGAAAAACAAAAGGATTAAATGAAAGAGAAGAAAAAAAACTATACTCTGGAGTTATCAATTTTGTAAGGACCAAAACAAGAAGAGAAGGTTATTCTACTAATAGTAAATATGATTATAAGAATTTTATTAGACTAACTAATTTTGTATTAGATACAATTCGTGATTCTAATACTGGTAATTTAGGGTTTTATATTCCAAGGCCATCTGAAGAGAAAACGGAAACTTTTTTAGAAATACAAAAAGCTTTAAATTTGGGGAATATATTTAATATAGTAAATAGCAAAAAACATGAAAAGAAATATTATGATTTAGAGTATTTGTTTGGTGAAGCAACGGATGATTCAAAAGAACTATATAAAATGTTTTCAAATATTGATAAAGTAGCAAGATATTCTAGAAATATTGAATATAGAAAAAAAATAAATGAAATAGTACATTTGTTAAAAAAAGTAAATGAAACACATGCTAAAGAAAAAAGAGAATATATAAATGCATATAATTATTTATTAAAAGAAGTTTTAAAACATGATAAAATGGATTTAATAATTAGTATGAATTTAATAAACAGATATAATGGCTTTGAACTAAAAGAAGATAGGAGTGATAAAATGCCAAGTAGTTTTAAAGATATGTCGCCAGATGAAATTGCATTCTCTGGGCCATTAAATAAAGAAGAAGTAGAGTATAAAGAAAGATTTGAATATGATGAATACAACTTTGAAGAAAGAGACAATAACGAACCAGATTTTCCATATTTAGATAAAGATTACTACCAGAAAATAATTAACAACAAAGATATTCCTGCGATTATATTTTTATTTAATGAAATAAAAAGAAGAACAAATGATGTTCAATTTAGAAACAATATTGATCAGTTTTTAAATATAATTAGAAATGCCTCAAAAGATAAAAGCAGAAAATTTTATAGTACAGAAATTAATAAATATTATGATGAATATGTTCGCTTATTTAATAAAAAATGGGGCGAAATAAGAGATATCTTTGATGATATAAATGAAGAATATGGTCTAGAAAAACCTAAGAGTTATTAAATGGAAAAAAATATAGAAGAATTTATAAATTATTTAACTTTTGAAAAGAAGTATTCTGAAAACACAGTATCTAGTTATGAAAAAGATTTATATGATTTTAGTGAATATATAAATAATAAAAAATTAAAATATTTAAGTCTAGAATATAAAGATGTTGTTGATTATATGGTTTATTTAAAAGGAAAGAAATTAAGTGCTTCATCTGTTAATAGGCATTTAAGTTCAATTAGAAGTTTTTATAAATTTATGATAGATACTAAAAAAGCAGATAATTCTCCTTTTAAATTAGTACGAGGTCCTAAAAAAGAAAAGAAACTTCCAAATTATTTGCAATATGATGAGTTTTTAGATTTAGTAAAGACATGTGATGAAACTGCACTTGGTATTCGTAATCGAATGATACTTGAGCTTTTGTTTGCAACTGGAGTGCGTGTTAGTGAGTCAGTTAATATTAAAATCCAAGATATTGAATTTAAAAATAGAAGTATTAAAATAACTGGTAAAGGTAATAAACAAAGAATTGTATATTTTAATAAAGTGTGCCAGGAAGTTATGAGTAACTATGTTATAAATGCAAGGCAAGAACTTTTAAAAGGGAAAAAAAGTGAATATCTTCTTTTAAATCATTTAGGCAATAAACTTACAAGAAGAGGAATAGAGGATATACTTGATAAATTAATACTTAAAAGTTCGATTAAACATAAAATAAGTCCACATACTTTAAGACATACTTTTGCAACACTTCTTTTGAATGAAGGAATGGACATAAGAGAAGTGCAAGAATTACTTGGACATGAAAGATTATCGACAACTAGTATATATACTCATGTATCAAATGAAAATTTAAGGAAAGCTTATTTAAAAGCACATCCTAGGAAATAGAAAATGCATATTTTGATGCATTTTTTTGTTTATACTTTATTCGAAACAAAAAATATGATAAAATTAAATAGAATAATTGGGGAGGAGTACATATGAAATACGTATATTACTTTAAAGAAGGAAATAAAGATGCCCGTGATTTGCTTGGCGGTAAGGGTGCGAATCTTGCAGAAATGGCAAATTTAAATTTATGTGTACCTAATGGATTTACTATAACTACAAAGGCTTGTCATAAATATTATGAAGATAATGGCTTATCAGATGAAATAAAAAATGAAATACTTGAAAAACTAAAAGGTTTGGAAACATTAACTAAGAAAAAATTTAATGACAAATCTAATCCATTATTAGTTTCTGTTAGAAGTGGGGCACCTATTTCAATGCCTGGTATGATGGATACAATACTTAACCTTGGTATGACTGAAGAAATATGTGAAGAGATGGCTAAAACCAATCCTAGAATGGCATATGATTCATATAGAAGACTAATCGAAATGTATTCTGATGTTGTAATGGGATATGATACTTCTAAATTTAGTGGTTATTTAAATGAATTTAAAAAAGTAAGAGGATATACAAGTGATATAGATTTAACAATTGATGAATTAAAAGAGTTAATTTTAAAATATAAAGAACATTATTTAGAAATTGGTGGATCATATTTTCCTGATGATCCATATATTCAATTAATAAACGCAATTGAAGCTGTTTTTAAATCATGGAATAATGAAAGAGCAATTACTTATAGAAAAGTTATGGGAATAAGTGACTTGATTGGTACTGCTGTAAATGTCCAAGAAATGGTTTACGGAAACAAAAACGAAAAATCAGCTTCAGGGGTATTATTTTCTAGAAACCCAGCGACTGGAGAAAATGTTTTAACAGGTGAATTCTTGCTTAATGCACAAGGAGAAGATGTTGTCGCAGGGGTTAGAACTCCAGAACCAATTGAAAAATTAAAAGAAATTATGCCTGATGTATATAATGGTTTATATGAAACTGCCCAAAAACTTGAAGCACATTATGGTGATGTACAAGATATGGAATTTACAATAGATGATGGTAGATTATATATATTACAAACTAGAACTAGTAAAAGAACCCCAATTGCCAATGTTAAATTTGCGTTAGATTTTAAAAATGAAGGTAAAATCGATGAAAAAGGCGTAATTAAAATGGTAAAAGATAGCGATTTAGAAGTTTTATTAAAACCTACCTTTGATGAAAATGATTTAAAAAATTCAAAAGCATTAACTACTGGGCTACCTGCGAGTCCAGGTGGTGCAACTGGTAAACTTGTATTCACAAGTGAGGAGGCAAAAAACAGCAAATTAGAAGATATTATTCTAGTAAGAGAAGAGACTAGTCCAGAAGATATCGATGGAATGTTATCTGCTAAAGGATTACTTACTAAAACAGGTGGGCTTACTAGTCATGCAGCAATTATTGCTAGAACCTTTGGAGTACCTACCATAACTGGTGCAAGTGAAATAGAAATAGATTATAACAGAAAGACATTAACCATCGGCGATAATACGTTTAATGAAGGTGATTACATATCTATAGATGGAACAACTGGAAATGTATACGCCGGTAAATTAAAGTTAGTAGCACCTAATGAAACAAAAATAATGCTAAACGATATTCTTTCTATAGTTAAAAAATATGAAAAAATTCAGGTAAGAGCAAATGCTGATACTAAAGAAGAAGCAAGGCTTGCTATGGAGTCAGGTGCAAAAGGAATTGGACTTGTTAGAACAGAACATATGTTCTTTAATGAAGAAAGAATACTTCATATGAGAAAAATGATACTTGCATCCACCTTGAAAGAAAGGAAAGATGAGCTTGCTATTTTAGAAAAATATCAGGAATCTGATTTTGAAGAACTTATAAAAGAAGTATCACCTTATCCAGTTATTGTTAGATATTTAGATCCTCCGCTTCATGAATTTTTACCAAAAGAAAATGAAATTGAAGATTTTAGTAAGGAATCTGGTATTGACGAGTGGGTTATAAGAAATAAAATTAAAGAACTTTCAGAAGTTAATCCTATGATGGGATTTAGAGGTTGCCGTTTAGCAATTAAATACAATGAAATATGTGTTATGCAGACAAAAGCATTAATTAATGCAGCTATAAAATCAATAAAAAACGGATTAAAACCAAATATTGAAATAATGATTCCTCTTACTAATGATATAAGAGAATTTAAATATGTAAGAGCAATTGTAGAAAAAACAATAACTGCGCTATTTAAAGCATATAACGTAAAAATACCGTATAAAATTGGGACAATGATAGAAACACCACGTGCTGCACTTCTTAGTAAAGAAATTAGTAAAATAGCAGATTTTTACTCATTTGGAACTAATGATTTAACTCAATTAACATATGGGTTATCAAGAGATGATGCTGGCAAATTCTTAAATTCATATTATGATAAAAATATATATCTAAGTGATCCATTTAAATCAGTTGATGAATTGGGTGTGGGTGCACTTATTAAATTTGCAAAATCAAGTGCGTCTAGAAAGATAGAAATGGGTGTATGCGGAGAGCAAGGCGGAGATTATAATTCTATCAAGTTCTTTACTAAAATTGGTCTTGATTATGTATCATGTTCACCAAATAGAGTAGCATCTGCAAGATTATCAAGTGCAAAGGTACAAATAGAAAATGAATAATCATTTTATAGATCCATTCTTAAAAATACTTCCAGGTATAGATTTGCATGGTGAAACTGGTGATACTGCTGTGTTTATTATAAAAGATTTTATAAATATGAACTTAAAACTTAAAAAAGATAAAATATATTTTATACACGGAAGAAATGGTCATGTATTAAAAGATACTCTTCATAATATACTCAAAAAAGATAAAAGAGTAGAAGAATTTTATGTATATGGTCAAAATGATGGAATTACGATAGTAAAACTTAAAAATAGTGCTAGTAATAAATAAAAAATTATGATACAATAAAAAAGTAATATAAATAGGAGAGTGAAAGATATGGCATTTAACACTTTAAAAAAATTAATTGGTGATGAAGTAGATGAACCTACAGAAACTACTAAAGAAGAGGGATATTCTATAAATCAAGGTAAAAAAGAAAAAGAAGCAAGTAAAGGAACAAATCAAATGATATTGGTTGAACCACGTGCTTATTCTGAAAGTTCTACAATTGCTGATCATTTAAAATCAAAAAATACAGTAGTAGTTAACCTTAAAAGAGTAACTGCAAATCAAGCAAAAAGAATAATTGATTTCCTAACAGGAACACTTTATGCTATTGGTGGAGAAATGCAAAAAATAGGTCCAGGCATTTATTTATGTACACCAAAGGATGTTGAAGTTCAAGGTTCTATTACAGACGATGAAAAAGCTAAAGATAAAAACGATGAAGAAATAGATTGGTAATATAAAAAAGAGGTGGAACTATGGATAGTAAGTTTAATAGTTCTTTTAATGGTTATAATATAAAAGAGGTTAATAAATTCGTTGATGAGATGGCAAGCGAATATTCAAAAATGCTTGAGAAATTAAAAGCTAAAGACGAAGAAATTAAAGATTTAAAGAAAAAATTAGATGAAAAATCTATTAATGATTATCAACCTAAAGATATAATTATAAACTCTGCAAAAGAAGAAGCTGAAAAAATAATTATTAATGCAAAAGATAATGCATCTAGAATTGTTAATGAGGCGCTTCTTGAGGCAGAAAAAGCTGAATTAAAAGCCGAAAAACTAAGAATGAATACTATAACCTTTAAAAAGAAAATTAGACTTATTGTTAATTCCCAGCTTGATATTATTGATGAACTTGATAATATAAAATTTGATGAATAGTCACTAAGGTGGCTTTTTTAATTGTAAGTTTTTATATTTTAAGTTATAATTATAAAAGGAGAGTAAATTATGTGTTCAAGTCCATTATTATTAACGATATTTAAAGTAATCAATATATTAGTAACAATACTAAAAATAGCATTGCCACTTATTATTATAGTAACTACAAGTTTAGATATTGGTAAAGCATCAATGTCTGGTAATCAAGATGAGTTAATGAAACAGGTAGGTAAGATACCTTATAAATTTATTGCTGCAGCCCTTATTTTGTTTTTACCGACTATTGTTTATACTTTTTGTAATATAGCATTTACAGATTTAGACTACAATAATATTGATTGCCTTTTTAATGTAACTGATGAAATGATAGTTAATGCCAAAACGATGAGTGCAAAAGAGGCTGTAGAAAAAGCACAAGAAGATCAAACGATTGCTAATGTACAAATTGCTGAAAGAAAAATAAGTATGATGGAAAGTGGTACAGAAAAAACAGCATATACTGAAACTATCAAAGCTATAAAAAAAGCAATATCAGATGAAAACGAAAGAGTACGAAAAGCAAAAGAAGAAGAAACTATAAAATTGATGAAAGAAAGAGCAGCCAAAAGTAATGCAAGTTCAGGTTCAACATATTCAGGTGTAACTACAGGTAATGCGCTAGTAGATTATGCACTTACCTTTGTTGGAAAAAGATATGTGTATGGTGGTCCTTGTGGAAGAAGCATGCCTGATTTAGATTCATGTTATGCTGCAGGATATGCAACAGATTGTTCAGGTTTTGCATCCGGAGTTTATTATCACTTTGGTATAGATTTAAGAGATGGTGCAGGTGCTACTACATACACTCTTATTCATAAAGGTAAAGCTGTTAATGGACTTGCAAATGCTAAACCGGGAGATCTAATATTTTATGGATCTAATAATCATCATGTGGCAATTTATGCCGGAAACAATATGAGAGTTCATGCTTGGTGCACTGATTGCGGAATAGTTTATAACGGTGTTGGCGGAGATATACTTGCAATTAGAAGGATTATAGAATAGGTGAAAGTTATGAAAAAATATAAAATACTAATACTTCTTTTATCATTATTTCTTATTACTGGATGCTCCAAAAAAATAAATATTACTACACAAAGAGAAGCGTTAAATGTTTCAAATAAAATAGTTAAATATTTAAAAGATGGAAAATTAGATACTAATAACTTAAATAAAAATGAAACACTTATTTATAAAGATTTTATTGATTCATATGAAGATTATACAGTTAATTTAGATGAATTGGTTTATTATCCATTAACGGATTCCTATGACTATATTGATATAAGTGATTATATATATGAAGAAGATGGAAAACATCTAATTAAGTATGAAGATATAGAATTTAACGAAAATGAAGATCTTGGATACTTTACTCCTATAATAAACAATAAAAAAGTCATGGTTCCAAAAGAATATGTTCCTATAATTGGTGAAGAAACAAAAGATTCATTTTATTATACATATGTATATGATTTTTCGAATATATTTGAAGATAGAATTGAATTTTATTACAAAGGAATAACAAACTCAAATGGTTTAACTGTAAAAGTTATGGTTGATAATAACAAAATAAGTGACATATATTTAGTATTCGATAATGAATATAATCATGAAAAAACAGAGTCAAAACCAAGTGTTGCTAAAAATTTCATTATGATAATAGTTATGATTACTATAGTTGCTGGTTTTGCATATATAATAGTTAAATTTTTAAGACGTTTTTAATAGAAAGGAACATTTTTATGGCAAAAAAAGCAGCAAGCTACTTAGTTGGATTATTTAGTGGTATGCTTGCATCAACACTAGGAAAATATATATTTATATTTATTCTTTCACTTTTACCGATTCTTGAACTTCGTGGAGGACTTATTGCAGCAGCATTACTTGACATGAATCCTTGGACAAGTTTAATAGTTTGTTTAATAGGTAACATACTTGTAATTCCAATTGGTTTATTTTTACTTGAATGGATATTTAATTTATTATCTAAAAGTAAATTATTAAAAAAAGGAATTGAAAAGTGGAAGAAAAAAGCATTAAGTAAGAAAAAAACAATTGAAAAATATGGTTTTTTTGGACTAACCTTATTTGTAGGTATTCCTCTTCCAGGGACAGGAGCATGGACTGGTTGTTTACTTGCGGTATTACTTCAAATGGATAAAAAGAAGAGCTTTTACTATATACTTGCAGGAGTATTAATGGCTGCAGTAATTATGATGATATTTTCGTTTGGAATACTTAAAGGAGTGATAGATTAACATGGAAAGAATAGAGTTACATAAAGAAATATTTAGAGAATATGATGTAAGAGGTGAATATCCAACTTTACTTGACGAAGTAACAGCTTATAGAGTAGGACTTGCATTTGGTACTAAGATTAAATCACTTGGAAAAAAAGAATGCGTTGTTGGACATGATAATAGATTATCAGGTGAGTCCTTAACTAAAAATTTACTTAAGGGAATTACTGAAACAGGAATAGATGTTAAATATTTAGGTTTATCAACTACCCCTATGTTTTACTTTGCATGTTTAGATCTTGGAATTGATTCAGGTGTAATGGTTACAGCAAGTCATAATCCTGTTAATGATAATGGGTTTAAAATTGCATTTGAGAACTATGATAATATAGTAGGAGACCAGGTACAAGAGCTATATCAACTTGCATGCTCAGGAGTATTTGCAAGTGGTGAAGGCAAAGTAGAAGAAGTTTATGAAAAGGATAGGTATGTAAATAGAGTGCTAGAAGGCATAAATATTGTTAAACCATTAAAAGTGGTTATAGATCCAGCGAATGCGACTGGAACATATGTAATGAAAGAAATATTTGATAATTTAAATATAGAACCTATATATATAAATGATGTAAGTGATCCACATTTTCCTAATCATCATCCAGATCCTTTGGTTCCTGAGAACATGCAGCAGATATCTAAAAAAGTAATAGAGACAAAGGCTGATGTAGGAATAGCATTAGATGGTGATGCGGATAGACTTGGAATAGTAGATGAAAATGGTGAAATAGTTTCGATAGATACATATATGGCTATTATATGGGATGATATTATGCCAACTGCTAAAAATAAAAATGCAGAATTTGATGTAAAATGTTCTAAGCAACTTGAAGATGAAATAATAAAACTTGGAGGTAATCCAATTATTTATAGAACAGGTAATTCATATCAAAAGAAATATATTAAAGAAAATGACATGGATTTTGGCGGGGAATTATCAGGACATGTATTCTTTAGAGATAGATGGCTTGGATTTGACGATGGAATATATGGTGGTATAAGACTTCTTGAAATAATGGCTAAAACTGGTAAAAAGGTAAGCGAGTTATATGAGCATATGTCAAAATACTATTCAACTCCTGAAATAAAAATACCTGTTACAGAAGAAAACAAATTTGAAATAGTAGAAAAAATAAAAGAATTTGCTAAAACAGAAGATGCTAAACTAATCGATATAGATGGAGCAAGAGTATGCTATGAAGATGGTTGGGCCCTTGTTAGAGCAAGTAATACTGGACCAAACCTAACAACAAGATTTGAAGCCAAAACAGAAGAAAGACTTGAAGAACTAAAAGAAAAATACATGAACTTAATAAATGAATACAAATAAAAAAGTTGGATTAATCTCCAACTTTTTCTGTTGAGTACCAGTAATAAAAGCCATCATCATTAAGCTTGAAAGTATGTTTATATTTTGATCCTTGATTATAATACTTTTGGAATAATTTTTCATTATTAAGACTGATATCTGAATCAGTTTCTTTTTCTGTAAATTTTTCAAGTACGTTTTTATACTCAGGATCACTTGTTAAAGTATGGTCCATTGTTTCTCCATTCCAAGCAATATAATTAAATAAAACAGTAGTATATAATTCGATATCATCTCCATTATATCTTGCTTTATCTAACTTACTTGTAATATATGAACTAACCATTCCACCTTCTTGTGGAACTAAGCAGACATCTTCTTCACTCATATAAATCATTCCTACTGTGCCAAGTTCAGGAATTTCAAATTCTTTGGTTTCACCTTTAATAGTAATATTATAATCCTCTTTTAAAAAATCATTTAAATTGGCAAGTTTAATGCACTTTCCTCCACCAGTACCAGTAGGAAAATCACCTTTTTCAAATGTATCTATATATGATGTGTTTACTGCGGCATTATAAGCCTCATATATTAATAATTTCTCATCTATATCACTTACAATATATTTGTCATTATAATAAGGGACTAAATCTTTATTTTCATAGTCTATTACGTGATCATGGTATGGAACCTTATCAAGTAGTTCGCTAGCTAGTTCATTACTGATTACTGTTTCTTCTTCTTTTTGTGTAGTGCTTTCTTCTGCTTTAAAATGATTATAAACGACATTTGTACCATACATTATATAACCGACCAAGCCTAGTATTATAAGTATTAAAATAACAACTAAAACTATTAACCCCTTATTTTTTTTCTTACCTTCTTCCATAAAAATTATCCTTTCTTAAATTAATTATAGCAAAAATATGAATAATGAAAATAAATCTATATTATTACTTTACATTTGTAATGTATTTTAATTATTAACATAAAATTAATTGGTGAATAAAATGGATAATATATATAAGAGTAAACATTCTAGTAATAACAAAGAAAGTAAACCTAATAAATATGTAAACAACTTAATAAGTAGATTATTAATATCTATAATACTATTTTTAAGTATAATATCTATTACAAACTTTAAATCAGAATATAGAAAATTATTTAAAGATATAGCTATTAATAGAAACTTATCTTTTAATAAAATAACAAATATGTATAATAAATACTTTGGTAAAGTTATTCCGCTAAAAGAGGATAAAGAAGAAATGGTATTTGATGAAAAAATAACTTATAAAGATATTAAAGAGGAAAATAATGCTTATAAACTTACAGTTAATAAAAACTATTTAGTCCCTATTATTAATTCGGGTCTAGTTGTATTTATTGGTGAAAAAGATAACCTTGGTAATACAGTAATAATTCAAGGTATAGATAATATAGATTATTGGTATAGTAATGTAACTAACCTTAACGTAAAACTATATGACTATGTAAGTAAAGGAAGTATGCTTGGTAATGCAATAGATGATAAAATTACACTTACATTTATTAAAGATGGTAAAAACTTAAAATATGAAGAAGTTATTAAATAAAATAACTGTGCATCCAATTACATATGTATTATTACTGCTGGCATTAAATGAGGGATTAATTAAATATGTTTTAATAATAAGTATAATCATAATGATTCATGAAATAGGACATATAACATTTATGCTTATATTTAATAGAAAAATTACTAAAATATCTATACTTCCTTTTGGTGGAATAATAAGTTTAGATTCATATATATCTACAAACATATATGAAGATTTAATTATAAGTATAGGTGGTATTTTATTTCAAATTATATTTGGGTTTATAGTTTTAAATCTAGATTTATCATATAAAGAACAAATACTATATTATAATAATCTAATTATTATATTTAATATGATTCCTGTTATCCCACTTGATGGAGAGAAAATACTAAAAAATATCTTAGAATTATTTTTACCACTAAAGAAGAGTTTAATTTGTATGTTTTACATTTCTTTAATTACTCTTGTTTTGATATTTGCTTTAAATATAAGTATAATATATAAAAATATTATAGTAATCATATTCTTAATAATATCTATATTTAGAAACTATAATAATACCCCATATTATATGAATAGTTTTTATTTAGAAAGGATGAATCATAGTTTTCTCTTTAATAAAAATGTAAATATTAATAAAATAGAACAAATGTATAAAAATAAAAACAATTATATGTCCAATGAATGTGAACATGACTTCATAAAAAAGCATTTTAAGTTGATTAAAGATAAAAAATAATATATAATATCTTTGTGAAAGGTTAAGAAAAATATGAAAAAAAGAATCATTAGTGCAATACTTATGATCCTTATATGTTTACCATTTGTTTTAGTAGGGGGAAAACTTTTTGTAGTAGGTATAGGAATTTTAAGTATTTTAGCGTATAAAGAAATATTATCAATAAGAGGATTAGAAAGTTATCCAAAACCTGTTGTAATACTTGGACTAGTTGCAATGCTTTTAATAGTTTTATCAAATACAACTGCGATGTTTGATATTATTGGAATCAATTATAAATATTTAATTGCAGCATTTATGCTTATGTTTTTACCAACAGTGTTTTATTATGAGAACAAAGATTATAAATATACTTCTAAAGAGGCAATGTTTTTAAGCGCGTTTATAATTTTTGTTGGTCTTGCATTAAATATAATAATGAATCTGTTTTTATATGAATTAAAATATTTTGTATTGCTATTAGTATTATGTATATGTACAGATGTATTCGCTTATTTTACTGGTGTTATGATTGGTAAAAGAAAAATAACTAAAATAAGCCCAAATAAATCACTTGAAGGATTTATTGGTGGTATAGTAATGGGAACTGCTTTAAGTACAATAGTTTATGTAGGATTTATAAATGTAGCACCATTATATATAGTTATTCCATGTCTTGCATTACTTACAATAGTATGTGAAATAGGAGATTTATTCTATAGTCTTATTAAAAGGGAAAATAATATTAAAGATTTTTCTAATCTTATACCTGGGCATGGTGGAATACTCGATAGGATAGATAGTATAACTTTTGTGGTTATGGTATTTGTTATCTTATTTAGATTTATTTAGAAAGGATAAAATATGTTAACATTAATAGTTTTAATAGTAATACTTGGGGTTTTGATATTTGTACATGAATTTGGCCATTTTATTACTGCTAAAAAGAATGGTGCTTATGTATACGAATTTGCACTTGGTATGGGGCCAAAAATATGGGGATTTAAAAGAAAAAATGATCCTACTCAATATAGTTTGCGACTTTTTCCAATTGGTGGATACTGCGCTATTGCAGGGGAAGACGGAGAAGATGATGGAAGCGGTATTAAACTAAAAAAGAATCAATATCTATGTAATAAAAGTATACCAGTTAGATGTTTAATACTTATTGCTGGTGTATTAATGAACTTTATAACAGGATTTGTAATCCTATTCGCATCAGCCCTTATTTGGGGTGCGCCTCAAACAGAAAGTTATGTTGGAATAGCACCAAAAGGTTATCCTGTAAGTGAAGCTGGTATTGAAGTTGGAGATAGAATACTTGCAATTAATAATAAAAAAGCAGGTTCTTGGGATAAAGTAACTCTAATTTTAAATTTGAAAAATGATAGTGATACTTATACATTTAAAGTTAAAAAAGCAGATGGCGAAATTAAAGAATACGAAATAACACCTAAAGTAGAAAAAGATAAAGCAGGGAATGAAACTAAAGTCTTTGGTATAGGACAAGATCCAAAAAGACATAAAGGAATCATTTTTGCATTTAAATATGCATTCAAAAAATTCTTTACTATAATCTATACTATGTGGGCAATTATTATTAATTTAATAACTGGTAATATATCACTTAATGCACTATCAGGACCTATAGGTATATATTCTGTAGTAGGTGAAGCAAGACATACTAGTGTAGAATCAATTTTATATCTAACTGCATATTTAAGTATAAACTTAGGATTTATGAATATACTTCCTTTCCCAGCATTTGATGGTGGTAGAGTAATGCTTTTAATAATAGAAGCTATTAGAAAGAAAAAAATGAATCCTAAAATAGAAAATGCAATTAATTCTATAGGTTTTGCATTACTAATGCTTTTAATGATAATAATATCAATAAAAGATGTAATAAATCTAATACACAAATAAGGCAATTACTTGCCTTTTTTTAGTGTAAATAATATTTATTATTTGTTGACTAACTTTTTAATTATAAGGTATAATATAACTAGAGAGTAGGTAAGTATATGAAAAAATATATAAGCATTTTATTAATAATGTTTTTAATGCCAGTCCTTGCTAATGCAGAAACACTCACATATAATGTATGTGAAACTTGTGAATATACCGATTTATCGACAGTCAAAGACAATATAGATAGTTTATCGGATTTAACAGACAAAGACATTATAATCAATATTAATAGTGATTATTCAAATCAGTATGGATTCAATATTACTGAAGGGAGTAATTTCCCAAAGTCTATTACTATTAATGGTAATAATCACAATTTAGACGCTGTTGGCGTTGCCTTTAAAAATATTAAAGATGTTAATATAAGTGGATTTGGCAGTTTAGCGTACATAACTACTGAAAATGCACAAAATCTTGAAGTTGCTAATATTGACAAGATAATTCATCAATTAGACTTAACTGATATTCAAAATATAAGTGTATCTAACATTGGTGAAACAAATACGATATCAATATATAATTCTCAAAAAATTAAACTTTTAAATACACATGCTTTTTTATTATTATTAGGATATGTTGATTCAGATTCATATCAACTTAACTCCGAAGAAATTAATTTAAACGACGTACTTGAAGTTGATGAATCAACATTAAATTCTTTAAAAACAATATCGATTTTAGGAAACATAAAAATTGAAAATATGGATTTTGGTAGTCAAGTAATTGTTCCATATACAGGCACTATTAATATATATAATAGTAATGTTGGTAAAATTGTAAGTTATCCTGCAACAGGAGATATATTTGTTAACATATACAATTCTAATTTTAATTCTTTGAAATATACAAATATTGATTCTAGTGAAGATGATTCTTTAAATGATTTCCAACAATTTATGATGAATAATGAACCTGGTGTACTTAACTATGATATTTATGATGTTGATAGCACAAGTATGGGAGGTCAAACTAAATCAAATACAATGGTATATTTTGATAAAGAAACAAAATTAAAACCTGGTGACAAGTTAGATTTAAGTTCATATCTTGATTACTATACTGAAGATAAAGAGATAGAATATACAATAGAAGATGAAAGTATAGCTAAAATTGAGAATAAAGAATTGATAGGATTAAAAGAAGGAAGTACTAAAGTAACTATTACAACTGATGAAGGCCATGTTGTATATAGAATTAATCTAGTTGTAGAGAAAGAGACTATCCCCGAAAAGATAGATAAGATGACAATTAAAGTGCCTATTACTGGAAATAGAATAAAAGCTTGGGTATTAGTTGTAAGCACTTTGCTTTTAGGAGTTATTGTTGGATGTATTTATATGTTAATTAAAAGTAAGAAAGTAACTAAGTAGTTGCTTTCTTTTTTTCTATAATTTTATTAACTTTATCTTTAAGTAAAATTATAATGTCTTCATCTTGTAATTTATTTATAGAAAAAACCTTATTGCCAGCATAGTTAATAGAAGCACCTAAATGATATATATCTTTATTATCTATAATTAGGTATCTATCGTGAAAGGAAGAATTTTTTATAACTGTTAAATTATTATATTGTGTGTTATATTTATCTATTTCTGTTTTAGTGAGTCTTGTTCTTCTTTGGGTAATTAGAGTTACTTTTGTTTTAATATTTCTAATGGTATCTAAGAATGTTATATCTACGTATGGATCTACTATAATAATATTTTGTTTTGAAGTTTTAAGTATTTTTATTATGTCTGAATAAGCATCATATTCTGAGTTTTCTAAATAGAGATATTCTTTTTTATCAAATTTTGAAAATAGTTTATCAACTTTATCTTCGGTATCACTAAGACGTAAATTAAGATTATTAAGAGATTTATAGATATCTTTGTTGTCAATAAGGAAATGTCGCATTTTAACAAAAGACTCTACTATTTTTATACTCATTTTTACTGCTGTTTCAGATTTTAATATTGTTGCAAGCATAAAAATGCCTTCTTCAGTAAAAACTCTTGGGTTTTTGTATCTTCCACCTCTTGTTTCTTTTTTTTGGTCGAAAATTTCGACCAAAAAAATTTTAGTTTCTTCATTAGTTAATTTCCATGAGTATTCCACAGGAAACTTTTTGATGTTGTTTTTTACTGCTTCATTTATTCTTTTTGTTTCTACACCAAAAAGTTCTGCTAAATCTGAATCCAGCATTACTTGTTTATCATCAATTACATATATTTTGTTTTCGATATTCAAAATTTCATTTTTTGAGTCTTCTTTCATTATTTATTCTCCTTTTATTTATTATGGCTCTATATAATAGCATAACAATCATAACTAATCAAGTGACTAATAATCTTTAAATATATTGAAAATGCTTATATATTTTGTTATAATTAATTAGATAGAAAGAGTAAAAATATTTATGGATATATACAGTGTAACTAAAGAGAATTTGAGTAAATATTTTATTGATATGGGTCTTAAGAGTTATAAAGCGACTCAAGTTTTTGAATGGTTATACTCAAAACGTGTTAAATCATTTGATGAAATGACTAATATAAAAAAAGAAGTAATAGAAAAATTAAAAGAAGATTACTACTTTGGTAAGATAGAAATAAAAGAAAAACAAACAGGTAAAGATACAAGCAAGTACTTATTTAAGTTAGAAGATGGAAACTTCATAGAAGCGGTACTTATGATGCATGATTATGGAGTAAGCGTGTGTGTATCTAGTCAAATTGGTTGTAATATGGGATGCAGTTTTTGTGAATCTGGAAGATTAAAAAAGGTTAGAAACTTAACTGCAGGAGAAATAGTAGAGCAGATATTAGCAATTGAAGAAGATATAAAAAGAAGAATAGATAGTATTGTAATAATGGGAATTGGAGAACCATTTGATAATTATGAAAATGTAACAGACTTTATGAGAATTATAAATGATCCAAAAGGTGTTGCAATAGGCGCTAGACATATAACAGTTTCAACTAGTGGAATTGTCCCAAAAATTAAAGAGTTCGCTGCTTTTCCTCTGCAGATTAATCTGGCAGTAAGCTTACACGCACCAAATGATGAGCTTAGAAGTAAAATTATGAAAATAAATAAAGCCTATAACATTAAAGAAGTGATGGATGCAATTGATTATTATTCCAAAAAAACTAATAGAAGAGTTACAATTGAATATCTTTTATTAAAGGGAGTTAATGATACAAAAGAGTGTGCAAACGAGCTTGTAAACTTACTTAAAGGTAAAAACGTATATGTTAATTTAATTCCATATAATGAAACTAGTCATATAGAATACAAAAGAAGTGATGATAAAACCAAAATGGAATTTTATGATATAGTAAGAAAAAGTGGAATAACAATTACAATTAGAAAGAAATTTGGCGGTGGAATTGATGCTGCTTGTGGCCAATTAAGAGCAAAAGAGGTGGAAAAATGAAATCATTTTATATAACCGATACTGGAATGATGCGAGATCATAATGAAGATAATGTAAATATTGTTAAAAATGGTATGGGTGAACATATGCTTATAGTAGCCGATGGAATGGGTGGACATAGAGCGGGTGAAGTTGCTAGTAAAATAACAGTCGATCATCTAAGTGAAAGATTTAAGAAATTATCTTCAATTGGAAATAAAAGAGATGCCGTTGATTGGCTTAAAGAAAATATACTTATAATTAATAGTGAAATCATAAAATATGCAAACAAGAATAGAGAAGCACTTGGAATGGGAACAACTCTTGTAGTAGCAATACTAACAGATGAATTTTTGATATTTGGAAACATTGGAGATTCTAGTGGATATGTTATAAAGAATAAAAAATTACATAAAGTTACAAAAGATCATTCGCTTATAAATGTTTTAATAGAAGCTGGTGAACTTACAGAAGAGGAAGCAGTTAACTATCCAAAGAAAAACGTTCTTATGAAAGCGCTTGGTGCAAGTGAAACTATAGAACCAGATGAATTTGATGTTGAAACTAGCGTTGATGGAATATTCCTTGCTAGTGATGGTTTAACAAATATGCTTAATGATAAACAAATAGAAGCAGTCTTAAATGAAGAAGACTTATCTATAGAAGAAAAACTTAAAAAGCTAGTTAGAAAAAGCAATTCTCGTGGGGGTACAGATAACATATCAATAGCTTATTTACTAAAGGAGGAGAAGTAAGTATGATAATGAAAGGACAAAAGATAAACGAGCGTTATCAGATTATTAAATCTATTGGTGAAGGTGGTATGGCTAATGTTTATCTTGCTTACGATACAATTTTAGATAGAAATGTCGCTGTAAAAATCTTACGTGGAGATCTTGCAACAGACGAGAAATTCGTTAGACGTTTTCAAAGAGAAGCTTTGTCAGCATCTAGTTTATCTCATCCAAATATAGTTGAAGTGTACGATGTTGGTGAAGATAACGGAAACTATTATATTGTAATGGAATATATCGAAGGTAAACATCTAAAAGAATTAATAAAAAAACGTGGAAAATTAACTCTTTCAGAAGTTGTGGATATAATGAGTCAAATATGTGAAGGTATGGCAGTTGCTCATGATTCATATATAATTCATAGAGATATTAAACCTCAAAATATAATGATACTTGATTCTGGACTTGTTAAAATTACTGATTTTGGTATAGCAATGGCATTAAATTCAACACAGCTTACTCAAACAAATTCAGTTATGGGTTCAGTACATTATTTACCACCAGAACAAGCAAGTGGTAAAGGATCTACAATGCAAAGTGATATATATTCTATGGGAATACTTATGTATGAATTACTTACAGGAGAATTACCATTTAGGGGAGAAAACGCAGTAGAAATAGCATTGAAACAATTAAAAGAACCACTACCTGATATTACTAAAAAATTACCAAATGTTCCAAATTCAATAGTTAATATATTAAAAAGATCAACTGCAAAAAATCCAAAAAATAGATACGCCGATGCTAGAGAAATGCTTAACGACATAAGTACAGCAATGGATGATAAACGCGCGGATGAACCTATAATAGAATACGAATATAAAGAATTTGAAGAAAGTGATAAAACTGCTAAAAAATTAAAAGAAAGCGTTAAAAACGTTAAACCTGATGAAGAAGAGGAAGAAGTAGTTAAATCAAAAGCAGTTGATGCAGATGAAATGAAAAAAGAAAATAAACTTTTACTCATACTTGGTTCAATATTTACAGGTATTGTTGTTTTAGTAACAGCACTTGTAGTTATTCTTCCTAAAATAACATCAGTGTCTAACACTGTAGTTCCGGATGTATCAGGACTTGATGAATTAAAAGCAGAAGAAAAACTGCTTGATAAAGGATTAAAAATTAATTCTAAGTTAAAAGAAATAGCAAGCGATGATATTAAAGCTGGTAAAGTAGTTAAAACTGATCCTGCAGCAGGAAGAACTGTAAAAGAAGGAACAGAAGTAACTATATATGTTTCAACGGGAACAAGCATGATAACACTTGAAGATTATACAGGTAGAGACTATAAAAATGTTCAAGATAAACTTGAAAATGATTATGGATTAAAAGTATTGATTGAAAAGAAAGAAGTAGAAAATCCAGTCGATTACGATGCAGATGAGATAATTAGTCAAGCACCTGCACCTAAAGAAAAAGTTAAAGAAGGAGATACTGTAACACTATACGTTCCAGATATTGATTCATTATATCCAGACTTTACAACTGGAGATTATACATATCAAGATATAGAAGAATTTGCTAAAAAATATAACTTACAACTAAAACAAAAAATGCAAGAAACAACAACTGAAGAACCTGGAACAATTATTGCTCAGTCAAGACCTAAAAACACAAAAATACAAAGTGGTGCAACACTTACAATAACTGTTGCAATTGCTCCAGAAACAAATAATACAGGGGAATCTAATGGATAAAAATGGAACAATAATTAAAATTATAAGTAACTTATATACCGTGCAAAGTGAAAATGAAACATATGAATGTAGAGCACGTGGTAAATTTAGAAACGACAAAACAACTCCTCTAGTTGGGGATTTTGTCGTTTTTGACTATAAACAAAACCTAATTAAAGAAATATTACCTAGAAAAAATATCCTTGATAGACCAAATGTATCAAATGTTGATGTTGCTTTAATAGTTACTAGTGTTAGAAAACCAAATTTATCTCT
This sequence comes from uncultured Erysipelotrichaceae bacterium, assembly GCA_902795215.1. Classification (GTDB taxonomy): domain Bacteria; phylum Bacillota_I; class Bacilli_A; order RF39; family UBA660; genus RUG11867. The sequence goes on along the minus strand of CADBKG010000003.1, from coordinate 58,620 downwards.
TTCACTTCTAGATAAACAAATTGCTGTTATAACAAAAAATGATATAACGCCTGTAATATGCTTAACTAAGTGTGATTTATTAAATCAGGAAGAACTTGATGATATAGATAAAATATTTAGTTATTATGAAAGAATAGGAATTAAAGTATTTAAAAATACAGAGACAAAAAAGCTTCTTGAATATTTAAAAGAAAAAATAGTTGTTCTAACTGGTCAAACAGGGGCTGGTAAATCTAGTTTAATTAATAAACTTGGAGATTTAAATTTAAAAACAGATGAAATAAGCGAGGCTCTTGGAAGAGGTAAACATACTACTCGTCATACAGAAATACATAAAGTAAAGGATGTATTCTTTGTAGATACTCCTGGTTTTAGTAGTCTAGATATAAATACTGATAAAAATGAGTTAAAGAATTATTTTATAGAATTCAAAGAGTTTACTTGCAAATATAAAGATTGTAACCATGATAAAGAAGATGGATGTAATGTAAAAAAAGCAGTAGAAAATAAACAAATACTAAAATCAAGATATGATAATTATATAAAGTTTAGAGGTGAATTATGATGGATATAGCAGTATCAATATTGTCTAGTAATTACGACTTAGATGAAACTATTAAAAGAGTAAATGATACAAAAGCAGAGTATTTTCATATAGATGTAATGGATGGTAAATTTGTACCTAATATTGTTGATCCTTTCAAGCATCTAAATAATACTTTTAAACCATTAAATGTCCACTTTATGGTTGATGATCCTTTTAAATATATAACATATTATTCTAGTTTAAAAAATGTAGATATGATTATCTTTCAAGTAGAAATAGATGATAATATAGATTCACTACTCGATTATATTAAAAGCTTTAATATAAGATGCGGACTTGCAATTAAACCTGATACTGATATTACAGAAATATCACCATATTTAGAAAAGTTAGATGAAGTTCTAGTTATGAGTGTTGAACCTGGTATGGGTGGACAAGAATTTATGGAAAATTCGCTCGAAAAAGTCGAAACGCTAAAAAATATAAGAGAAAAAAGAAACCTTAAATTCTTAATTGGAATTGATGGTGGTGTTAATAATACAAATTTTTCTAAACTAAAAGATGTAGATATAATTACAGTTGGTTCTTATATATGCAAAAGTGATAATTATAATGAAAAAGTTGATGAACTTATATCTTTAAAAAACAAATAAAGTGCGATATAATACATGGGAAAGAAGTGATTTTATGAAAGTTATTAAAATAAAAAGTTATAAAACTACCAATACACTTATAACAAGTATAGTATTATTAATACTTGGAATATTATTGTTTACTAATCCAAGTGGTATGACTAAAGCTTTATCATATATAATCGGTGGTGTATTTTTGTTTCTTGGTATATCAAAAGCAATTTTTGATTCTAAATCAAGTACTAGTACAAGCACGGATCAATATTTTAATATAGTTATGATATTAATTGGTCTTATATTTATAATATTTAATAGTGCTTTTGAATTACTTGTTAGACTAGTAATGGGTATTTGGATTTTACTTAGTGGTTTGTCAATAATAGCTAGTGGTGCGAATACAATGAAAGCTACTAAAGGAAGTATAATTAGTTTAATAATTGGTTTTATTCTAATATTAGTTGGTATATATATGATATTTGTAGATAATCTAGTATTTTCTACAATAGGTTTAATATTAATTATATATTCTGTATTAAGTATAGTTGATTATCTTTTAAATAAGGGGGCATAATAATGCTTCAAATTAAAAATTTAACCGTAAACTCAAAAGATAAAAAGGAAATTTTAAAAGATTTAAATCTAGAAATAAATGATAACGAAGTGCATGTAATAATGGGCCAAAATGGAACTGGAAAAAGCACTTTATGTAAAACTATACTTGGAGATAGAATCAATTATGATGTTAAAGGAAAAATAATATATGATGGTGAAAATATAACTGATTTACCAGTTTCAGAAATCGCCAAAAAAGGTATATTTATGTTATTTCAAAATCCACTAGAAATACCGGGAGTAACTAATGCAGAAATGCTAAGACTAGCATTAAATGAAAGAGGAATGCATAAATCTATTTTTGAATTTAATAAAGAAATAAACGAAGTTATTAAAAAAATAGATTTACCTAAAGAATTTTTACATCGTGGTATAAATGAAAGAATGTCTGGTGGAGAAAGAAAGAAAAATGAAATGCTTCATTTATATATGTTAAAACCAAAACTAATTATGCTAGATGAACTTGATTCTGGCCTTGACATAGACAGTTTAAAATCAATTACTAAAACTATTAAAGAATATAAAAAAGAAAATAATTGTTCTATTATAATTATTACACATCATTTAAATATATTAGAAGGTTTAAAACCAGATAAAGTACATATTATTAATGATGGTAAAATAGCTGTGTCTGGAAATTATGACTTAGCTAAAAAAATAGAAAAAGAAGGATTTTCTGGGGCATTTAATATAAGTGCTGGTGAAGAAAATGAATAATATATTACTAGCTGATGAATTAAGTTCTTTTAAAAGTCTTGATATCAAAAGCAAATTAACTATTGATGGTAAAGCAATAATTAATAGCATAAATTATGAAAAAGATTTAGATTTAGATATTACTATAAATAAAGGCGCTATATTAGTACTTAATTTATTTAATAAATGTAAAAACAAAAATGTAGATATAAATGTTTCCTTAAATGAAAATTCAAAACTTATTTTAGCATGCTCATTTATTACTGATGGAGTATATAATTTGAATATAAATACTAATCTTTTAAGTAATAATGCTATCTCTAATGTATATGTTAGAGGAATAAATGAAGGTAATAATGATGTTAAAATAAAAATGGATGGTAAAATAGATAAAGATTCAAAAGATAATATACTTAATGAATATGCAAAAGTTATTAATAAAGGTACGGGAAATATAGTAATTATTCCTAATTTACTAGTTGATTCTTGCAATGTAGAAGCTAATCACGGCGCAGCTATATGCAAAATATCAGATGATGATTTACTATATTTAGAAAGTAAAGGAATATCAAATGAAAAAGCAAATAAACTTTTAGAAGATAGTTTTATACTTTCGATATTTGATGAAGACTTTAAAGGAAAAATAAAAGAGATTTTATAAAGGAGGTGGGATTATGGATTTTAAACAAGATTTTCCCATGCTTAAAAAAGATTTAATTTATTTTGATAATGGCGCAACTACTTTTAAGCCATACTCTGTAATTAAAGCTATGGATGATTATTATGAAAATTATTCTGCTAATGCGCATAGAGGAGATTACAATATCAGTTTAAAAGTAGATATGGCATATGAAGGTGTTAGAGATAAAGTAAAAGATTTTATTAATGCCAAAAAACGTGAAGAAATTATTTTTACTAGTGGCGCAACTGAAAGTTTAAATATGATAGCCAGAGGTTTTTTTGAAAAATACTTAGAAGCAGGAGATGAAGTTTTAATTACTAATTCGGAGCATGCTTCAAATATCTTACCTTGGTTTAGACTTGCAGATACAAACAAAATAAAGATTAATTATATAAACTTAGATGATTCACTTCATGTAACAGTTAAAAATGTATTAAATAGTATAACTCCTAATACAAAAGTTATTGCCCTTGCGGGTATTACAAATGTAGTTGGGGATGTAAGACCTATAAAAGAAATAACTAAGCTTGCACATGAAAGAAATATATTTGTAGTTCTTGATGGAGCTCAAACAGTACCACATTCAAAAACAGATGTACAAGATTTAGATATTGATTTTATGGCTTTTTCAGGGCATAAAATGTGTGGCCCAACTGGGGTAGGTGTTTTATATGGTAAAGAAGAGCTTCTCGAAAAACTTGATCCTATAAATTATGGCGGAGGAATGAATGAGTCATTTGATGATGAAACAAAAGTATATTTAAAAGAACTTCCTCAAAGATTAGAAGCAGGCACCCCTAATATTGCAGGTGTCATTGGTCTAGGTGCAGCTATAGATTATTTAAATAAAGTAGGAATGGATAATATTTATCTAAAAGAAATAGAGCTTAAAAGATATTTAATAGAAAAATTATCTAAAATAAAACATATTGATATTATTAATCCAGAAGCGGAAAGCGGAGTACTTGCATTTAATGTAGATGGAATATTCTCTCAAGATGTAGCAGTCTTTTTAGATAAATATAATATATGCGTACGTGCAGGCAATCATTGCGCTAAAATACTAAAAAAAGATATAGGAGTTAAAAATACAGTAAGAGTATCACTTTATTTCTATAATACAAAGGAAGAAATAGATTCTCTTGTAGAACTTCTATCTGATAAAGACAAAATATTAAAGGAAATGATATAAATGGATGACAATTTAAGAAGAGAAGTAATCTTAGATAATTATTCTAATCCTGAAAATAAAGGAAGAGTAGAAGATAAAGATTATATATATGTTAATACTAATAATTCATCTTGCATAGATAATATCGATTTATTTTTAGATGTTAAAGATAATATTATTAAGGATATTAAATTTGATGGAGAAGCATGTGCAATATCAACTGCATCTACATCTATTATGACAAAAGAATTAATTGGTAAAACGCTAGAAGAAGCTAAAAAATTTATTGAAAACTTCTATAACATGATAGAAGAAAGACCATATGATGAAGATCTTTTAAATGAAGCTTTAGCTTTTTCAGAAATATATAAACAGGCGAACCGCACTACATGTGCCACACTTCCATATAAAGGAATATTAAATGCAATTAAAAAATATGAAGAAGAGCACTAATAATGTGCTTTTCTCATTTCGTGTAATTACAAAATTTTATGAATATTTTTAAAAACCTTGAATTTTTAAGTATTTTATGTATATAATATATATATAAAAAGAGATGCATTCTAGTTTAGATGCACCTTATAAAAGTTTTTTGGTTGCACCTACATTATGTAGGTGCATTTGTTTTGATTCATCACTTTTGTGATGAGATTTGTACTAATATTAGTAGTATAACTATTAATATTAGTAAGGTGATGGCTAAATAAGCCATTAAACAAATGAAGATATGATTCTATATATTTATATACCGTCATATCTATACCTCCTTCCTCAGTATATAAAAGTTGGAGGCACACCCACTACTAGATTAACATCTCTTAGCTTCATTTAATCATAAATAAAAAGTAGTTTCAATATACTTAAAGGAAATTCACAAAATTTTGTAATAAAAAAAGTACGTTAAGTACTTTTTTACTTTGCAAGTTTTAATATTGTTTTAATATCTTCTTCTTTTATAAATGATAAATCATTTATATCAATATAAGATTCCATATCACTTGGAATGTTATTAATTTTCTCTGTAAAGTGTTTTTGCGCTTTAGGAGATAGAGTTGTAAGAATATTATTAAAGTTCTTAGTAAATTTCTTTGCAATTATACTTTCGTTTTGCATGAAATACTGATTTAACTCTAAGTCTTCTTCACAGTAGTTCTCATATAGATGATAACTAGCAAATAATGCTCCTATAGGCATAGCAACTGGAAATGATAGTATTCCACTTCCAATAACAACTCCGTCTATTAATATGCCGCGAATAGTTGATAAAGCAGCTTTTTTAAGACCAGGTTCATAATAAAATTTATCATTAATGTATTTAGCATATATATAGATTTGTGTTTTTATTTTTTCCAATACTCTTTTAAGATTTTCTTTTGAATATGGAATAATGCTAGTTTTTAAGTTAGCATATTTTATAATGATTTCATTATTTTTAATATAGAAATGTTTAATAAATGTGTCTATATTATATTTTTTGCATACTAAATAATAGTCTCTCATATTAATTGCCTTTTACTAATTTTTTTACATCCTCTTTTGTAAAAGAGTCACCATCATTAACAGATATTCTAGAATTTGTTATAAGCTTTTCTCTTATTACTTCTTCAGCTTTAGAACTTAATTCCATATCTTGCCAATAACGAAAATCTCTATTAGCTTTTAGATGTTCATTTATTCTTTCTTTGTTTTGAACTATCATATAATTCTTTTCAAGATCGTTTAACAAGAAAGCTTTTTTAAGTTTTGAATAGAAGAAACATCCTGTGCCAATTGTTAATAATACTTCTGGTACATGTTGTGTAAAGGCATATGTATCAATAATTCCAGCGCCACCAAACATAATTGCACCAAGTAAAACCTTTTTATCATTATCAGGTAAAGTTTGTACATATTCAAATATTTTTATTACTTGAGTATCCATTTTATCTTCTAAAAGTTGAATGTTTTTTGCATTATAATCAATAGATCTAACACTATTGTCTCCATAATAAACATTTAAATGATTACCTAAATTTGGATGATATTCTCTTTCATAGTGTAATACAAATTTATCTGCAGGAAAGCTTAATGCAATATTTTGATCTAATTTTCCATAATTATTCATATCTTTTCCCCTCCTTAGGTAAAAAGTATAGTACCACAAAATCAAAAAAAATACAACTATATTATAGTTTATGTTATAATCTTTTTAGGTGATGACTTATGTATATAAATCTAACTGATGATATTATTACAAAAGTAGAACTAAAGAAAAAAGCAATTAAGAATATATATTTTAAATGGGAAGAAGATGTCCTTGTTGTAACCTGTAATAAAAGGTTATCTAATAAAGAGATAGAAAGAATTATTAAAAAGAATTCTAAGAGTATATTAAGACTTAAAAAAAGAACTCCTGTTAGTGATTTAAAACCTAATGAAATGTATTATTTAGGTGATAAATATATAATTGAGTATGATGGGGTTAGTAAAACATATATAGATGGCAATAAAATAATAAGTAAAGATGAAAATGAGCTTGAAAAGTTTCTAGCATATGAATGTAAAGTTATATTTTCAAGTAGGTTAGAAAGATTAAAACCTCAGTTTGATTATTTGCCAGAATTTAAACTAAGGATAAGAAAAATGTCTACTAGATGGGGTGTATGTAATACAGGGAGTATGACTGTTACATTAAACTCAGAACTTATAAAAAAAGATGTATCTTTAATAGATTATGTTATTATTCATGAGTTATGTCACTTTAAACATATGAATCATGGCTCGGAATATTGGCAGGAAGTAGAAAAATATTATCCATATCATAAAATGGCTAGAAAGATGCTTAAGGAGAGTCAAAATGATTGAAAGTGTTAATAATGAAAAGATTAAAAAAACAGCTAAACTAAATGATAAAAAATATCAAGATATAGAAAATAAATTTATTATTGAAGGTAAACACCTTGTAGAAGAAGCTTTAAAAAAAGGCGTTTTAGAAGAAATATTTTTAATAAAAGATGAGGATATTGATTTTAAAAATAAAACTTTTGTAAGTGAAAAAGTTATGAGAAAATTATCTACTTTAACAAGCATTCCAAATATATTGGGAGTGGCTAAAAAGATAAATGAAGGGAATATAGTAGGTAATGTTTTAATGCTTGATGGAATAAAAGATCCTGGAAATATGGGAACAATAATTAGAAGCTGCACGGCTTTTAATATAGATACTCTCGTAATTAGTAAAGATTCTATAAGCATATATAATCCTAAAGTACTGCGCGCCAGTGAAGGAATGATTTTTAATCAAAATATAGTAATAGCCGATTTAGAAAATGTGCTTGATAATTTAAAAGATTATACTATATATACAACAGATGTTAATGGTGGAGAAGATTTAAAAGATATTAAATTTTCTAAAAAGAATGCAATTATAATTGGTAGTGAAGCTAGTGGGGTAAAAGATACAATTAAAAAATATGCTGATAAAAAACTATATATTAAAATGGATCCTCTTTGTGAATCCTTAAATGCTGGTGTTAGTGCTAGTATAATAATGTATGAACTAAATAATAAAATATAAATATAATATAATATGAAGACAATTAAATTAGAAGATTATAAAGAAAGTATGGGAACTCTTATAAGTTTAGTTGATAAAGAAGACTTTAATAATATAAAAGGAAGTATTAATCTTAGTTTAAGTAAAATACTGGATAATCCTAGTAAATACTTAGATAAAAGTAAGACATATTTCTTTTATTGCTTAAATGGTCAAAGGTCTAAAAGAGCAGTTCAAATACTATCTGTATATGGTTATAATTGTTATAAAGTGATTGATTAATCACTTTTTAAATTGTATAATTATCTTTGTAGGATGGTTGATTTATGGAAGAAGAATTTAGAAAATATGTTGATAAATATAATTTTCATGATACAAATATAAATAGAAAATATTATCATTCTCTTAGAGTTAAAGATTTATGTATATTGATTGGAAAATCCTTAAATGTTGATGATAATGAGTTAGAATTACTTTCTGTTTCGGGATTACTTCATGATTATGGAAGATTTTATCAATGGAGTAAATATCATACATTTAGTGATAGAGAATCTATAGATCATGCAGATTATGCTGCTAAAGAATTATTTGATAATAATAAGATTAAGGATTTTTATAAAAAGAGTGAAAATTATGATTTAATAAAAAATGCTATTAAATATCATAACAAGTATAGTGTTCCAAAACTTGATAATATGCATATTAAAATATGTGATATTTTAAGAGACGCTGATAAATTAGATATACTATATATATTTGCTTCTAAAACAGTGTTACTCGGTGAAGAAGGAGAAATAACAGATATAGTTAAAGAAACTTTTGATAGTGAAAAAATAATAAACAACAAGGATATTACTACCCCTTCAAATCATGCTATTGCAATGATAGCATTAGTTTTTGATATAAAATATGAGTATTCATTTAAGCATATTAAAAAGTTTTCTTTACTTGAAAAAATGTATGAAAATATGAAAAATAAAGAAATATTTAAATATTACTACGATAAAGCAATAAAATATGTTGAAGATAGATGCAATAATTAATTGTTAAATAATTGATTTTTTGATAAAATATTCATTGGAGGTTAAGGATGAAAAAAAGTTTATTAATTTTAAGTTTTTTGTTTGTATGTATTTTACTTACTGGTTGTGGTAAAACAAATAAAGAAGATGCATTAAAGTTTAAAAAAGATTATGAAAGTTTAAATGGAAAAGTGGCGTATGAATCTACTATGAATAGAGAAATAGAGATTGATGAAGATAATCCATTTATATATGCTAGTTTAGAAGATATTAATGAAATGATTGATAATAAAGAAACATTCATGGTATATTTTGGTTTCTCTGGTTGTCCATGGTGTAGAAGTGTAATACCTACATTTATAAATGTTGCTAAAGAAAACAAAATTAAAGAAGTTTATTATGTTAATGTTAGACCAGACAATGATATCGAAAAAGAAATAAGAGACTTTTATGACTTAGATAAAAAAGGTAAAGTATATGTTTCTCATGAAGGGACAAAAAGTTATCATGAGTTTTTAGATAAAATGGATAGCTTACTACCTGATTATAGTCATGGAAATGTTACTAGTTTAAAAGATACAAAGTATGCCGGAACTAAAAGAGTAGGTGCACCTAATTTCTTTATTATAAAAAATGGAGAAGGCGTTGATAGAATAACTGGTATATCTAAAAAACAAACAAATGGTTTTGAAGAACTAACTGATGAAATGAATAGAGATATGAAATCAAACTTTTCTAAATTCTTTGAAAAATATAAAAAAGCATTAAAATAGTGCTTTTTTTCTTTTAAATTAAAGCATTTTATATTATAATTAATTTGGCCTGGAAACGGAGTGATATTATGAATACACCAGATTTAAAAAAAGCTAGAATTAGAACTAAAGAAAAAGTTAAACATATAGATGCCAATATTGTTAGAAGCAATGCTTTTAATGGAAAAAAATACTACATTAAAACATATGGCTGTCAAATGAATGAACATGATTCAGAATTAATTAAGAACCTACTTGAAGGCATTGGCTTTTTAAGTGTAGATTCAATTGAAGAAGCTGACTTAGTAATTCTTAACACATGCGCTATAAGAGAAAATGCACATGATAAAGTGTTTGGTTTTTTAGGAAGATGTAAACATGAAAAAGAAAAAAATAATCCTAATATGATAATAGCTGTATGCGGATGCATGGCTCAAGAACCATCTGTTTGTGAAGAAATACAAAATAAACACAAATATATAGATTTAGTTTTTGGAACTCATAATATGCATAATCTTCCAACTTATCTACTTAATAAAATGGATAAAACTGATTTTGAAGTTGAATCTAAAGAAGGAGAGGTAATAGAGAATTTATCATATACTAGAGATTCAAATATATCTGCATGGGTTAATATAATGTATGGTTGTGATAAATTTTGTACTTATTGCATAGTTCCATATACTAGAGGAAAACAAAGAAGTAGAAGATCAGAAAAGATATTAGAAGAGATTAAAGAATTAAAAAAAGAAGGATATAAAGAAATAACTCTTCTTGGTCAAAATGTTAATGCTTATGGCAAAGATTTAGAAGATGAATTATCATTTGCTGAGCTTTTAGAAGAAGCCGCAAAAACCAATATAGATAGAATTAGATTTGTTACTAGTCATCCATGGGATTTTACTGATGAAATGATAGATGTAATTGCAAAATATGACAACATAATGCCATATATTCATCTACCACTTCAAAGTGGCTCTGACAACATATTAAAGAAAATGGGTAGACGTTATACTAAAGAGGAATATCTAACATTATTTAATAAATTAAAAACAAAAATCAAAGGAGCTAGCATAACAACCGATATCATAGTTGGTTTCCCTGGTGAAACAACAGAAGATTTCAATGAAACACTTGATGTAGTAGATAAATGCAAGTATGATGGCGCATTTACATTTATATATTCTCCAAGAATAGGTACTCCAGCAGCAGTTATGACTAATCAAATAGATGAAGAAGAAAAAAGAAACAGACTACATACATTAAATGAAAAAATCAACAAATATTCTCTAGAATCAAATAAAAAATATTTAGGCAAGACTGTTAAAGTATTAATTAATGGTCACAGTGATAAAGGAGATAATATGTACTCTGGATATACTGATTCAATGAAACTAGTCAATGTTAAATCAAACAAAGATATAATTGGACAAATAGTTGATGTTAAAATAACCGATGCTAAAAGCTTTAGTTTGGATGGTGAATTATGAGTATAAGTAGAATAATTAAATTAATAACATTTATACCATGGATTTTATACTATGTAGAAATTATGTATTATAGAATTGCAGTTTTAGAAAGATATAATCTAGATAGAGAGAGTTACTTTAAATATCTAAATAAAAACTTTTTTAAAGCAATAAACATAAAAGAGTTAGTGTTATTCTTTATCTTTATAGTTTTTTCTAGATTTGAAAACACTTTAGTATTAGAGTTATATTTTCCTGCAGTATATTTTTACTTACTAATAGATTTCTTTCATACACTTGCAAAGGACTGCACCAAAATAAATTATAAAATGCTTATGGTACTAGCAGTGAGTCTTGCAGTATTTTATATAATTTTATTTATAATTACTAATCATTTATTTACTACATATGATTTAATGTTTATTACTAGTTTGCTTAGTTCATTTGTTATATATCTATTTAGTTTATGTGTTAAAAAATAACCATAAACTTTTTTTGCATGAAAAAATCAATTTTTTTCCATAATATATTTGAGGGAAAATATGAGAGAAATATTACTTACTTTATTTAGAACTATATTCTTTTACTTTTTTGTTATGCTAAGTTATAGAATTATGGGTAAAAGAGAACTAGGAGAATTAAGTATAATTGATTTAATAATATCACTTTTAATTGCAGAATTAGTAGCAATAAGTATTGAAAATACAAGTGATACAATACTTATGACGATTATACCTATAATAGCATTAACTATATTAGAAATAGGACTTGATTATTTATCACTTAAATCCAAGAGAGTTAAAACTTTTTTTGAAGGTAAACCATCAATTATAATCAGTGAAGGCAGAGTTAACTATAAAGAAATGGTAAAACAAAGATATTCAATAGATGATTTGCTTTTAGAGTTAAGACAAAAAGGTATTAAATCACTTGAAAATATAGAATATGCAATGCTTGAATCAAATGGTAAACTTTCCATATTTGAAAAAAAGATCTTTGATACAAGTTATCCAATGCCTCTTATTGTAGATGGAGTAATTCAAACAAATACATTAAAAGCAATTAAAAAAAGTAAAATTTGGCTTATGCATTACTTATATAAAAATGATTTGGACTTAAAAGATATTTTTTATTGTTTTTATAAAAAATATAAACTTTTTGTTATAAAAAAGAGCGATTTAACTAAAATTAGTTAATTTTTTAAGAAAAATGAAATCTATCTTGAATAATAATAATAGAGGGACATTTTTTGACATGGTTTTTAACTATCTTGATTTATACTTCTTCTGGTGATCAATAATGAAAAAATTAAAACCATATTTTATAGCAATATTTATTGGATCAATATGTGCGGTTATTTTATTTGCAAATACATCAAATGATGCCTTTGCGTATGAAGAATATAATGCATATGCTGTGCAGATAGGTGTATTTACTAAAGAGGAATATGCTTTTAATTTAAAACAAAAATATAATGGTAAAGTAGTTTATGATGATGGAGTATATAGAGTATATTTTAGTATTCTATTTGATAAAGAAAATATAAATTTTATTACAGGTTATTTAGAAAAAAACAACATTGGATATATAACAAAAAGAATATATATATCGAGTGACACTAAAGAAATTAAAAAGTATGAAAATATAATGAAACAAATGAAAAGTGAAAAAGGAAAATTAAAAATAAACGAAGAAATATTAAATATGTATGAAGGAGTGATATAAATGAGTGTATTAATAAAAGATTTACCAAAGGAAGATATGCCAAGAGAAAGACTTTTAAAATATGGTAAAGAAAATCTTTCTAATGAAGAGTTAATAGCCATTATTCTTAGAACAGGGACTAAAAATAAATCAAGTAAAGATCTTGCAAATAGCATACTTAAAAAAATAAACTCTATAGAAGAATTAAGAAGCATTAATATAAATGATTTAAAGAAAATAAAAGGTTTAGGTGATACTAAGATAATCACTTTGCTTGCAGCATTAGAACTAGGCAAAAGAGTATATGAAAATGATTTAATAATAGATAAACTTCAAATTAATAATTCGGTTGATATATATAGATATTTTTCAAAATATATAATTGATGAGAAACAAGAAAATTTCATGGTTATATATTTGGATAATCATAAGCAGTATATATCTCATAAAATACTATTTAAAGGTACAATAAATAAAAGTATAGTTAGCGCTAGAGAAGTTTTTAAAGAGGCTTTCTTATGTGATGCAAGTGCAATTGTTATAATGCATAATCATCCAAGTGGAATAGTGATGCCAAGTAAGTCTGATGATGAAACAACAAACGAAATATTAAATGCCGGGAATGCTTTTGGAATTCCTCTTCTAGACCATTTAATAGTTGGTAATGGGGATTATTATAGTTATTTAGAAGAAGGTAATTTAAAATATGAATAAAGTATTTAGAGGATTTTATATAATATTAATAATTTTTTTATTTATAATATTTCATTCACCTATAATTAATTTGATAGCTAATATTAATACTTTACTAAATCATGATAATAGATATACTATGCTTGAAAAAACTTATAACGAAAGAATTGATTTATTAAAAAAGGAAATATCCGAATATGAAAAACAAACAAATTTACCTATATCAAAAGATAATGGGGTAATACTTTCAAAAGTAGCACTTAGAAATATATATGATTTTTATGATTATCTAATAATTAATACTACTTCTATTGTTGAACCTAAAAAGGCTGTAATAAACGAAGATGGGCTAGTTGGAATTATAAAATCAAATGAAAAAACCAATGCTAAAGTATCACTTATAACGGGTGAAAACAAAATAAGCGTTAAAGTTAATAATAGTTTTGGTTTGTTAGGAGCATATAACAAAAAAACTAAACTATTTAAAATAAATAATATAAATAACTATGAAAAAATAAATATAGGTGATGTTGTAACTACAAGTGGATTATCAGATATACCAGAAGGAATATATATTGGTAAGGTTGAAAAAATAAATAAGAAAGGGATTAAACAAATAGTTTATGTTAAAAGTTTAGTTGATTTTGATAACTTAAACTATTTATATGTTTTAAAATGATTATATTACTTTTTATATTTGATATATTTATATATAATCTAACACCATATAATATTCCTTTATTTATACTTGAATTACCTAATCTAAAAAGCATTAAACCATCTATTATTTTCTTTTTAATATTATCCTTTTTTGAAATTAAGTATTTAATATCTTTGTTGCTAATTTTAATCTTATATATGATTAATTTTAAATTAGATAAAGTGTTATTTTCTAAGAAAAGAAAATATATTATATTACTTTTAATAAATTACATTATTTATTTTTCATTTTATTATATAATAGTTAAAAATTTTCTTTAAAAATATTAATAAGTGTGATAATATTTATATAGAGGGTAGTTAATATGAAGAAAAATGTATATAAAATATCAATTGTTGCAATAGTAGCATGTTTATCTCTAACTTTATTTGGTATATCATATGCCTACTTTGGTGGTGGAACTAATGATGATAGCCAGCAGAGTATTGATGTTACAACTGCAAAAATGGAAATAACTTATACTGACTGTGCTAATTCTAAAAAAAGTGACTGTGCTAATATTACAGCGAATCTAGCACCAGGTGAAAGTGTTACTAAAACATTTAGATTAGAAAATACCGGTACTTATCAAGCAGAATATAATGTAGTTATTGCTGCAAGTACTAATACTTTTCTTGGAGAAGAACTAGTTTATGAGCTTACATCTATGAATGGAACTAAATTAGTAAATGAAACACCACTTCCTTATGGTTCAAGAACAAACATTCCTCTTTATTCAGGAGAATTAAGTGTAGGTGCAAGTGAAGAATTTAAATTGACATTTACTTTTAAAAACCCAGAATCAGGCAATAATGAAAGCAATTTAAATGGTCAATTCACAGCAAGACTAGGAGTAGTTAATTAGATAGCTAGGGCTATCTTTTTTTATGTAAACAAAGACTATATTTGTTGACTACTAAAAAGTAATAAGTTATACTTTAACTAGAGAGTAGGTAAGCATATGAAGAAATATATAAGTATTTTATTAACCATGTTTTTAATACCAACACTAGTTAATGCAGAGACACTTACATATGATATATGTGAAAGCGGGTGTGAGTATACAAACTTGAGTGATGTAAGTACAACAATTAACAATATATCAGATTTAAGCAATAAAGATATAATAATTAATATTAATAGTGATATGAGCGGTCAGTTACATATAGGCAGTATAAGCAATTCAATAAAATCAATTACTATAAATGGAAATAATCAAGATTTTAATAATAAAAGTTTTAATATAATAGCAAAAAACATAGAATTAAATGGATGCAACAATTTATACGATGTCACCACTGATAATTCAGAGCATGTAAGCATTAATAATAGCAATATAAAGATACTAAGTTATAATTCAATAGATTTTAACGGCCAAATCATGACTGATGAAATCAATTTATCAGAAGTACTTAATATTGATGAAACATCATTGAATAATTTAAAAATGCTTAATCTTATTGGTAATTTTAAAATAAGGAATATGGATTTTAGTAATATTATATTATGCAATTTTGCAGGAACAATAAATATAAATAGTAGTAAACTGAATAAAGTATTAAATGTTCCAATGGCAGGAAATATTAATATAAATATATATAATACTGAATTTAATAATTTAAAATATATAAATATTACAGCCGAAGAAGAGGCTGAGCTTAATGAAGTTGATCAATACTATGATTCGTTTGATTCAACGATATTAAGCAAAGATATATATGATATAAATGTTGCAGATTATGTTGGACAATATAAATCTTCTACAACAGTATTCTTTGATAAAGAAACAAAGTTAAAACATAGTGATAAGTTAGATTTAACTTCATATCTTGATTACTACACTGAAGATAAAGAGATAGAGTACACTATAGAAGATGAAAGTATTGCAAAGATTGAAAACAAAGAATTAATTGCATTAAAAGAAGGAAGTACTAAAGTAACAGTTACAACTGATGATGGACATGTTGTATATAGAATTAATCTTGTTGTAGAGAAGGAGTCTATTCCTGAAAAGATAGATAAAATGACAATAAAAGTGCCTATTACTGGAAGCAAACTAAAGCTTTGGGTACTAATTGTTGGAGGAATACTTCTTGGTATTGTTGGAATATGCACGAGTATGCTTATAAAGAGGAAAAAATAATCCTCTTTTTTTACGTAAATAAATAATTTTAAAAATAGAAGAGACAATTAAAATTGCACTTTAGCATACTTTACAAATATGACATTTTATTATAAAATTATGTATGTTGAGGTGGCAGTTTATGAAAGAAAATTTAACAATATTTTTAATAAGTGGTAAAGCTAGACATGGTAAAACAACTACTGCTAATATGATAAAAGATTATTTTAAATTAAAGGATGAAGATTCTGTAGTTACCAGTTATGGAAAATATATAAAAATGTTTGCAAAAGAACTAACTGATTGGGATGGATTCTCTGAACCAAAACCAAGAGAAATGCTTCAAAACTTGGGTACAGGTGTAATTAGAGAAAAACTTGGTAAGGAAGAGTTCTTTGTTAAAAGAATCGATGAAGATTTAGATGTATATAATGAATTTGTCAAAGCCGTTATGCTTGATGATGTAAGATTACCAATTGAAATGGATTATTTTAAAGAAAAATATGACAATATTATTACTATGCATATAAATAGACCTAATTTTGAAGATGATTTAAGTGATAAAGCAAGACAACATAGAACTGAAACTGCACTTGATAATTATAAAGGTTTTGATTATATGATTGAAAATGATGGAACTCTAGATGATTTGCGAGCCAAGTTATATGATTTAATGGATAAAATATTAAAAGAAAGGAAATAATATGAAAAAGAATTTAAAAGATTTATATATAGATTTCTTTGTAGAAAAAGGACATAAACAAATTCCAAGTGCACCTGTTGTACCTGAAAATGATAATACGGTACTTTTTAATACTGCAGGAATGCAACCATTAGTTCCATATTTAATGGGGAAAGAACATCCATATGGAAAAAGAATATGTGATTATCAAAAATGTATTAGAACAAATGATTTAGATGAAGTAGGGGATTCATTTCATCATACTTTTTTTGAAATGCTTGGTAATTGGAGTTTAGGTGATTATTTTAAAGAAGATGCCATAAAATGGAGTTTTGAGTTTTTAACTAAGGTTTTAAATATACCTGTAAATAGACTTGCTGTGACAGTTTTTGCAGGAAATGAAATAGCACCATTTGATGAAGAGTCATATAATTTATGGCTATCACTTGGTATTCCAAAAGAAAGAATAGTTAAGACTAAAGAAGATAACTGGTGGCCTAATTTAGAGCTTCCTGGATTATGTGGTCCAGATTCTGAAATGTTCTATTTTAGAAGCGATGATGAAATACCTGAAGTATTTGATGAAAACGATGATAGATGGGTTGAAATATGGAATGATGTATTTATGCAATATAACCATCTTGAATCTAGTGAAATTGTAGAACTAAAAAATAAAAATGTAGATACTGGTATGGGAGTAGAAAGAACTACTGCAATACTTGAAGGTGTTAACGATAATTATTTATCTAGTATATGGAAAGATGTTATAGATAAAATAAGTGAAATTGCTAAAAAGCCTTACGATGGTAATGAAAAATCAATGCGTATAATAGCTGACCATATACGTACTGCAGTATTTATTATAAGTGATCCTGCAGGAATTAGACCTTCTAATACAGATCAAGGATACATTTTAAGAAGACTTATAAGAAGAGCGATTAGACATGCTAAAAAGTTAGAAATAGATATAAATTCTAATTTTGAAGAAGAAGTAGCTAAAATAATTATTTCTAAATATGAAGATTACTATAGTGAAATAAAAGAAAACAAAGAGGTAGTATTAGAAACTCTTAAAAATGAGAAAGTTAAATTTAATAGAACGCTTGAAAAAGGCTTGAGAGAATTTGAAAAAGTATCAAATAAAGATATAGATGATAAAACAGCATTTCATCTATATGATACTTTTGGATTCCCAATAGAACTTACAATTGAACTTGCTAAAGAAAAGGGTTTAAATGTAGATGTAGAAGGTTTTAATAAAAGATTTAAAGAACATCAAGAATTATCAAGAACTGCTTCTAAAGGTAAATTTAAAGGTGGACTTGGAGGTCAAGGTGAAGTTGAGACAAAATATCATACTGCAACGCATTTACTTAATGCTGCATTAAAAGAAGTAGTTAATAAAGATATACATCAAAAAGGTTCAAACATCACTGAAGAAAGATTGCGTTTTGATTTTAACTGTGACCATAAATTAACTGATGAAGAAAAGAAAAATGTAGAAGAGCTAGTTAATAAATGGATTAAAGAAGATATTCCTGTAACAAAAGAAGAAATGACTAAAGAAGAAGCTTTAAAATCAGGCGCTGAATGTATGTTTATAGAAAAGTATCCTGATATTGTTACTGTATATAAAATCGGTGATTTCTCAAAAGAGTTATGTGGTGGCCCACATGTATCTCATACAGGAGAACTTGGAACATTTAAAATTAAAAAAGAAGAATCTTCTTCTGCAGGAGTTAGAAGAATAAAAGCAGTGCTAGAATAAGCACTCTTTTTTATGTAAAAAAAAATAGCTATTTCTAGCTATTAACTTCAACATATACAGATTTATCAAATGAATGTTCCTTTGTATCATAAGAAAGCAAAGTAGGTGTATCTATCATATAAAATTTATGTCTTATTGTATCAGTAATAGTTCCACCATTTGTAACCACTGGATCATCCCAAGTAAGATCAAGATGTTTCCATTTACCATTTACATAAACTGCATTCCAAACATGTTCGTCACTTGCAACTTTATAATTTTGAACTCCAAGTTTATCAAGTGCAATAGCC
The DNA here is from genome assembly GCA_902795215.1 of uncultured Erysipelotrichaceae bacterium. Lineage (GTDB taxonomy): Bacteria > Bacillota_I > Bacilli_A > RF39 > UBA660 > RUG11867. The sequence continues at coordinate 39,543 of CADBKG010000003.1, read as the reverse complement.
ATTGCATCAGCATATCCAGCACATTTAGCTTTTCCATCAAATAATGCTCCATATGCATCACCAGAATTTGCAGTTTCATCATTCATATCATATATAGTATTATCGATTATATAATCATGAATCTTAAGTATTTTATCTTCAATAGAAGCGTTTGGATCAGTATTTTCTTTAATAATTTGATCCATTTTAGTATTTATTGCATCTATTTTTTCTTTGGTATAAGTTTTTTCTACCTTTATTGTAACTTCTCCAAGAGATGCTGTAATTACTTTTAAACTAGTAAAATTATTATATGGATGAACAAAATTTCCTATGTTTGTTATTACACCTTGATTATTACTTATAACTTCTACATCATTTAAGCACTCTTGATACTCACTAGGACAATAAAATGTAAATGTATCATAACCATTATCTAGTACAGAATAAAATATATCCATTATATCTTGTTTGCTATATGGAATAAAATCTACTGATTTTTTTACATAGTTATAACTATAATTATAAGCATATTCATTAGATTCAGGAATAGTAACATTTGGTGTTGCATTTATTAATCTAGATATAACGTTAGTAAACTTGTCTAAATTTAAATATACTCCTAATGCTAATATTAGCACTACAAATGATATAATTGTTCCCTTTTTATTAATCATAAAATCACCAACATTTCTATAGTATTATATCAAAAAGAATAATAATTTACTACTATTTTATTTAATAAAAAAAACTAACTAAGTTAGTTCATTTCTTTAACTTTTTTATTTAATCTTGATTTTTCTCTAGCAGCAGTATTCTTTTTTATTAAACCTTTACTTGCAGCTTTATCAATTGCTTTAATAGTAGTGTTTAATAATTCTGCGCTAGCCTTTTTATCTTTACTAGCTATTGCTTTTTCAGTATTCTTAATTGCGTTTTTTACAGTAGCAGTATAAAAATTATTAGCAACAGTTTGTTTTTTATCAGTTTTTACAGATTTTTTAGAACTCTTAATAATTGGCATAATTTCACCTCTTTCGTTTAAAGCTCATATGTATTTTATCAAATAAAATAGTAATATGCAACCCAAAAAGTGCGCTTTTTTTTATCTTTTTTGTTTTATTATGATATTGGTGATTTTTATGAGAAGAAGATTTAAAACCAGAAAAAAGAAAAAAAGTATTATAAAAGTAATAATATATTTATTTCTTATATATTGTTCTTTCTATTTTTGTTTTAATTTTTTGATTAAGATAAGTACAAAATATATAAAAGAAACTAATAAAGAAATAAAATTATTTAATATAGGAGTTAATAATTTGAAATTACCTGAGTTTAATTTTCTTAAACCAAATAATATATTATCTCTTAGTTTAAATACTATGCTTGAAAATAAAAGTTATAAAAGTGGATTAAATCTAATAAAAGATGATGAAGAAGTATTAAATCCAATAGTTTATATTTATAATTCTCATCAAACAGAAGAATATGATAGTGCTTTAAATAATGCATATAATATCTCATATACTGTTTGGGCAGCAAGTTACATATTAAAAGATTATTTAAAAGAATATAATATAGAATCAATAGTTGAAGATAATTCAATAAGTGATTATTTAAGAAATAATAATTTAAAATATAAAGATAGTTATAATGCATCAAGAGTATTTATTAATGATAAATTATCTAAATATCCATCAATTAAATATATAATTGATTTGCATAGAGACTCTAGTTCAAAAGAATTAACTACTGCTTATATAGATAACGTTACATATGCAAAGATACTATTTGTTATAGGTGAAGATAATCCCGGATTTAATAATAATTATGTATTGGCAAACAATATAAATCAAAATATTAATCCTAGTATATCTAAAGGTATTATTAAAAAAGGAGGTATTAAAGTTAATGGAGTGTATAATCAGGATTTAATGAGTAATGCCATACTTATAGAAGTAGGTGGAAAAGATAATAATATAGAAGAAGTTAGTAATAGTTTAAAAATATTTTCAAATGCATTTTATAAGGTGATTACAAATGAATGAAAAAAAGAAACCAAACTATTTTAAAATAGTTATTTATGTTTTTTTAGTAGTTTATTTATCGTTATATTTTTTAGATTCTAGTGGATATTATCAAAAACGTAGAGATAAAGTAGAATTTACAACTGCTCAAATAGAAAAATTTGAAGAAGATGTTAACTCTGGTAAAAATATAAGTATAAGTTCATATTTAGAAGACACTAATAAAGATTATAGCAATTCTTTTAGTAAAGCAGGTTATTTTGTAAGTACGGTAATAGATAAATCATTTAAAAAACTTGCAGATGGAATACTAGCACTTGCATCTAAATTCGTTAGTTGATAAAATTACTTTAGGTGATATATATGGATAGCAAAAAGTTTAAAATGATTGATGAATCTTTTAAGTGCATTGTATGTAATAAAAAGGTAGAAAAACTCGATTATACTGCAAGAGATCATTGTCCATATTGTTTGTGCTCTATGCATGTAGATATTAATCCCGGTGATAGAAAAGAAACATGTCATGGTGTTTTAAGACCCATTGCAATAGAGAATTATAAAGATACATACAAAATAGTATATAAATGTGAAAAGTGTGGAATGATTAAAAAAAATATAGCTGCAAGAGATGATGATATTAACAAAATAATTGAAGTATCTAAATCATCTTATAATCATGAGTATTAGGAGTAATTTTATGGATAATATTGGAACAATATTTTTGGTATGCATGATTATATATATGGTTATAATTTTTGGTTCTGCATTTTATTTAGATACAAAATTTGGTTTTAGAGACAATGAACTTGATGGAAGTCCATTCATGATTGCATTTATGCCTTTAACATTTGGAGTATTACCCTTATTTATGGGAGAAATATTAATGTTTATAATAGGCTTTGTAGGATTAATAGTTTATTTTATTGCAGGCATAATAGTATATAATAAAGAAAAAGAAACTTTAAAAAGAATTATTAAATCTAAACAAAAGGAGTATTCAAATCCAAAGGCTTGGAATTTTTGTGTTCCTACAATTGCATAGAGAATTTATTTTGGGATTGTTTTTTCTATTTATTTTTTGTATAAGATTTTTATGAGGTGAAACAGTTGACAAAAGTACCTAAAATGTGGTAACATATTCCTCCATATGAAAGGGAGGGTGATAATAATGAATACAAAATCAAGAGATTATTTTAATGACTATTATATAAAAGATGGCAAACTTAAGGTAATTCTTGGTACAAATGAACAAGCATCATTATCACTTAGTAACCTTGAAGATGTAAAAAACAAAATAAGAGAAGAATTAAAAGATTTAAAAAAAGAAGAAATTACATTAAAAAACAACTATAAAAAATATAAACTATATGCTGCTTTAAGCATTTTAATTAGTGTCTTAACTTTGGGATCAGGTACAATAATCTCATTTGCAAGTGCAGCAGTAGCTAAAGCATTAGCAATCGTGCTTACATCAAGTGGTGGTATAGCATTATTTAAGAAAAGTTATGATAAAACTAAAGAAATAAAAGCAAAACTTGAGGATGATGGAATTAACAAAAAAATATTTAGATTAAATAAAGTATTAAATAAAAAAGAACCAATTAAGATGGAGAATAAAAAAGTTAATCATCAAAAAACATATGATGAAACAATTGATAAAACTAAAACTAATGAAGATAAAGGAATTAGTTTTGTTAAAAAGAGTGCTTAGGCACTTTTTTGTTTGGAAAAAAACATTATTTAGTGTATAATCTAAAGAGGTGATACGCGTGAAGCAATCAAATATTAGAAATTTTTCAATTATAGCGCATATAGATCATGGAAAAAGTACTCTTGCAGATAGAATACTTGAAATTACAGGTGCGCTTGATAAAAGAGAATTAAAAGCTCAAACTCTTGATAGCATGGATATCGAAAGAGAAAGAGGAATAACTATAAAACTTAATGCTGTAGAGCTTAAGTATAATTTGGATGGAGAAGAATATACACTACATTTAATAGATACCCCAGGTCATGTGGATTTTTCTTATGAGGTATCACGTAGTTTAGCGGCTTGTGAAGGGGCTGTTTTAGTTGTAGATGCTGCCCAAGGTATAGAAGCTCAAACCCTTGCTAATCTTTATCTAGCACTTGAAAGTGATTTAGTAATTATACCTGTAATTAATAAAATAGATTTACCAAATGCGGATGTAGAAAAAGTTACTAACGAGCTTGTTAATGTTCTTGGTTTTAAAAAAGAAGATATAATACTTACTAGTGGTAAAACTGGTGAAGGGGTTAAAGAATTAATCGAAGAAATAATTAAAAAAGTTCCTGCACCTAAGATAGATAATGAATCACCTACAAGAGCGCTTATATTTGATTCATATTATGATGACTATAGAGGAGTTATTGTTTCAGTGAAGCTTGAAGAAGGGGAAATTAGAAAAAAAGATAAAATCAAATTTATGGCTACAGGAGAATCTTTTGATATAGAAGAAATAGGAGTTAATACACCAAAACAAGTATTAAAAGATAAAATGATAAGTGGTGAGGTTGGATTTATAGGTGCAAGCATTAAATCAATTGAAAGCGTTAACGTTGGTGATACCGTAACTGTTTTAAGAAATGAAGCAAGCATTCCACTTGATGGTTATAAGCCAATGAAACCAATGGTATACTCTGGTATATTCCCAGTAGAACCAAATAAATATGAAGCACTAAAAGAAGCACTTGAAAAATTAAAATTAAATGATGCTTCACTAACAATTGAAAAAGAATCTAGTGAAGCTTTAGGATTTGGTTTTAGATGTGGTTTTTTAGGTCTTTTACATATGGATGTTATAAAAGAAAGAATTAAAAGAGAATTTGGTATAGAAATAATAGTAACAAGCCCAAGTGTTATATATAAAGTAAAATTAACAAACGGGGAAATAATAGAAGTTGATAATCCAAACAGCATGCCTGATAGAGTAAGTATTAAAAGTGTAGAAGAACCATTTATTAGAACTAATATATTTGTTCCAAGCGAGTACATAGGTGATGTAATGGGATTATGCACTGAAAAAAGAGGTATATTTGAAACGACAGAATATATAGATCAAAAACGCGTTAATATTCATTATTTGTTGCCACTTTCAGAAATAGTATATGATTTTTTTGATAAATTAAAAAGTTATACTAAAGGTTATGCATCTTTTGACTATGAGTTAATTGGTTATAGAGAAAGTGATTTAGTTAAAATGGATATTTTACTTAACGGAGAAAAAGTAGATGCATTATCGCTAATAGTTCATAAAGATAGTGCTTATAAACGAGGAAAAGAAATAGTATCTAACCTTAAAGAAGTTATTCCAAGACAATTATTTCAAATACCTATACAAGCTTCTATTGGCTCAAAAATAATTGCAAGAGAGAATATAAGTGCAATGCGTAAAAACGTGTTAGCTAAGTGTTATGGTGGAGACATATCAAGAAAAAGAAAACTACTTGAAAAACAAAAAGAAGGTAAAAAGAAAATGAAAATGATTGGTAAAGTAGAATTACCATCAGAAGCCTTTTTAAGTATATTAAAGTCAGATAAATAGGAGTAAACATGGAAAAAGAAGAATTATTAAAAAAAGAATTAGAGTTTATAAAAGATGAAAATTTAAAAGCATCTCTAAAAAAACTGCTTAATATGTTACCAGAGTACTTTTATATAGTTGCAGCATCATCAACTGGTAAATATCATCCAAAATATGCGCTTGGTAATGGAGGATTACTAAGACATTCTAAAGCTGCGATGCGTATTGGTTATGAACTATTATCAGATCCAGCAATAGGCGATAAATATACAAGTCATGAAAAAGATCTACTTATCTTTGCCTTGCTCGTTCATGACGGATTAAAACTTGGTATTCCAGAAGAAAAATATACAAGATTTGATCATCCAATTTTAATGCAAAAATTTATATATGAAAATAAAGATGAACTTTCATTAAGCGAGGAAGATGCAATATTTTTAGGAGACGCTATTAAAACTCATATGGGACCTTGGACAAAAGATTATGATGGCAATGAGGTTTTAGAAGCTCCACATACAAAATATCAAAACTTTGTACATATGTGTGACTATCTTGCTTCTAGGAAGTTTTTAGAAGTACCATTTGATGAAAATAACAACATACTTGAATAAAATAAAAGAAATTGTTATAATTTATATATCAGGGTAGAGGTGATAATATGGTTAAAAGTATGTACATCCATATTCCTTTTTGTAAAAGTATATGTTCTTATTGTGATTTTGCAAAGATACTATATAACGAAAAATACGTTATGCCATATTTAGAGAAACTCAAAAATGAAGTCATAGATGCATATGATGGTAAGGAAATAAATACTCTTTATATAGGTGGGGGAACACCATCTTGTTTAGAAGAAACAGAGCTTATATATTTAAGTGAAATCATTAAGACAATCAAACTAAGTGATACTTATGAATTTACGTTTGAATGTAATATTGAAGATATAAGTCCCGATTTGCTTATTTTATTAAAAGACATGAAAGTTAATAGATTATCTATAGGAATTGAATCATTTAATAAATGTAAACTTGATTTTATGAATAGAAAAGCAGATTTTAAAGATGTGCAACAGAAAATTAATTTAGTCAGAAGTTATGGATTTGATAATATTAATCTTGATTTAATGTATGGCTTGCCAGGAGAAACCTTAAAAGATACTAAAAAAGATTTAAAATATATATTAAAACTTAATCCTGAGCATATAAGTACATATTCACTTATTATAGAAGATCATACGATGTGTAAAATAAGATCTGATGAAAATATTGATCCTGAAGAAGAAATAAAAATGTATGAATATATAGTTAAAACTTTAAAAAAGAAAGGTTATAATCATTATGAAGTATCCAATTTTTCTAAAAGTGGGTATCAATCAAAACATAATATGACATATTGGAATAATGAAGAATACTATGGTTTTGGACTTGGTGCAAGTGGCTATATAGAAGGATTTAGATATGATAATACTAAAAATTTAGATGCATACCTTTTATCTAAATATAGAGAAAGCGAAGTTTTAATGAGTAAAAGTGATATGATGGAAAACGAAGTCATGCTTGGCCTTAGAAAAATGGAAGGAATAAACTTACAAGAGTTTTTTGATAAGTATGAAATAAATATGCAAGATGCTTTTCCAATTAAACCACTTATTAAAAATAAAGAACTTATATATAAAGATGGATATGTTTATATAAATCCAAAATATATATATGTTATGAATGAATTATTACTTAAATTAATATAAGGAGATTATTATGAAAAAAGTTAAGTTTTTATTGTTTGTTTTATTGTTTTGTTTTTGCATTAATGTAAATGCGGCTGGAGTTAAAATTAATCCAAGTACAGTAGATGCGGGTAGTGCTACTATAGAATTAACTGGAGATGCAAATAAATATTCTTCTGTTAGTTTTTCACTTAGTGATGGAAATATAGGCGCTGTTACAGGAGTATCGCCAGGAAGTGGTTTTAGTTTTAATCACAGCAATGGCAACTATGAATTTAAGGCTTCTGGAAATTTAAATGCTGGTAAAATTGGGACAGTTAATTATAATCCAAAAGTTACTCAAACATTTTCTATAACACCACAAAATATTAAATTTGATGGCAATCCGTCTAACGAAGCTGTTGGAGGACAAATAACATATAATAAACCTAAAAACAATGATGCTTCACTTACTAGTTTAACTGTAAGCCAAGGAGAATTAAAACCAACATTTAATTCTGGAACAACTTCATATTCAGTTGAAGTTCCTGATACAATAAATGCTATTAAAATTCTTGCAAGTGCTGCTGAAGGCGCTAACTACTCAGGCTCTGGTGTTAAAAACCTAGAGATGGGGAAAAATGAATTTCAAATTAATGTAACTGCAGAAGATGGAAAAACAACAAAAACTTATACTATAACAGTATTACGTGGAGAAGAACAAAAACCTAGTGCGTTTTTAAAAAGTTTGACTATAAATAATATTGGATGTGTGCTTAGTCCTAAATTCGAAAAAGAAAACTTAAAATATACAGTTGATGTTGGTGAAGATATCACTGATCTAGAATTTAAATATGAAACAGAAGAAACAGGCGCTGAAGTTAAAATAGAAGGTAATACTGATTTAGAAGATGGAGAAAACCTTGTAACAATTACTGTAGAAGCTTCTGATAAATCTGATAAACAAGTATATGAAATTACTGTGTATAAGAATATGCAAAGTAAAGCTAAAAAATCCAAAGTAGTAGTTAATGAAAAAAAGAAAATTAAATGGTGGTTAATACTTTTAATTGTTCTTGGAATACTTCTTATAATTGGTGGAATAATACTAATATTATTTAAAAAAGGTAAATTACCTATTAAAAAGGGTAAAAACAAAGATAAAAAGAAAAAATCTAAAGAAAATGTAAAAGATATATTATTCTCTGATGATGAAGAGGAAGAAAATAAAGAAGATACTATTACAGAAGTAAAATATGAAGATGAGTATCTAGACGAAAAAACAACAACTTTTAATCCTGATGATTTAAAAGATGATGCTAGAGAACTAGATATGGAAAAAACAAAAGAATACAACTTTAAAGATTTAGAATAAGGGCATTTTATAATGCTCTTTTTATTGAATAACTAAGCAGAATATGATAATATATCTTACAAATATATTTCATGGAGGTATGCAATGTCAAATCAAAAACCAATCGATACAATGTCTGAAGAAGAAAAGAAAAAATATTATGATGGATTAGAGACTTTAAGAAAACAAAGAGAGTTACGAGAAGAAATAAATAATATCGATCATGAAAGTATTAAAACGACAAGATATTATAAGAAAAAAATTAAAGAAAAATGGGATGATTATATAATTGATGGCAAGTATGTTAAAGTTTTATTACAAGATGGGAATATAAAAACATATACAATAGATGAATTTATTAAACTTGTTAAAGAATTTAGAAGTGATTATCAGGTTCTTGATAATAAATTAGATAATAAAGTAACATCTGGATTTGAGCAGGTTGATGTCCTTGATAGTGTATTTATTTGGAACGTAATTGCAGCGATTGGATTACTTGTTTCTAAAGAATATGGATTTGCATTAATTCCAGAACTAATATCACTTGGAGTACTATTAAATAAAGATAATATTGAACCAAATATTAAAAGAATTAATAAGATATTAAATGAGTATAGAAAAGATACAAGATGGAAAAATTATTTTAAATGTATAAATGATGCTTACAGACAAAAATATGGAATAGAATTAATTGATATAGTAACAGAAATTAAAAATCAAAAATTAAAATGAGTTAACCAAAAGAGGTTGACTTATTTTTTCGATTATGTTATTATTATATACGAAGTGGAGGGAAATATAATGGCTGTTAAATTAAGATTAAAAAGAATGGGATCAAAAGCAAAACCTTTTTATAGAATTGTCGCTGCTGATTCAAGAAGTCCTAGAGACGGAAAGTTTATTGAAACTGTAGGTACATATAATCCAATCGCAGATAGTAAAGTAACTATTGATGAAGAAAAAGCTATTAAATGGCTTAACAATGGTGCACAATGTACTGATACAGTAAGAAATATTCTTTCTAAAGAAGGAGTATGGGCAAAATATAAAAATGCTAAAGCTCCTAAAAAAAGTACTAAAAAAGAAGTAAAAAAACCTGCAGCAACTAAAACAACTGCTAAAAAAAGTACAACAAAGAAAACAACTGCAAAAAAAGAAAGCAAGTAGTATATGGATAATGTAGTAAAATTTACTGAAGAATTAGTTAAAGGACTTGTTAAAAATCCTGATATTGTTAAAGTAAAAGCATTCACTGATGAAGATAATGTTACTATGCTAGAGATTATAGTACACTCTGATGATGCGGGTAGTGTTATTGGAAGATCTGGTGCTATGGCAAAAGCAATAAGAACACTAGTAAATGCTTGTGCATACAAAAATAATATAAAAAAATTAAGAGTAAATATTGACTCAATTTAATAAAAATCTTAAGAAGCAAGGTTTAACCTTGCTTTTATTTTTTTTATAAAAAAAAGTATAAAAAAATGTCAAAATATGGTTCCATTTTTTTACTAATTTTGATACAATTAATATGTAGAAAAAAATAATGAAGGATGTGAAATTTTATGGCGGGGGCATTATCAAAATATTTCAAAAAAATAAATTTCACTAATACCTCTTCATTTGAAGAAACTAAAATAGATAAAATCGTAGTACAAAAACTTGATAACACTTGGACAGTTTATATAACAAATAAAGAACCAATTAATGTTGATGATATGGAATCTCTTATTATTCAATCTAGAGGTGGTTTTGATAATGTTAAAAAGGTTGATTTTGTTATAAACAATGAGCATTTTCATGATCAAAATATACTTGAATATATAAAGTATTATATGAACTATTTAAGTACTAAAAGTCCAGCATTAAGAAGCATAAAAGGTAACGATATAATAGTTAATAATAAAGAAATAAAAATAGAAGTAACTAATTCTGTAGAAAATAATTTAATCAAGAGCAAAACAAACAAAATTTTGTCATGGCTTGAAAAGATGGGAATGCCCGGATGCACTGTTAGTTCTTATACTAATATAGATAAAAGAAATAAAGTGCGTGCTGAAATAGAAAAAGTTAAAAAAGCATCTGAAGAAATAAAACAAGAGCCTAGTATTGCCCTTGCTGAAAAAAAGACTAAACCAGTACTTGAAGTAAAGGGAACAGCTCTTTTTGGTACGGCTTTTGATACAAGCAAAATACTTTCAATAAGTGAAATAAATGCTCCTAAAAGAGGAGTTAATATTCATGCAAAAATAACTGAAATTAGAGCAATAGAATCCGCTAGAAGTGAATATAAAATATTTACAATTAAAGTAAGTGATGGAACACCTTTTACGTGTAAGTTATTTACAACTGATAAAGATGTATATTCTTTTCTTTTGAAAAATTTAAAAGAAGATATGTATTACTTTTTTAGAGGAAGCATTCAAGAAGATAATTATATGAACTCACTAGTATTTACTATTAGAAGCATAATGGAAAGTGATAAAAAAGAAGAAAAAACTTTAAATGATCCTGATTATGGTTATATTCCAGAATTTATTCCTGAAGATGATGATTATATGGGGGATGATGGTTTTTTTGCGTTTGATGATGAAATTCTTGACGATATACCTGAGGTTAAACCATTAGAACCAGAAACCATAATTGTAAAAAAAGAAGAACCAAAAAAAGAAATTCAAACAGCTAAGGAAACAACTGAAAAGATTTCAAAACCTACTAATATAAGTGGAAATGTAGTATCACTTCATAATATAAATTCACCTATTAATAATGTAGTAATTGAAGCTAAGATTTTTGATGCAGAATTCTTTGAATCTCCTAAGTCAAACTTTAAAATTGTAACTCTTAAATTAACAGATTACACTGATTCAATTCTATGTAAATTGTTTACTAAAGATAAAAATGAATATGATGAGTACATAAAAAAATATAAAGTTGGAAATTGGATTAAAGCTGATGGACAAGTTAAATATGATGAATATGCTAAAGAACTTGTTTTAAATGCTAGAAATATAATCGATATTCCATCAAAAGATGAAAAATTAGTTGATAATGCCAAAGTAAAAAGAGTAGAGTTGCATTCCCATACTATGATGAGTCAAATGGATGGTGTATTAAATGTAAATACATATTTAGATACACTTAAAGATATGGGATATAAGTCTGTAGCAATTACTGATCATAATGGTGTTCAAGCATTCCCTGATGCATTTCATAAAGTATGTGCATACAATAAAGGTATAGAGAAAGAAGAAGATAAGTTTAAATGCATTTACGGTGCAGAACTTACAATGGTTGAAGATAGTGTTGACATAGTTAAAAGGCCAATTGATCAAAAGAGTTTAGATGCAATATACTGCGTGTTTGACCTTGAAACAACTGGATTTAATGCTGGTGGGGCTGATTCTATTATCGAAATAGGCGCGGTTTTAATTAAAAATGGAGAAATAATCGATAGATTTGATGAATTAATTAATCCAGGAAGACCACTTCCTAAAAAGATAACTGAATTAACAGATATAACAGATGAGATGCTTGAAGATAAAGATAATGAAGAAAATGTTGTTAAAAGATTCATTAAATTCTTTAAAGACTATCCTATGGTTGCACATAATGCAAAATTCGATACAAGCTTTTTAGAAATGGCATATGAAAAATACAACTTAGGAGAATTTAAAAACTGTGTTATAGATACACTTGAACTTTCTCGTGCGCTTGATAAAGGTTTTGCAAGACATTCACTTAGTGCACTTGTTAAAAGATATAATGTTACATGGGATGAAGATAAACACCATAGGGCAGATTATGACGCAGAAGGAACGGCTTATGTTTTTGATAAAATGGTTAAAAAGATGGATAATCAAAATATCGAAAACATTAAAGATTTTAATAACCTTATAAGCACTGATGAAATATATAAATATGGTAAAACTTATCATATAAACTTGCTTGTTAAAAATAAAACAGGACTTAAAAACTTATTTAAACTAGTAAGTTATGCAAATACTAAATATCTATATAAAACTCCTAGAATACTTAGAAGTGAAGTAGAAAAACACAGAGAAGGTCTACTTATTGGTAGTGGTTGTTACCAATCAGAAGTATTTGGAGAAGCCAAAAGTAAAAGTGAAGAAGAACTTACAAATATAATATCATTCTATGATTATGTTGAAGTTCAACCTCCAGAAGTATATTCTCATTTAATAGATACAAGTGATTTTGTTAATATAGTAGAAGTAGAAAATATCATTAAAAAGATAGTTAATACCACTATTGAAGCAGGTAAAATAATGGTTGCAACTGGTGATGTGCATCATTTAAGGAAAGAAGATAAAATTTCAAGAGAAATAATTGTTAATCAAAAAGTTCCTGGTGGTGGTAGACATCCACTTGCAAAGTCAGAAATCCAAAATATTCCATCACAACACTTTAGAACAACGGATGAAATGCTTGATAATTTCAAATTTTTAGGAAAAGAGCTTGCAAACAAAATAGTAGTAGAAAACACAAATAAAATCTCAGATATGTGTGAGATAGTTGAAGTAATAATCGATACTGGTGGTGTTCCATTTAGTCCAAAGATTGAAGATTCTGAAAAAACAGTTAAAGATATGGTTTATGGAAGAGCGCATGAAATATATGGTGATCCTCTTCCAGAGAATATTAAAACAAGAATTGAAACAGAATTAAATGGTATTATCAAAGGTGGATTCGATGTTATTTACTTAATTGCTCAAAAACTAGTTAAACACTCAAATGATGAGGGATATCTAGTTGGTTCTAGAGGTAGCGTTGGATCAAGCTTTGTTGCAACTATGATGGGTATTACAGAAGTTAATCCACTAGAAGCCCATTATGTTTGTCCAAATTGTAAAAATAGTATATTTGAAATAGATGGAGAACCACTAAAGAAAAATTATTCATGTGGTTATGATTTACCTGATATGGATTGTCCAAAATGCGGTACTAAACTAAATAAAGAAGGCCAAGATATGCCATTTGCAACATTCCTTGGATTTGATGCTGATAAAGTCCCTGATATAGACCTTAATTTCTCAGGCGATAATCAAGCTTCTGCCCATGAATACACAAAAGTGTTATTTGGCGTAGATAACGTATATCGTGCTGGTACAATTGGTACAGTCGCTGATAAAACAGCTTATGGTTTTGTTAAAGGATACTGCGAAGATAAAGGCATAATGGATATGCGAAGTGTAGAAATGGAAAGACTTGCTAAGGGCTGCACGGGAGTTAAAAGAACTACGGGACAACATCCAGGTGGTATAGTTGTTATTCCTGGATACATGGATGTATATGACTTTACTCCTTATCAATATCCTGCAGATGATATAACAAGTGCATGGAGAACAACTCACTTTGATTATCATGCAATCGATCAAGATGTATTAAAACTAGATATACTTGGTCACGATGATCCTACAGTACTTAGAATGCTTAAAGATTTAAGTGGAATAGATGTTACCAAAGTACCACTAGATGATAAAGATACAATGAGTATATTTAAAAGCCCAAAAGTACTTGGTGTTACGAGCGAGCAAATTGATTGTGAAACAGGAACACTTGGTATACCAGAATTTGGTACTCGTCTTGCAGTTAGAATGCTTGTAGATACTAAACCAACAACATTCGCAGAACTTGTTAAAATTTCTGGTTTATCACATGGTACTGATGTATGGTATGGTAACTCAAGAGATCTAATACAAGAAGGAAAAGTAGCTTTTAAAGATGTAATTGGTTGTCGTGATGATATTATGATAAACTTAATTGCATATGGTATGGAATCTAAAAAAGCATTTAAAATAATGGAATTTGTAAGAAAAGGTAAAGCATCAAAAGATCCTGAAACATGGAGTGGCTTTGCCAAAGAAATGAAAGAAGCAGGTGTACCGGATTGGTATATAGAATCTTGCAGAAAAATTAAATACATGTTCCCAAAAGCCCATGCTGCAGCATATGTAATAAGTGCCTTTAGAATAGCTTGGTTTAAAGTACATCATCCAATATATTATTATGCTTCATACTTTAGCGTTAGATCTAATACTTTTGATGTAAGCACAATGTGTAAGGGTTATGATGCTATAAAGAAAAAATATGATGAAATAAATGATAAAGGTTATGATGCTTCTCAAAAAGAAGTAGAACTTAGAGATGAACTTGCTATTGCAATGGAAATGTATGCAAGAGGATTAAAATTTAAAATGATTGATTTAAATAAATCCGATGCTAGAAATTTTGTAATTGATGAAGACGAAAAAACACTTATTTTTCCATTTAGAGCGCTTGATGGACTAGGTGAAAACGTTGCAAACGCAATAACTAAAGAAAGAGAAAAAGCACCATTCTTATCAATAGAAGATGTTTCTGAACGTGCTAAAGTAAACTCTACAACAATAGATAAAATGAAAACTCTAGGTATATTTGATGGAATGAGTGAATCTAACCAAATGAGTTTATTTGATGGCTTCTTTTAAGAGGCCTTTTTTATGTAATTATAACGTAAATAAACGTAAAATAAGTTTCATAATTATTGCTAGTTTAATAATAAGTAGTTATAATTAAGTGTAGAAGGTAGGTATTATATGAAAAGAATAAAATATTTATTATTAACTATTATATTTTGTGTTCCAATGTTAGTTAATGCTACAAATACAACTTATAATGTATGTAAAAACGGATGTGAATATACAGAACTAGAAACTGTGCTTGCAGAGTTAGAAGCTAGAGGTACTCACTATGATAACGATACAGTGACAATAAATATTACCGATACTGGAACATATACAATAAATGAGCATCATTTAAATGTTTCAAGTGAATATCAAGACTTAGCATCATTAACAATAAATGGAAATAATGCAACAATTGTTTTAAATTCTACGTTAGAGATGTATGCAAAAGAAATTAATATTAATGATTTTATTGTTAAAGATTACTGGGTAGATGAAGGTGCAGCAGGATATTATACTGGTACTTTATCTCCATATGCAAATAATGTAAAACTTAAAAATGTTAAAGTTGGTTCTGTTTTGTTAAATAATGGGAATGCAAGCCCAAATTTAGCTGTTGAATCATCAGAAATATTTAATATTTCATTACAAGGAAATATAGATGTAAAAGATACTAAGGTAAGTCGAATCGGAGTATCAAGTGGTACAGAATATAAATTAAAAAATGTAACTGCAAATAGAATTGATATGAATTCTGCGGGTTCTGCTAATGATCCAGATTCTAATATAGATTTTGATAATTTAAATGTTGATGGTTTTTTCCAATTAAATAGTGCAAAAGGGAATATAAATAATTCTAAAATAGGAGGTCTTGGTGCAACGGAAGTTACGCTTGATTTAAATAATCATACTGGAAAAATAATAAATATTGCTTCTGGGAAAAATTCTACAATAAATGTTTATAATCCTAAAAATGATAAAATTGATTATCATAAGATTAACTCAGAGAATCAAACTAATGAATTATTTACCAATATAAGTGAAGCCGAAGATCCTAATTCATGGATATATACGTATGCTGATATCAATATGAAATCTAATGTCAATGCTCAGATAAATATCTTCTTCGATGGAACTAAAACTATTAAAGTAAATGATAAACTAGATTTTAGTACTTTATTTAATACTATAAAATCAGGTGATAAATTAACTTATAAAGTTGATGATACATCAGTTGCTAAAATGGATGGTAATAATATAGTTGGTTTAAAGGAAGGAACAACAAAAATAACTGCTACTAGCGAAAACGGTGCAGTAAATTATACATTGAATCTAACAGTAGAAAAAGCTACTATAATTGATAAAATGAATGTTGATGTACCAATTACAGGTAAAAGTATTAAATTATGGATGATTCTCCTAGCTGGTGTATTATTTGGAGTAATTGGCGTAGCTGTTTATATGCTAATTAGAAGGAAAAAGTAATCCTTCTTTTTTTATGCAATAAATTGTTTTTGATAACATTTAGAAAAAATATTGCTAAAATTTTAGTAAATTGAGTGTTTTTTTGAGAAAAATGAAATCTATCTTGTATAATATTAATAGAGGGTGTTTTTTTAAGAATATATTACTACAATAGAAAGGAAGATGAAAATGTATGAAATAGATGTAAATATAAATGTATTTGAAAACATAAAACATATAGATGAAGAAGGAAAAGAACATTGGGATGCTAGGGAATTAAAACAGGTACTAGAATATACACAATGGAGAAGATTCAACGATGTAATAGAAAAAGCAATAATAGCTTGTAAGAATAGCGGAAATTTGGTCTCAGATCATTTTGCCAATGTCGGCAAAATGATAGAGATAGCTAAAGGAGCTAGCAGAAAAGTAGAAGATTATAAACTCTCGCGTTATGCTTGTTATTTAATTGCACAAAACGCAGATTCTAGAAAAAAGGTAGTTGCAGAAGCACAAACTTATTTTGCAGTACAAACTAGAAAAATGGAATTAACTGAAAAAGAATATAGTTTATTATCTGAAGATGAAAAGAGATTATATCAAAGAAACTTAACCAGGAAAGGTAATTACTCACTTAATCAAACTGCTAAGAAAGCAGGAGTTAAAAATTTTGATAAATTTCATAATGCTGGATATAAAGGGTTATATAATGGAGAAACTGCAGACGATATTGCTAAAAGAAAAGGGCTTAGATATAGAGAAGATATCTTAGATAATATGGGTAGTACTGAACTTGCTGCTAATCTGTTTAGAATTACTCAAACTGATGAAAAATTAAAAAATGATAATATTGAGGGTGAAAATAATGTTAATGATACACATTATAAAGTTGGAAAAAAAGTTAGAGAAACAATAAAAGATCTTGGTGGAACTATGCCAGAAGATATGCCAACTCCTAACAAAAGTCTAAAAGAAATTGAAAAAGAAAATAAAATGGTTAAACTAAATGATTAATTTTCCTTTTTTTATTTTATTAATTATGGTATGATATTATCTAATCTGGAGGGTTTTATGAGTAAATATTTACAAGAAGAATATAGTGAAAATAATACTATAGAAGGGACACTTAATAATATATATGATAAGTTATTTTTATATAACGATGGAGATATTGTATATGAATATGATAAAGTAGATGGAGTAGTTAAAATAAGTAATGCTGAAACCATTAGAAATCATCCTAGGGATTTTATATATAATAACTTAGTAAATGTTGATGAAACTAGTTTAAGACTTAATGAGCTTAAAAAGAGTATAATGGATAAAACTAGTTCTTATTGTTTGGATTTTAAAGCCTATAAAAGGAATCCTTGGATATATAGTAAAAATGCTAGTATTAGAACTTATTCTAAGGCATATATACCAATAAGTAGAGATAATTATGAAGATGCAGCATGTGATATACTTGATTTAAATAAAGAGTTTAAAGCGGCATGTAAGCACGAAAATATATTAAATCGAAAAACTGGTGAATTTAAAATGCGAACTAGTCCTTCTAGTGATGGTTATATATTTAGATTTGCTACCAAAAAACAAGAAGAATTATTTAAAGATATGGTTAAAGAGCATCCTGAAATATTATCTAAAACTAGTGATGATTTACCTTTTATGTTAAAAGAAGGTGGCATTGCTTATATACATGATAGTGGAGGTTCTTATCATAGTTATTTATCAGAAGTAATATATGGTTATGTGTTAGATGCTAGAAAAAGAGGTATTAAACCTGATATAGTTGATTTTAG
This sequence comes from uncultured Erysipelotrichaceae bacterium, assembly GCA_902795215.1. GTDB lineage: Bacteria > Bacillota_I > Bacilli_A > RF39 > UBA660 > RUG11867. Next base: position 21,203 of record CADBKG010000003.1, on the reverse strand, counting down.
AAAATATGTTGAAGGTTTAAAACCTAGTGTTATTATGTATATACAAGCGGATAAAGTTAAAACAATGTTTGAATATAATAAATACTTAAAAGAAGCAATTTATAATGAAGAAAGTAAGACCTTATAATTTGAAGGTCTTTTATTTTGTTTTGATTTTTGATATACTTTTATTAGATGGTAGGTGGGTAGATGGCATATAGAAGACGAAGAAGAAGGAAAAGAAAATTTAATATAGATAAATTAAAAGTAATTATTGTTTTAATATTATTTGCAATATGCTATTACAACAAATACGGTTTAAGCTTATCTGCAGCTTTTAGTGAAGAAGAAAGTACAGTAGTTCCAGTTAGTACATCTGGAAATTTAGAAGTAGAGTTTTTAGATGTTGGTCAAGCTGATTCAATACTGATAAGAGATAACGGCAAAAATATGATTATAGATGCTGGTAATAATGAAGATGGTAAAAAGCTTGTAGAGTATTTTAAAAGTCTTGGAATAACTAGGTTTGAATATGTTATAGGAACGCATGCTCATGAAGATCATATTGGTGGTATGGATGATATTATTAAAAACTTTGAAGTAGGACATTTTTATATGCCTGATGCTTATACAACAACAATTACTTTTGAAGAAGTATTAGATGCACTTGATGCAAAACAATTAAAGTTTGAAATTCCTAAAATTGGTGAAACATTTACGCTTAATAATGCTGTTATAGATGTTTTATATACAGAGGATAACAGCGCTAATTTAAATGATTCATCGATAGTATTAAAACTTACTTATGGAAATGTTAAATTTTTATTTATGGGTGATGCAGAAAGTAAAACGGAAAAATCAATTTTAGAGCAAGATATAAAAGCGGATGTTTTAAAACTTGGACACCATGGTTCTAGTTATGCAACAACGCTAGGATTTTTAAATAAAGTTGATCCAAAATATGCAGTTATAGAAGTTGGTAAAAATAATTCATATCATCATCCGCATCCATCAACTTTAAATAAACTTAAAAATAAAAATATAACTATTTATAGAACAGATGAAAACGGAACAATAATATGCCAAACAGATGGTGTAAATATAAACTTTAATACAATAAATACTGATACGAATGGAGGTAGCTAATGAAAAAGTATGTAGTAGATAGAATTGAAGGAGATATCGTAGTTTTACAGGATTTAAGCACTAAGAAGATGAAAAACGTAGAAAAGGATTTACTTCCTAAAGTAAAAGAAGGAGATGCTTTAAAATATCAAAATAAAGAATATACTTTAGATAATGAAACAAAATCTAAAAGAGAAAAAGATATAAAAGCAAAATTTGAAAGACTAAAAGGAGGAGATTGAAGAGGAATGTATTTAGTTTTAATTAGACATGGAGAAAGCGAGTGGAATAAAGAAAATAGATTTACTGGTTGGACTGATGTTGAATTATCCGAAAAAGGTATAGAAGAAGCTAAAGAAGCTGGTAAATTTTTAAAAGAAAAAAATATAAATTTTAACGTTGCATATACATCATATCTAAAAAGAGCGCAGCATACACTTGATTTAGTGCTTGAAAGCATAAATAAACCAGATGAAATAGTAAAAGCTTGGCAATTAAACGAAAGACATTATGGAGCTTTGCAAGGATTGAATAAAGATGAAATGCGCAAAAAATATGGTAAAGAGCAAGTAGAGATTTGGAGAAGAAGTTATGCTGTTAGGCCATTACTTTTAGAAGAAGATGATAAAAGAAATCCTAAATTTGATCCATTATATGAAGATGTTGATGAAAATTTATTACCACTAGGAGAAAGTTTAGAAGATACTTGTAATAGAGTAGTACCATATTATGAAGAAAAAATAAAACTTGATTTAGAATCTAACAAAAACGTTTTAGTGGTGGCGCATGGTAATAGTTTAAGAGCATTAATAAAATATATAGAAAATATTAGTGATGAAGACATAGTATATCTTGAAATACCAACTGGAGTACCTATTATTTATAAATATAATTTAAATGATAAAAGTTTTGAAAAACAATCATAAAATATGTAAAAAAGGTGTATAAAACGCCTTTTTTTATGTGCTTTTGGATGTATTTGTGATAATATTAAGATGGTGAATAATATGAGGAAGTTATATAAGTATATGGATAAACCATTATTTTTTGCAAGCATAATACTTTGTATTATAGGCCTTGTTATGGTTTTTTCTAGTTCTAGTGTATCTGCAGTACTTAGATATGAAACAAGTCCTTATCACTTCTTTACAAGGCAATTATTATTCATGATTATGACTTTTATTTTAGGGATTGGTTTAATTATTAAAATACCTATTAAAAAATATAAAAAAATATATTCGCTTATTTTTATTTGTGTTGTTGGAATGCTTGGATTATTAATTATTTATGGTTCTATTATCAATGGTGCGAAAAGTTGGTTTGCACTTGGGCCAATTACTGTTCAACCAAGTGAATTTGCTAAAACTGCTATTATTTTATATTTAGCATGTTTCTTTGATATTAATGTAAAAAGCGATAAAAGATTTTATTACGTAAGACCACTTATAGCTTCACTTGTAGTTGTATTTTTAGTATTTAAACAACCTGATTTAGGAACTGCTGCTATTATTGGAATACTTGTATATATGTTATTTATGGTTGTTCCTTATAATAAAAAAGATACCGATGTTAAGTGGTTTAAGCTAGCAGGTACATCTTTGATTGTTTTAGTAGCACTTCTTATGATGTTTGGTGGGAATCTTTTAAATAGTGAACAAACAGATAGATTAACCTATAAAAATCCTTGTGATAGATATATAGAAAAAACAGGTTATCAAGTATGTAATGGAATGATAGCTATAAATAATGGTGGCCTTTTTGGTGTAGGACTTGGTGGTAGCACTCAAAAATATATGTACTTACCAGATGATCATACTGACTTTATATTCCCAATAATAGTTGAGGAACTTGGTAGTATATTTGGAGCAATCATAATACTTTTATATTTGTTTATTGTGTTTAGATTACTTAAGATAAGTAAAAATGCTAAAAACTTAGCTGGTTCAATGATAGCTTATGGTACGGCTTGTATGTTCATACTTCATCTACTTATCAATTTAGGCGGAATACTTGCTTTAATACCTATGACAGGAGTTCCATTACCGCTTTTATCATATGGTGGTAGTGTAACAATAAATACACTTATACTTATATTCTTATCACTTAGAGTATCTATAGAAGGGAATATGGCAAAAGCTGAGGAATAAAAAAATATCGTGATTTAAATATCACGTTTTTAAGTTAAAGAGTAACTAAATTTGTATAGCTTTTATTAATAAATTATGTTAAACTTATCTTATGGTAGGTGTAACATATGAAAATAAAGATGTTATTTACTAAAAAGAAAAATATTATTATAGCAAGTATTATTGGTGTATTTTTAATACTTGCTTTATTATGCATACCTAAAAATAGTATAATTAGAACTTATTCTAAAAAGTTTTTAGAAGGACTAGGAGTATATACGCAGGAAGTTTTTAAAGTAAGCATGCAGACTGATAATTATGATACTGAAGGAGATGCGGCTTGGAAACTAGATAAGAAAGCTGAATGGATTTCTAAAAATAAAGTTAAACTAACATTAACTGCTAATACAGTTATTATGCCTACTAAAAAACCTAAAGATGTAATACTTGTATATGATATATCTGGTTCAATGCAAGATGAAAAGATGGAGGAAGTAAAAAAAGATACAAAAAACTTATTTACTTATCTATTTGGCGTAAGCTCACTCGATAATAAAGTGGCTTTGATATCCTTTTCAGATAGTTCAACTATTCTTAGTGATTTAACAAATGATAGAGAAGAACTTGAAACACTTGTTGATGGGATTACTGTTGGTGGTAATACAAATTATAATGCTGCCTATAAAAATGTAGAAAGAATACTTGATGATTATAACTATGATGGTACTAGAGATGTCTCTATATTGTTCTTAACTGATGGTTATCCAAATGTTGAAGCAAATAATCAGGTTAATACATTCGATATTTTAAAAAGTAAATATCCATTTATTAGAGTTGATGGTGTGCAATATGAAATGGGAAATTCTGTTATTAAAGAAATTATTGATGTTAGTGATAATCAATATGTTGCATGGCATAGCGATATTAGTGAAATATTAAAAAATGCCGTTTTAGCGCCTTATTCATATAATAAATTTCTAATAAATGATTATGTAAATACTAATTATTTTGATGTTTCAAGTGAAGATATTACGGTTAATTATGGAAGTGCAACTCTTCAGGATAGTAAAATTACTTGGAATATGAATAATAAGATTAAAACAGGTCAACTTGCAAATATGGAAGTGATTCTTACTTTGAAAGATCAATATGTTGATCAAGAAGGATTTTATAATACAAATACTCATTTAGATATTAATACATTAGTTCAAGGAATTAATGAAGTAAATAAAGAGACAAATGATACACCTGTATTAAATCCATATCATAAAGTATATTATGACACAAATCCTCCAGAAGGTTGTGAAAGATTAAAAGAAGAATCTGAAGAAGGTTATTATGTTTTTGATAGAGTAGAAAAGAAAGAGGTTTCCTTAACTTGTGCAGGTTATGCCTTTCATGGATATAAAATACAAGAGCTTGATGTAAAGCTTATTAACGATGATTATTTTGTTATGCCTGGGCATGATGTTCATATTAAAGGTGTATGGAGTAGACAAAGCATAGAAAAATCAACTGAAGGTAAAATGGCAACAAAAGCTACTTTATATTCTCAAGTAAAATATGATGCTGAGAATAATAGGTCTGCTTTTGAATACACAAGGGCAATTAATGATACGAATAAAACTTTAGCAGAAGATGAAACATATGATGTATATTATTACAAAGGTGGAAATATGGATAATAACGTTATATTTGGTAATTTCTGCTGGAAAATGATGCGTACCACAGTAACTGGTGGAGTAAAAATGATATATAATGGTGTTCCTGTATATGATTTAGATACTAATTCGTACTCATGTAATAACTTAGCAAGTGCCGCCCAAATAGGTGAAGCAAGATGGAATACTGGTTCAGAATCTCTTGCATATTATGGTTATATGTATAATAAAGTATATCAACAGACAAAAAGAACTTTCTATGCATCACAGCCTATACTTGAAAGCGTATATATGTTAGATGCTCCTAAATATTACTATGGTGATACCTATGAATATACTGGAGGAAAATATAAGATTAAAAACACTGATGAAAGTGCACTAAAAACATTTACTTCATGGCCAGATGAATATAACGATATTAAAGGATTATATACTTGTAAAAGTGATATATTAGAAAACGATACGTGCACTAAATTATATTACGTAAGTGATGTAAGCGATAGTAAGATGTATAATTTAGTATTAGAACAAGGAAGAGGAGTACCTGAAACAGATATAACAATTAATTTTGGAACAGAGTATATAGATAATGGTGATGGTACTTATACAATAACGGGAATTAAGTCACTTAAGAAAAGCGAGTGGAATCAAGAATATCAAGAAATAAAAGGAATGTATTCTTGCCCTGATTATGTTTCTACTACATGCAATAGTATATATTATATGTCTGATACAAATGATGTTCAGCTTGTTCATAAAACAATAACTGATAATTTTAAATATAGTAATACATTTACTTACGATGGAACAAATTATACATTATCAGGGACAAGTAAAACATTTTGGGATTTCCAAGATAATTATATGGATTTAAATAGCACTCATTATACATGCTTTAACACAAGTGGTGTATGTAAAGATATATATTTTATTTACTTTACTAGAGAAAATGAAGCCTGGTATATCAAAATATCAGATGGAAAAGGTATAGAAGAAGCTAAAAATGATATGTTATATGCTGATAACGTAAACACTACAGAATCTAACATTAAAAAATACGTAGAAAATTGGTATAGAAATAATTTAGATATTCCTGTTAATGAGGCAAGCACAACTAAATTTGGTGATTTTATAGAAGATACAATATATTGTAACGACAGGACTATGGAAGATACTTATGGTTGGACAGAAAATGGTAATATGCATGGTTATCCAACATGGCAAAGTCTTCCAATAACTTCTGGTTTTAGAGGATGGGGAGACTTTAGAGAAAATGATTTGACATTAACCTGCGAACATCAAACTGATAGATTCTCAGTATCAGATGAAATTGGTAATGGAAAACTAAATTATCCTGTTGGACTTTTAACAGTTCCTGAAGCATATCTTGCAAGATATGAAGCAGGTAATAAAAATTCTAATAATTATTATTTAAAATCTGGTAGTCAATATATGCTTATGAATCCATATTATGTTAATACTCATGAGCTGGCAATTAGAACTGTTAGTACTGGCGGACAAATCAATGGTACATTTACTTGGTATGGAACAGGATATGGTGTAAATGGAGTAAGACCTGTTATTTCACTTATTCCAGAAATAGAATACTCTGATGGTAATGGAAGCGTTGATTATCCATATATTGTCGATGTAGGTTAGAAAAGGCTTTAAAAAAGTCTTTTTTTCTTTACTAAAAAGCTTATTTATTATATAATTATTATGGTGAAGTTAAAGATGGCAAAGAAAAAAACAAGTAAAACTTCAAAGAAAAAAGTTTCATATAAAGTAGAATTATGGGGAGTATTTTTTATATTGGTTGGAATTCTTGGTTTCGGGGAATTTGGGCCTGTTGGTACTCTTATTAAAGGTTTTGCTATTTTTCTTATGGGAACATGGTATGTAATCTTTTTAGCGATGATAAGTATCCTGGGTGTATATATGCTTATAAATAGGAAGAAACCTAATTATTTTACTTCTAGATTAATTGGGTTTTATCTTTTGCTTATTGCGATACTTACATATTCACATTTGGAGTATGCAATTAAGGAGAATTTAAGTGGAATGGGTATAATAGAAGCTACTATTGATAATTTTATGAATACAAATGTATCATTAACTGTTAATTCTGGTGGTGGTATAATTGGTGGATTATTTACTATAGCATTTACTAATTTGTTTGATTATACTGGAACTAAAATAATATTGCTTGTATTTTTAATATTAGGTATTGTATTAATATTTAATATTAAACTTGCAGACATATTTAATTTTATTAAGAGTTTAATGGGTAAAGCACGTATTGAAGACGATGAAGATGACGAAGATGAAGATGAAGATGAAGTTGAAGGAAAGCTATCCAAGAAAAAACGTAAAGAAGAGAAATCACTTGAAGATACAATATGTACTCCAACTCTTGAAAATGTTAAAGTATATAATAATATGGGGGAAGTACTTGGACAAGGAAAACAAGAACAATTATCAATGAATTTAAATAATAATTTAAGTGCTCCTGAGGTTGAACAACATGAAAGCTCAAACACTAATTATGTTTTACCAACTCTTGATATATTAGATAAACCTAAACCACAGGGAAAACTAAATTCTACAGAGTTTTTACAAAACAATAAAGCAAATCTAGAAAGAGTACTTAGCGATTTCCAAATAAATGGTAGAGTTGTAGAAATACATGAAGGACCTGCTGTAACTCAGTTTGAAGTTGAAATTACCGCTGGTACTAAAGTTAGTAGAATTACAAGTATTAATAAAGAAATAGCCCTTGCATTAGCTGCAAAACAAGTTAGAATTCAAGCGCCTATTCCTGGTAAAAGTACTGTTGGTATAGAAATACCTAATAGTAAAGTGGCGTCTGTGCCAATTAGAGAGGTTTTATCAAGACCAACAAAAGAAGCAGAAAAAGCAAATATTCCAGTTGCTCTTGGTAAAGATATTATGGGGGCTATAAAATTTGCAGATATATCTAAAATGCCACATTTATTAGTAGCTGGTTCTACTGGATCTGGTAAATCTGTATGTATAAATAGTTTCATTGCTTCAATATTAATGAAGAAAAAACCAGAAGAAGTTAAACTTGTCATGGTGGATCCTAAAAAAGTTGAATTATCAAATTATAATGGTATTCCACATCTTTTATGGCCAGTAGTTAGTGATCCTAAAAAAGCTTCAGCTGCATTACAAAAAGTAGTTGCTATAATGGAAAAACGTTATGATGAATTTGCTGAAAAGAATGTAAAAAATATTGCAGGTTACAATGAAATGGTAAGGAAGAAAAATGAATCTGCTGGTAAAAAAGTAATGGATGAAATGTATTATTTAGTTGTAATCATTGATGAGCTTGCTGATTTAATGGTAGTGGCCAAAAAAGATGTAGAAGACTCAATAATGCGTATCACTCAAATGGCACGTGCTGCAGGTATTCATTTAATAGTTGCAACTCAGCGTCCATCTACAGATGTAATTACAGGTGTTGTAAAAGCGAATATTCCATCTAGAATAGCATTTGCAGTAGCAAGTCAAATAGATTCAAGAACAATACTTGATATGGGCGGAGCAGAAAAACTTCTTGGTAAAGGTGATATGCTATATTTACCAATGGGTGAAAATGTACCAACTCGTATACAAGGAAACTTTATTAGTGATGATGAAGTTGATAGATTAATTACATATGTTTCAAAACAACAAGCCGCTAGTTATGATAATAGCTTAAACGAAATCGAAACAAGCGATCATATGGCTGGTGGTGTAGATGTTGGCGCTGGAGATGATGATGTATTATACGGTGAAATTGTAGAATTCGCTGTAAAAACTGGAAAAGTTAGTGCATCATTAATCCAAAGAAGATTTAAAATTGGATATAATCGAGCCGCAAGGATAATCGATTTATTAGAAGAAAGAGGAATAGTTGGCCCACAAAATGGTTCCAAACCACGTGAAGTACTAGTAAAAGTAGAGAATAATGAAGGGGAATAATCTACTTAAAAGGAAAGATGTGAGGTATTATTATGTATGAGACAAGACTATTTAATGTTGAAGAAATTGAGTCAGCACTAGTGCAAAAGACATTACTTGAAATTTATGACGCGCTAGAAGAAAGGGGATATAATCCAATTAATCAATTAGTAGGATACTTACTAAGTGGAGATTCAGGTTATATTTCTAGCTATAAAGACTCTAGAAAGAAAATAACAAGTTTAGATAGAGCTAAAATCGTCGAAACATTGTTAAAGAACTATATTAAATGAGATATTTAGGATTAGATTTAGGTACTAAAACTCTTGGAGTGGCCATTACTGATAAAACAGGGACTATTTCAAGTCCATATGAAACAATTAAATATAGTAATATAGAAGACGCTATAAATAGAGTATTAGATATAATAAAAGAGAAAGAGATTAATGAAATAGCTTTAGGGTTGCCTAAAAATATGGATAATTCTCTTGGTTTTGCATCTCAAAGAAGTCTTGATTTTAAAAATCAATTAGAAACAAAAACAGATATTAAAATTAACCTAGTTGATGAAAGGTTATCTACTATGGAAGCTGAAAGTTATCTAATTGGTGAAGGAATGAGACGCGAAAAAAGAAAAAAAGTAATCGATGCAGTCGCAGCGTCTGTTATACTTGATACATTTATTAGAATGAAAGGGAGAGAGAATGAAGAAAGACAATAAAAATGTTTTTACCTTAGAAGATGATAAAGGAAACAGTAGAGAATTTGAAGTTATCTTAACTGTAGAATCAAAAGAATTCGGTAAAAACTATATTATATATACTGATTATACTTTAGATGAAAACAAAAACTATAAAACATATGCCAGTATCTATGATGGGGAAGGGGAAAGCTTAGATCTTACTCCTATTACTACTGAAGAAGAATGGACTATGATAGAAAACGTGCTTAATAGTGCACAAAGAAATATATTAAGGAATGAAAAGGAAGACGAAAGTGATAAATAAGATATTCAAAAATAAAAGAAACATTATATTAACTATATTAGGATTATTAATATTATTTTTAATATTTATAATACTATTTTATGTATTTTCTCTTACACCAGTAGATAAAAGAAATGATAAAGATATATTATTTACTGTTAATGATGGTGAAGCAATAAGTACTGTAATTAATAATTTAAAAGAAGAAAAACTTATAAAAAACAAGTTTACTTCTAAAGTATATGTTAAATTACATCATTATAGCGCACAAAAAGGTACATATAAATTTAGTCAAAAAATGAGTGCTAAATATATATTTAAGGCTATAAATGATGGCAAAACTGAAAAAGAAGATATAACAGTTACTTTTGTAGAAGGAAAGCGACTTACTAATTACGCTGAAACCATAAGTAAAAACTTTGATTATGATTATGATGAAGTTATGAATACACTTGATGATAAAGAATATGTTAATGATCTGATTAATAAGTATTCGTTTTTATCTACTGATATATTAAATGAAAATATATATCATCCTCTTGAGGGTTATTTGTTCCCAGATACTTATACTTTTTATAAAACAAGTTCTATTAAAGAAATAATTGAAAAGATGCTTGATAATACTGAACTTAAATTAAATTCATTAGATAATGAAATAAAAGCTAGTTCATTTAGCATTCATCAGATTATAACTCTTGCTAGTATTGTAGAACTTGAAGGAGCAGGGACAAATGATAGGGCTGGAATCGCCGGAGTTTTTATAAACAGATTAAATAATGGTATTGCACTAGGTAGTGATGTTACGACTTACTATGCTGTTAATAAAGACTTTACAAGCGATTTAAGAGTTAGCGAACTAAATTCATGTAATGGATATAATACAAGAAATACTTCATGTGTTAAAGGACTTCCAGTAGGACCAATAGCCTCACCTGGATTAGATGCCTTGAAAGCTGCGATAACTCCTTCAGCAAGTGATTATTTATACTTTGTAGCTGATAAAAATGGAAAAGTATATTTTTCTAAAACAGATGCAGAACATAATAATACAGTAGCTAGATTAAAACAAGAAGGTTTATGGTATACATACAATTAAAAAAGAGTGATTAATTTATATTAATCGCTCTTTTCTTTAGTGGAACGGATCCGACATTTGTATTTGTTTTTCTTCTTGATGCTTTAACTTTTATAGGAAAATTAACTCCCTTTTTATATGGTTTAAAAACATCTGTTCTAGATAAGATATAATCTATTGATGTGCTGTAAAAATCAGCAAGTTCAACAAGTATACTAAGTGGTATCTCTCTTTTACCGATTTCATATCTACTATATTGTTGTTGTCTCATACCTAAATATAATGCTAGATCACTTTGTGTTAAAGCCTTTGATTCCCTTAATTCTTTTAATCTTGAAATATTTTCCATATAAAACCACCCCACGTGGCATATATAATAATACAAAATTAAAAAAAATACAACTAAAAAGTTTTATTTTTTTAAAATTTCACATGCTTCTTCCTGTGACATGTTAGGTTCTTTATCATGATAAGTTGGTACTAAATGCAAATGATAGTGTTTAATAATCTGTGGTTTACCGAAATTGACTATCATTACAACTCCATCTATGCCTTCATAGCCTTCCATCATTTTACCTATCATTGTTTGGGCAGTTTTATGTATTTCTTTTAGTGTATCCTCGTCCATTTCAAGTGCATCAGTATAATGCTTTTTTGGTAATATTAATAAATGACCTGGACTATTTGGATTAGCATCCATAATACATTTGACATACTCATTTTCATATGGGCAGTTTGAAGGAATTTCTCCATTTATAATTTTACAAAAAATATCCATATTTTCACCTCTATTTAATTGTATCATAATTTTTAAAAATATGGTACAAATAACTAGTAGTTATCATACTTTAATATAGGAGGTATTATTTATGGCATATTTTAAAGAGATTGTTACTAAAGCAGTAGTTGGAAAGGGGAAAAAGGCTAGTGAAAAGGAGTATACAATTACTCCAGAGAACAAACCAGATACCGTGCTTGGATGTTGGATAACAAATCATAAATTTGATGGAAATAGTGTAAATAATGATATATTTGTTTCTGGTAATTTTGATATAAATGTTTGGTATTCATATGATAATAACAGCAAAACAGGGGTAGCTTCTAATACTTATTCATATAATGATAAAATGAATGTAAATATAAATGATTCAAGTTTATCTAATAAAAAAGAAATAATAGTTAGTAGTTTGAGTGATCCAAATGTTATTGATGTTAATGTAGATGGTAATAACATTAAATTTACTATGCACAAAGAACTAGGCGTTGAAGTAGTAGGGGATACTAAAATAAAAGTAAGTGCAGAGGATGATTACGATGATTATGAAGAAATAATAGATGAAGAAGTAAATGACGAAGTATTTGAAGATATAGATAATGAGGTAACAGAAGAATATTTAGATGAAGAAAAAGATGCTAGTGAAGAATCTCAATAAGGCTCTTTGGTTTAGCATCTTCGATTAATATTTTATATAATTTTGTAAGTATAGGTGCTTCTATACTTTTTTCTTGTAAATATTTATAAAAAGATAATAAATTCTCATATCCTTCAACGGTATTTTTATGCAAGAATTCATTTACTTCTTTTTTTCTTCCCATTGATATGATAGTACCTAAAGTAAAGTTTCTAGAATTTGGACTAGAAGAAGTTAAAAATAAGTCTCCAATACCAGCATATGAATATATTTCTTTACTAGTTAGATTAAGTGATTTCAATATTAATTTTATTTCCTCAATTACTTTCATTAAATATAATACTCTAGTAGACATACCAAAGTTAAAGCCATATATAATCCCACTTCCAATTGCATAAACATTTTTAATAGACGCACATATTTCAATTTCTTCAGTATTAATAGTATATTCTTTAATAGAAGTTTGAAATAATTCTCTAAGCAATTTATAATTATCTTTGTTCTTATCAGCATAGGTAAAGCCAACAGGTTCTAGATTTTTAACATCAATTGCAAAAGTTGGTCCAGAAATAACACCAATATTACTAGTGTGTAATTCTTCTTTTGTTAATTGATACAATGTTTTTCCAGCATCAAGTAGTCCTTTAGAACCTATAACAATTAGCGATTTATTATAATATGGTTTCATAGAAGCTAAAGTACTTTTCATATATTTGGAACCTATAAGCATGAAAATTACATCTTTATCTTCTGTTGCAACTTTTATATCGTTTGTTACTTTTACTTTTCTTGGAACGACTATTTTCCTAGGATTGTCTTCTTCTGTCCACATAGTAAGACTGTGTCCATTGCTTGTAATTAGAGCTGCGATAGCCTTTGCAAAAACACCTGAGCCAATTATACTTATTTTCATATTAATTCCTTCTTTCTTTATCTACTTTTTGCATATTGTTTTCATAAGCATTATTATTTGGAGAGTAGTATATACTATCCTTTATATTATCTGGTAAATATTGCTGATTAACCCAAGCTTTAGGATAATTATGAGGATATTTATATAAAGGGTTCATTTCACTATTAATATGTTTTGGAACTTCACCAGTTTTACCTGAGTTTATATCACTTAATACTTTATCAATTGCCATAATACCACTATTTGATTTTGGCGACAAAGCCATTTCAATAATAACATCACTTAGTGGAATTCTTCCTTCTGGCATCCCAAGTAGTTTAACAGTTTCTATTGCAGCATGAACTTTAGGTCCAATCCCAGGATTAGCAAGACCAATATCTTCATATGCAATAACACTCATTCTTCTAAATATACTATCTAAATCCCCAATTTCTAAGAGCATTCCAAGATAATATAATGAAGCATTAACATCACTACCACGAATTGATTTTTGAAATGCCGATAATAATTCATAATGGCTATTACCGTTTTTATCACCCATAATTGCAGGTTTTTTGTTAATTCTTTGTAATAAGTCTATTGTAACATTTTTATCAATATAATAAGCCATTTCGAGAGTATTAATAGCACTTCTAGCATCACCATTAGATATAGCTGAAATATATTTTAATGTTTTCTCATTTACTTTAATGTCTTTTAAATCTTTTGAAGCATTTTTTAATATTTTAATCATATCTTCTTCTTTTAAAGGTTTTACTTCAAATATTTGTACTCTTGACCTAATAGCAGGATTAATTGAATAATAAGGATTAGATGTAGTTAGTCCAATTAAAGTTATTAAGCCACTTTCAATATGAGGTAAAAGCAAATCTTGTTTTCCTTTATCAAGTCTATGTATTTCATCCATAATAAGAAGCATACCATTATTCATTCTAGCTTCTTCAATAACAATATCTATGTCTGTTTTATTATTAACAGTAGCATTTAAAACTCTATAATCTATTTTTAATTCATTAGCAATAGCATATGCTATACTAGTTTTACCAGTACCAGGATTGCCATATAATATAATTGAAAACATTTTTTTATTCTTTATTAAATTAGTAATAATTCCATCTTTACCAACTAAATGATCTTGTCCTTTAATATCTGATAGTTTAGTGGGTCTTTTTTCATTTGCGAGTAATTCCATATTATCACTTCCATATGCTATTATATCAAAATAACATAGTAAAAAAAAGCTATAAATGATATAATTTATATGGAGGTATTATGGAATATATAGATGAATTTTTAATAGATTTAGAATACGCAAAAAATTACTCTAAAAACACTATAAGTTCATATAATAGTGATCTTTTAATATTCTCTAATTATATAGGTAAAGATTTAAAAAATATAAATACACATGATATAAGAAAATTTATTAAATATTTAAGTGATAAAAAAGATAAAACTCTAGCTAGGTATTTAACTACCCTTAGAATGTTTTATGATTTTATGATAAAGAAAAAATATATAACTGTAAATCCTATGGATGGTATATCCAGTCCAAAATTATCAAAACATCTTCCTGATGTATTAGATGTAGACGAAATCGATAAATTACTAGATTTTAAGACTGATTCTAATTTTGCTTTTAGAGATAGGTGTATGCTTGAGCTTTTATATAGTTCAGGACTTAGAATTTCGGAATTAGTTTCATTAAAATTAGAAAATATTAATATAAATGAATCTTTTGTTAAAGTAATGGGAAAGGGTTCTAAAGAAAGGGTAGTACCGTTTAATGATATTACCACGAGTTATTTAGATGATTATATTAAAAATATAAGACCTAAAATGCTTAAAGGAATATCTACTGATTATTTATTTTTAAATAATCATGGTAAAAACATAACAAGACAAGCTGTATTTAAAATGCTTAAAAAAAGGGCAGGGGATGCTGGAATTACAAAAAATATCAGTCCCCATACTCTAAGACATTCATTTGCAACTCATCTATTACTTGGTGGGGCAGATATTAGGTTCATTCAAGAGCTTCTTGGACATGAAAATATAGCTACTACTGAAATATACACACACATTGCTCTTGAAACTCTGCAAAAAGATTATGATGACTTAAATCCTAGAGATAACTAAAAAACCAACAAAATAGTTGGCTTTTTTAATTAAATTAATTTTCGTCTTCGTTATTATTTCTAGTTCTAGCACTATTTCTTGCTTTATTTCTTGCATTTGTTCTAGCGCTATTTCTAGATTTAGCATTGTTATGACAACTAGACGAATTTCTTGATTTAGCCATAATTTACCTCCCACTATTAGTATGGCTAGTATTATAAAAATAAACATGGTAATAAGTGGTATTTTTAAGTAATATAATTAATTATGAATAACTTATTGTACTCAATAATTCTTTCTTCTATTGCAGGATTATCTACTTTACTTGGAACTATATTTATATTTTTTAATATAAAGAAAAAAGATGAATTTATATGTACTTGTTTATCTATATCATTATCAGTAATGGTTTTAATTAGTATACTAGATTTATTACCAGAAAGTATAAAATTATTATCGAATAATTATTTTACTAGTTATATATTATATTTAATATTATTTTTAACTATAGGTTTTGTACTAGTGAAAATATTTTCAAAGATAATTCTTAAAGAGAAGGGGAGTAGTCTATATAAAATAGGAATACTATCATTTCTAACTTTAATACTTCATAATTTACCAGAAGGTATACTTACATTTATGAGCAGTATGCATAGCTATAACTTAGGATTAAAGATATGTTTTGCAATTGCAATGCATAATATACCTGAAGGAATTGCTATTGCTGTGCCTATATATTATGCAACAAAAAATAAAATAAAAGCATTATATATTACTTTTTTATCATCTCTAGCTGAACCAATAGGGGCTATTATTACATACCTTTTTTTAAAAGATATGATAACTGATAAGGGAGTAGGGATAACACTAATTATTGTAAGTGGAATAATGATTACACTATCTATAGAAGAACTTCTTCCAGAAGCTAAAAAATATAATAAAGAAAGATATATTATAAAAGGTATAATAATAGGAATAGTTATATCATTAATAAGTATTTTTATTTAAAAACTCCCCTACTTTTAAGTAGAGGAGGGAAGATGCTACAATCTTGAAATTAATATAAGCATAAACATAATAGCAGTAATTACAGCATTAACCATTAATATAATGGATGCAACTGCAACACCTTTAGAGTCATTAATATAACTTTGATTAGAACTTAAATTACTAGAAACTTTATTACGAATCTTTTTTAAAGTATATCTAGCCATATCATAATCATTAGAGGATTTAAAATCATCATTAGATAGATGAGTACGAATATCTTGATAGAGTGGCCTAAGATCATCTTGACCATTATCAACGTATTTAATAACATCATCAAAGTTACTAATATGTCCATCTTCAAATCTCAATTTCATAAAATAACACACCACCTTAAAATTTTTCTTTTTATATAGAAGTTAACATAATATTGATTATGCGAAGTTACTCGTTTTTAATTTTTATCGATTAATTCCTAAGCTAAATTAATTTTTCAAAATCAGTCCATCCTAGGTATAACCTATAAAAACTACATAATAATTAAATTATAATTTATAAAATTAATTTTTATAAATAATTTTAAATAAAATATATTTTTATTATTTTATAATCTTTATTATTATATTATTTATTCATTTATTTAATCATTTTTTTAAATAAGATGAATAATTCATTAACTTATTATCAAAAAATGATATACTTTTGAAAATATTTCTATCCCCTATTTTTTTTCTAAAATCTAAAGTAGGGGGGTTAAATTTTTTTTAACTTATGACAATTACTAATAACATATTATATATTTATTAATTATTATAATAACTAATAAATTTAACTAATTATTATTAATATAATCTATATAATATAAAACATATGAATAAATTCAAAACATATTTGTATGATTATTGCTAGGGTAAGCTTTTTATTAACTTCCCCCACTCTTACCTATTAATTTGATGAAGAAGATGCTCTACATTCAATTTCAGCTAGTTTTTCAATGAATTCTTGAGCATTTTCTGGAGTAAAACTTGAATATCCAAGTTCTTTTAATGCCTGCTCTTTAAATACATTTAGTTGTGCTGTTCTAGCAAGTTTCTCTTCCTTCTTTTGTTCTATTTCTTGAACAAATCTTGCATGTGATTCCATGACTTTAGTTTTGCTAGCACCTCCTGATGAATATAAAGTAAAGGCTGAATGAACTATACCTTCAAAACTGAATTGTTGGTTTTCATTAAACTTAAATTCCTCTGGATTAGTGAAACCAAGAGATTTTGACATATAAGCAAGCATATATTTTACTTCCTTAACGTTATCCATACTTTGAAGTAAGTGATACATATAAGTTAAGGTTGCAATATTCTCATCATGCTTATATTCATCAGAAAATTTATCTTTAATTAAATAAGTTAAATTCTTATATAGATCTTTTTCATCTTTTGATAATTTTTTTAAATCAACTAGTGCATCTGAATCAAAACTTTCTTGAGAACTTGAATTTAATTTGCTTTCAATTTCCATACTATATTCTGGTGTAACTTTAATTTTACTAAGACTCTTTTCACTTCCATCAGTTATACCGAGTAATTTATAAATTAAAAGTTTCTTTTCATTAGGCCATTCATCAAGCGATTTTAAATCCAAATAGTTGTATACCATTTGTCTTGAAACTCCTAAATATTTAGCAAGTTTTACTTTTGATACCCCTAATTCTTGTAATAAATCATTAAAACTTTTCATATTTTTCTATCTTCTCCCACCCTATCATATTTTACATATTTATTTTACCTTACTAGACACTTATTTGTCAACTATATTATGTTAATTTTTAAAAAAACTTGCAATATTTAAAAATTATGCTTTAAAAAAAGATTGGAATAATCCAATCTAATTATAAATACCATAATTTTTCATTATCTTTATATATTTCTTTAATAATTCCAGAACCAAGACATTCTTCGCCATCATATAAAACGCATGCTTGACCTGGAGTAACTCCTTTAGCAAGGCTAGGATATTTAACAACTATATAGTTGTCATGATATTCCAATAAAGCATCGATATCTTTACTTCTATATCTAAATTTAGCAGTACATTTTTTAGGCCTTGAATCACTTATAAAGTTTATATTATCTATAATGCATTTGTCAGAATATAACCACTTAGGATCTTCACCAAATGCTACATACAACTCATTTTTCTTTACATCTTTACCAACTACATAATGTTTTTCTTGATTACCGCTTATACCAACATTTCTTCTTTGACCTATAGTATAATTCATAAGACCATTGTGCGTTCCAATAACCTTGTTTGTATCTATATCGATAATCTCACCAGGATTAGGTTTTAAGAAGTTATGAATAAACCTTTGAAAGTTTCTTTCACCAATAAAACAAATACCTGTAGAATCTTTCTTTTTAGCAGTAGGAATGTTTTCTTTTAAAGCTATTTCTCTAACTGTTTTTTTATCTATATCCCCTATTGGAAATAATATATCTTTAAATGCTTCTTTATTAACTTGAGCTAAGAAGTAAGTTTGATCTTTATTATCATCCACGCCTCTAAGTAATTTGCCATCTTTTAATCTGGCATAATGCCCTGTTGCAATATAATCTGCGCCAAGTTTCCTAGCTTCCTTTATAAAAACATCAAACTTAATATATTTATTACACATTAAATCAGGATTTGGAGTTCTACCTTCTTTTAATTCATTTAAAAAGTAAGTAAATACATCATCCCAATATTCTTTAATAAAATCTACTCTATAAAGTGGAATTCCTAAATGATCACAAACCTTTTTTGCATCGTTATAATCTTCTTCTTGAGGACATATATTATTTTCAGAGACTGGACTTCCATCAAATTCACCATTAATACTAGAGTCCCAATTTCTCATAAATAGACCAATTACTTCATATTCTTCTTTTAATAAAAGGGATGCTGCAACGGAAGAATCAACTCCCCCACTCATTCCAATAACTACTTTTTTAGGCATACTCCTCACCTCTTCTCGAAAACAATTATAACACTAAAAGTACTTTTTGGCTACCTAATTAAATTAAGTACTAAAACAAGCACTTTATTAGCAAAAAAGTATATAAGAGTACTATTAATTAAAGAAATGATAATAACTATTAAAAAACGATAAAAATGAAGAATTATACTATTAAATAAATCATCTCTTTTTTTCTTTATTAAATAATAAATTAAATTCTTAGAAAACCTAGTAGATACTATAATAAAATATAAAACTATCATAATATATATAAGTTTAGATATAAAAAGAAATATTAAATAGAACAGTAATCCTTTTATTCCTTTTGTTAAAACAAATACTCCAATAGTAAAACCAATACTAAAGCCTTCATAAAAAATATATAAATATGCAACTGGTACACCAATTATAATAATAGATGCCATAAAAATAAGCGATAAAACGCCCAAATTTAAAAGAAATACATTCTGATTACTATTTGATACTTCTTTAATAAATTCATCAAAATAAAGGCTTAAATCAGGCCTATAAAAAAGAAATGTTAGAAGACCTATAATAACACTAATTATAAATAGACTTACTACGACTTTTACAATGAAGTTATTCTTTAATTTTTTCATATTTCCTCTATTAAATTATATTAAGTACTTTTAATTTTATGAAAAGTTTAGTATAATAGTTTCGATGAGGTGATAAAGATGGCATATCATAAAGAAAAGAAAACAAGTTTAGGTACTAAAATATTTATATGGTTCATGTTTGGAGCTATGTTATTTAGCTTTGTTGGTACCCTAGTATATTATCTAGCAGTAGGCAAATAAAAATCTATCATTTGATAGATTTTTTTATTTAAATATAATATTATTCATATTTTATAAAACAAGCACTTGATTACTTTTTTCATCACTTACTGTTGCTATTTTTTCATTTATAACATTATTTTTGATATTTGATATCTCTTCATATGTTAATCCAGTAGATGAAATAATTAATTCTATTGGTAAGTTAATATTAAGCATCTTTTTTACTATCTGTTCTCTTTCTTTGTTAATGCCTTCTCTAAGGCCTGCAGCCTTACCTTCTTTTAGACCTTCTTTTTTACCAATAGTTTTACCTTCACTTATTCCTTCTTTTTTTGAAAGTTCTTTTTCAGTTTTTATAATGTGATTTATATTATCTACATTAGCATGATAATTCTCCCAAAATTCTTCTGCTTTTTCTTCTTCGCATAATTTTCTCATCTTTTCTATAAATCCTGGTACATCTTCCTTTGTTAACACTTTCATTACCTCTCTTTCTACTTTACTTATGTCTTTTTCCAATAGTATCACACTCCAACTAATTAATTTTTTTGTCCTCTCATCAACTTCATCATAGCATAATTCTTTTATCGCTGGTAAAAAATATTCATAAATTACAAAATTTTGTAAATACTTTGCATTCACACTATCTTTTGGAACTACTTCTTCTATCTCTTTACCTCTTTTTTCATAATTATTTAAGTTAAGTTGGATTACTTTCTTTTTTACCTTTTCTTTCTTTGAATCATAATTTTCATAATAACTCTTCCCTGCATATGCAAAACTTTTTTCATTTCTCTTCCTGTTATTAGCTTCTACATTTATTACCATGTCTGGGAGTGACACATACAAGTCAAACTCCACATATGGATTACTATATATCTCTATAGGCCTTTTTCTAACCTTTATTTTCATATTACCTTTTAGATATTCATAATCTAACCCTAAAAAATCTGATAAAAATCTTGCAGTTACATTTTTATTTTTAGAATCATTAAATATACTTGTAAATATTCTATCGTTCATTAGGTTGTATAACACTTTCATCACTTCCTTTCTAATT
>CADBKG010000002.1:2119-71374 GCA_902795215.1 uncultured Erysipelotrichaceae bacterium | reverse complement strand
CATAATTACCGTACTATGCCCTGGGATTAATCCTTCATATCCCTTTTTTCCAAGTTTTTTATAGGTAAACCATAGTCCTACACATAGAAGTACACTTAATACAAGCATTGCCATTATATATGTCCCAATAAAATTAATAATATCTATAATTGCATTATAACCACCTAAATCACTGTATCCATATCCGTATCCTTCCATACACATAATCTCCTATTCTATAAAAAGTATACTACAAGATTTTTAATATTACAAACAAATTGAAAATAAAAGTGTAAATAAAAAAACCGGTATAAAACCGATTTTTAGAGTTTATTAAGCAAGTTCTACTGTTGCGCCAGCTTCTTCTAGTTTAGCTTTAATTTCATTAGCTTCATCTGTAGGAACGTTTTCTTTAATGTTTCCTCCTTTGTCAGCTAATGCTTTAGCATCAACTAATCCAAGACCTGTGATTTCTCTAACTACTTTGATAACAGCAATTTTAGTTGCACCAGCATCTTTAAGTACTACAGTTTTTGTAGCGCTTTCTTCAGCAGCTTCACCAGCACCTGCAGCAGGAGCAGCAGCAACTACTGCGCTTGGATCTACTCCAAGTTCTTCTTTCATTAAATCTTGTAATTCTTTTACTTCAAGAATTGTCATTTCTTTAATCGCGTCAACGATTTCTTTACTTGTTAATTTAGCCATATTGTATCATTCCTTTCTTAATTATTTTCTTCCAATTTTTTGGCATATAAGTCAAGTCCAATTGCAACATTTTTAACATATTGCATAAGTCCAACAGAGATTTGAGTAAGCATTGTTTCTTTTGATGGAATAGAAGCATAAGTCTTAATTTCATCTAAAGTAAGCATTTTGCCATCTGCAAAACCTGTTCTAATTTCGATGTTGTCATTATCTTTAGCAGCATTTGATAAAACTTTTATAGGTTCTAATAATTCTTTACCAAAAAGAATTGCATTAGGGCCTTCCCAAATTTCATCGCTTTTTAAGTCAACATCTTCAAAAGCTCTTTTTGCTAATGTGTTCTTGTAAATCTTAACTTCGCTATCTGATTTTTTAAGTTCGTTACGAAGCTTAGCCATATCTGCAACAGTCATTCCTTGGTAAGAAAACACAAGAACTGATTCGCTGTTTTTAATTTTGTCAGATATTTCTTTTACAATATCTTTTTTAGCATTTAAATTCTTTTCGCTTGCCATATAAACTCCTTTCATATATAGAAAAAGCTTTCCAAACAAAGGGAAAGCTATAATATTTATAGTTTATTTTTCCCCTCGGTAGGATATTAAGAATAAATCACCTACTGTCTTTGGTCGAAAAACTTTTTCAGTTCTTTTGTATTATATAATACTATTTATTAATTGTCAAAAGAATTTTTATCAATTTTTACACTTGGTCCCATAGTACTTGAGATTGCTATAGAATTGATATATTGTCCTTTAACAGCTGTTGGTTTTGCTTTAATAATAGTTGACATTATATATCTTACATTTTCTTCTAGTTTTTTAGCATCAAATGATACTTTACCAACTGATAAATGTACGATACCATAACTATCTGCACGGTATTCAACCATACCTTTTTTAATGTCTTCAACTGCTTTTGCAGTATCTGTAGTAACTGTTCCTGTTTTAGGGTTTGGCATTAAACCTTTAGGACCTAAAACTTTACCAATTTTACCAAGTGCTGGCATCATTTCTGGTGAAGCAACGATAACATCAAAATCAAACCAATTTTCTTTTGCCATCTTATCAATTAGATCTTGTTCACCAACATAATCAGCACCTGCAGCTTTGGCTGCATCAGCTTGTGCACCTTTAGCAATTACACAAACTTTTTGAGATTTACCTGTTCCGTTTGGTAAAACTACTGAACCACGTAATTGTTGATCAGCTTTTTTAGTATCAATATTTAAATTGATTGCTATTTCAACAGTACTATCAAATTTAGTAATAGATGTCTTTTTTACTAATTCAACTGCTTCTTCAACTGTATATAATTTTGTTTTATCAACTAATTTAGCAGCTTCTACATATTTCTTTCCAGACTTTTTCATCTTTTTCCCTCCTTTTTTAAATTTTAATAGAGCGGATTAATTTTGTTTTAAATATTATTCAGTTTCAGTATCTGATTCTTCGTTTTTCTCAGTAATAACTTCTACTTCAGCATTTGTTTCTTTGTTTTCTTCTTCTAATGCTTCAAGTTTAGCTTCACGTTTTTGAGCTTCGATTTCTTCTCTCTTAGCTTCTTCAGCTTGTTCTGCTAATTCTTTATCATTAAGGCCTTCAACTGCAACACCCATATTACGAGCTGTTCCTTCGATGATTTTCATTGCTTCTTCAACTGTGTAAGCGTTTAAATCAGGAAGTTTGTTTTCTGCAATTGCTTTTAAATCAGCCTTAGTTATAGTAGCTACTACTTCGTTAGCGCCTTTGCTTGAACCTTTTTTGATTTTTGCATATTTTTTGATTTGTTCAGCAGCTGGGCTTGTTTTTAATACAAAATCATAAGATTTGTCTGCATAGATAGTAATAACAACAGGAACTACATCTCCCATTCTATCTTTAGAAGCATCATTAAATTTTTGACAAAACTCTGCCAAATTAATTCCTGCTGGACCAAGAACTGTACCAACTGGTGGTGCAGGTGTAGCTTTTCCTGCTGGAATTTGTAATTTAATCTGTTTTTCGATTTCTTTTGCCACGAATAACACATCCTTTCATATAGTATTTTCGCTAAGTGGTAAAAGGGCTAATCCGCATTCCCTCCCACTAAATATAGTTATATAAAGATAACTACGTTTAAGACTATAACACAAAAAAATTATTAAAGCAAGAAAAAAAGCGTTTTATTTATCCTAAAACGCTTACTTGATACATTTCTACTTCTACAGGTGTTTCTTGACCGAATAGATCTATTAGAACATTAAGTCTTGCATTTTCTTTATCAATAGAATCAATTTTACCTTCCATATCATTAAATGGACCTTCGATAATTTTAACTTTTGTTCCAACAGTTAATTCTTTATCAGTATCAACTCTACTCATTCCCATATTTGCAAGTACTTTATCTATTTCATGAGGTGGAAGTGGTGTTGGTTTTGCTCCTTTACCACTAGAACCTATAAATCCTGTAACCCCTGGTGTATTACGAACAATATACCATGCCTCATCAGTCATAATCATTTCTACTAATATATAACCAGGAAACATTTTTTTCTTTTTTTCTTTTTTAGTTCCATCTTTTAATGTTTCTATTTCTACAGTTTCAGGAATAATTATTCTAAAGATATAGTCAAGGAATCCCATAGATTCAGCTCTTGCTTCTAGTTTTTCTTTAACACTTTCTTCATGACCACTATACGTGTTAACAACATACCATTCTTTTTCCATTAGCTAATCCATCCCCTAACTAATCCATATAATAAATCAAATAATGCAGATATACCAACAAAGAACAACGCTAATATAACTATAAGTACAATAGTTGCAATTGAATATTTAACCATATTCTTTTTAGTTGGCCATGTTACCTTACTTAATTCGTATTTAATTTTTTCATAATTAGATTTTGGTTCTTTTACTTTCTTTTCATCATTTGTTTTTTTCTTTTTTAAATCCTTTTTATCTTCTTTTTTTACTAATTCGATTTCATCAAGACCATTTTCGACCTTTACTTTTAATTTTGCCATTTAAATTCCTCCAAAATAAAAACACCCTCGTGCTTACTTGTAATATAACACAAAGATGTTTTATTTGCAATATTTATTTTATTATTTTTGAAATATCTTTTACATGCTTTCGTAGTATTAACATTTCTACAATTCCAGATATAGAAGAAACTAATATATTAATCCCTAAAAACATTACTATGGAATATGCTGATGGTATTGGATTTAATATCATTAATACACCGCTAGCCATTATTATAATTGCACATGCATATGATATTTTCCATTTATCTATATGAATTTCTCTTAAAACAAATGATGCTTTAACAAGCATATAACTTATCGTTATAAAATATATTCCACAAACTATAGGAAGTATAGTTGTTAATATCTCTGGTTTTAATATTAGAATTATTCCAAGAATTATAGAAAGCAAACCAGTTTCTTTAAATGCAAATTTTTTAAAAGGCTTACCAAGTACTATAAGCATACCTGTTATTATCATAAACAAAGCTATCATAAAATTCCCTGTAACTAAGGATTCTTCAGGTTTAATAATTAGCATAAGTCCTATTAATAAAAAGAAAATCTCAGACGCCAAAACACAATTAAACAAACTTTTTATTCTTTTCATTTTTACCTCTCATATTATAAATAGATTATATATCTTTTATTAATCATTTTCAACTGATTTTAATTTTTTCTTAATTCTATATATAAGGTTATAAAGAGTTTTTATAGACATTCCTGTTTCTTTAGAAATATCTTCTATTTTTTTCCCACTTATATATTCTAAATATATAGTTCTTTCCTTAGGCTTTAAATTATTTATAAAATTATCGCTTAACTCTTTAATGGATTCATCAACAATTAATTTATTTAAAGGTTCTTTCCCCTCTAAATCACTTACAATATCTATCACTTTCTTTTTAGGAACTAATTCTGCCTCTAGAGGAATATAATTATTTAGTATTTGTTCTTTATTAGTAGATTGTTTCTTTAATAGGTTAATAATTCTTCTTTTAATACAAAGTGTCGCAAAGGTAATAAATTTTACATTTTCTTTTTCATCATAATTATTAATTGCTTCACTAAATGCGAGCATCGCTTCTTGTAATAAATCCCTATATTCTATTCCTTTAATACTCGCTTCTTTTGTATATTTTTGAACTTCTTTATGTATAAGTGGTGAATACTTTTCAAATATATAGTTTTTAGCATCTTCACTTTTATCATTAATTTGATAAATTAATTCATTATCTGTTATTTGGTAATTAGTTTTTGATTCCATATATTAAAATTCCAGCGGATACACTAGCATTTAAGCTATTAACGTGGCCTTTCATTGGTATTTTTACTATTTCATCGCATGCTTTTCTAACTATATTTGATAAACCAAATCCTTCGCTTCCAATTATTAAAACTATTTTATCAGCATAATCTATTTCATTATAATTTTTTCCATCAGCTTCTGCACCATATATAAAATAACCATTATCTTTTAAATAATCGATTGCATTTTTTAAATTAGTTACTTCATAAATATCTACATATTCAAGTGCCCCTGTACTTGTTTTTAATACTGTTGGAGTAATATGAATACTTCTATCTTTTGGAATAATAATTGATTTAATTCCTGCGCTTTCACAAGTTCTTATAATCGCCCCAAAATTATGTGGATCTTCTAGATGATCAAGTATTATTATTTTTTTGTCATTTGTATCTATATCTTTTAAATCTTTATAATCATAGTCTTTTATTTCTATTAGAATACCTTGATTTTTTCTTTCCATTTTGTCAAGTTTTTGTTTTTCTATTTGAACATATGGTATTTTATTTTCTTTTATAAAATCAATAATTTCTTTATCTTTAAAATTTGGAGTAATATATACTTTTTTTATTCTATCTAAATTACTTTTTAATTCATTAAAAACATTTTTAGTTGTTACCTTCATATGATATTACCTCCTTCATTATGTCTTCTAATCTTTCTTTATTATTTTGATATAAATATCCTATTAAACATTCAAATCCCGTAGATTCTTTATAAGTTACTATATCAGTTGTTTTACTACTATGACTATGAGAATTTCTACCTCTTTTTATAATATCTAATTCTGCTTTAGTAAATATATTTTTATTTTCTAATATATGTAATATTTCACACTGTGCTTTTGCACTTACATATTTTATAGCTTCTTGTTGTAAATCTTTTACTTTTTTAAAACCTTTATTAATTAAGTATTCTCTAATATATAATTCATATACTGCATCACCTAAGTAGGCATAAACTAAGTTTTCCATATTTTACTCCCTTAATTAGAACCAGTGTATTCATTATAAAGGTTTTCATATTTGCTCTTATTAAATCCTCTAACCAATAATATTGTACCAATTATTATCATAACTATAGAAACTATTTGAGCTATTTTGAATCCCATAAATATTAAAGAGTCCATTCTTAAAGCTTCTATAAAAAATCTTCCTATTCCATAAAATAAAAGATATGCGCCTGTGGTTTGACCACATTTAACAAACTTTCTATTTCTTAATATCATTAATAATATAAATCCTGCAATACACCATACTGATTCATATAAGAATGTTGGAGTATAATATGATCCATTAATATGCATTCCCTTTATAATGAAACCAGGAATATGTAACGACTTGAGATGTTCATAAGAAGTTATGCTTCCATATGCTTCACTATTAAAGAAATTACCCCATCTACCTAGGCCCTGTGCAATTATTAAAGGTACAACGCACATATCGAGTACTCTTAAAAATTCAAAGTTATTCTTTTTACAAAATAATGCAAGTGTAACAAGACCAAAAAGCATTCCTCCATGAATAGCAAGACCTCCTTGCCATATTTGCCATATTTCACCTATGTTATCACCGAAATAATCCCAATTAAACATAACATAATAAAGTCTTGCCCCTATAATACTTATAATAATAGTCCAAAAAAACATGTTAAAAACTTTATCTTCGTCCATATTAAACCTTTTGGCTTCCTTTGTTATCATTATATAAGCAATGATTACTCCAAGTAGAATAAAAAGAGAATAATATCTTATTTCAAAATTTCCTATAGAAAATGCGATTGGATTCATAACTCCTCCTTTTTTCTTAATTAGTATATATTTTTTAATTAAAAAAGTAAAGTCAAAAAAAATTAAGCATTAAGCTTAATCAATAGTTTTATTAACTTGTATAAATGATTGATCTGCAGTTGGAACATAACTTCCAGCCATCTCAACATTTTCATTCTCATCTATAGTTAGTACAACACTAAAAATAAATTTGCCAGATTCTATATCATCATTTGTTTGTTCTTGATATACACAAGTAGGCTGATTATCTTTACAAGAAAAATAACCTTCAAATGCATAATATCTTGTATTAGGGGCAATTTCAAAATGTCCTAAGTACATAACTTTTTCAATATTCCATTCATCAATATTTTCTGGTTCTAGTTTATCTTTGTCAGTAAATTCCTTTTTTAAAATTGATATTAATTCTTCTTTAGTATAATCTTTAACAGCAGTATTTTCTGACTCAATTATAGATTCTATGCTTTCTGTAGACTCTTTTGGACTAGTTTTGATGTCTTGTTTTGTTTTATCAAATACTATAAAACATACTAATGCAAAAATTATAAGTATCAAAAGTGTGATAATTCTTTGTAAATTCCTATTCTCTTTTTTCATAATACACTCCTATATTAATATTATATAATATAAATAAATTTAAAACAAGAAAAAAGTCCAATAGGACTTAAGAGAGAGTAGTTTTCTATGAAAAATATTTTTTTAATATCACTTCCGTTTCTGTGATTTAAATATACCCTTCTTTTTTGAACTACTCTTGTTATGTTTGTTAAATGTATGTGAAACTATTTTAAATATTTTTTAAGATATTTGCCTGTATAAGATTTTTCACATTTTGCTACTTCTTCAGGAGTTCCTGTAGCAACAATATATCCGCCTTCATCTCCACCTTCAGGGCCTAAATCTATAATGTGGTCTGCTACTTTAATAACATCTAAATTATGTTCTATTACAATTACGGTATCACCATTATCTACTATTTTGTTTAATATATTAAGTAATTTTTTAATATCATCCGTATGTAATCCTGTAGTTGGTTCATCTAAGATAAATACGCTTTTACCCGTAGCTTTCTTTTGAAGTTCTTTAGCAAGTTTAACTCTTCCTGCTTCACCACCTGATAATGTTGGTGCACTTTGACCAAGTTTTATATATGATAATCCTACATCCATCATTACTTTAAGTTTGTTTTTAATTTTTGGAACCGCATCAAAGAATTCATATGCTTCTTCTACTCTCATTTCAAGAACATCATATATACTTTTTCCTTTAAACTTAACTTCTAGGGTTTCATTATTGTATCTTTTTCCATGACAAACATCACAAGGTACATAAACATCTGGTAAAAAATGCATCTCTATTTTTTTTACTCCATCTCCCCAGCATGCTTCACATCGTCCGCCTTTTACATTAAATGAAAATCTTGATTTACCAAATCCTCTAAGTTTAGATTCTTTCATCTCTGCGAATATATCTCTAATATCATCAAATACGCCAACGTAAGTTGCGGGATTACTTCTTGGTGTTCTTCCAATTGGGTCTTGAGATATTTGGACTACTTTGTCTATATATTTAAGACCTTTTATTTTTTCGTGTTTACCTATTTCAACTTTTGAATTATATACATTTTTCATTAAAGCTTTATATACAATTTCATCAACAAGGGAACTTTTACCAGATCCACTAACTCCTGTGACGCATATAAATTTTCCTAAAGGGAATTTAACATCTATATTTTTCAAATTGTTCTCTTTAGCACCAATTATTTCTAAATATTTTCCAGATCCTTTTCTTCTTTTTTTCGGAACATCGATCTTTAGTTTGCCTGTTAAATATTTTCCAGTAATACTTTTTTCATCATTCATTACTTCTTTAGGAGTTCCTTTAGATACTACATAGCCTCCACCATTACCCGCTGTTGGTCCGATATCTACTAAATAATCTGCAGCTCGCATAGTATCCTCGTCATGTTCTACGACTATTAACGTATTTCCTAAGTCACGCATTTCGACAAGAGATTTTATTAATCTATCATTATCCCTTTGATGAAGACCTATACTTGGTTCATCTAATACATAAAGCACTCCTGTAAGCCTAGACCCTATTTGAGTTGCAAGTCTTATTCTTTGAAGTTCTCCACCGGATAAAGTTCCAGCGCTTCTAGATAAAGTTAAATAATCTAAACCAACATTTTTTAAAAATGATAATCTATCATTAATTTCTTTTATCAAAAGCTCGGCAATTTTTTTCTGTTCATTTGTTAATTTTAGGTTATTCATAAATACAATTAATTCTTTTATACTCATATTAGTTGCTTCATAAATTGATTTTCCACCTATTTTAACTGCAAGCATATCTCCCTTTAATCTAGCGCCATGACAAGTAGGACACTCTGTATCCATCATATATGTTTCAAGCCACTCTCTAATCCAAGCGCTATTTGTTTCAATATATCTTCTTTCTAAATTAGTAACAATACCTTCGTAATAACTTGTTGTATTTCTAGTATTTCCATTTTTAGCAACATAATTAAATTCGATTAAATCAGGACTACCATACAAAACGATATCTAGTTTTTTCTTTGGCATTTTTGAAATTGGCATTGATAGATCTATATCGTATTTTTTAGCTACTGTATTTAGTTCTGTTTCAGCAATATTTCCATCTAGGTTTAATCCTTTAATAGCGCCCTTTTTAATAGATTTAGATTTGTCTGGTATAAGTAAATCTAAATTTATTCTTTGTTTAAATCCTAGTCCATGACAATCTAGGCATGCACCAAATGGATTATTAAAAGAAAACATAGTTGGTTCTAAATTAGGTAAAGAAAAATCACAAATTGGACAAGCATAATTTTCACTAAAAAGAATTTCTTTATCCCCTACTTTATTAATTAATATTCTTCCATCTGCAAGTTTGGCACTTTGCTCTATTGCTTCAGATAATCTTCCTCTTGCAGTTTCTTTTATGATTATTCTATCAACTATTACTTCAATAACATCTTTTTTGTTTTTTTCTAGAGTTATTTCTTCACTTAAATCTTTAACCTCTCCATTTATTCTTACTTTTGTATATCCATCTTTTCTAAGTGAATCTAATACTTTTTTATGTTCTCCTTTTTCTGCACGTACTACAGGTGCCATAACTTCTATTTTTGTTCCCTCACCATAAGAAAATATTTTTTCAACTATTTCATCTAAGCTTTGACTTTTAATTGGTATATTATGATTTGGACAAATTGGTTCTCCTATTCTTGCATATAAAAGTCTTAAATAATCATATATTTCTGTAACTGTTCCAACAGTACTTCTAGGATTCTTACTTGTTGTTTTTTGATCTATAGATATACTAGGACTTAATCCTTCAATTAAATCTACATCTGGTTTTTTAGAACCACCTAAAAATTGTCTAGCATAACTAGATAAACTTTCAACATATCTTCTTTGACCTTCTGCATATATCGTATCAAATGCTAAACTACTTTTTCCAGAACCACTTACGCCAGTCATAACTATTAGTTTGTTTTTTGGTAATTCCAAATTAACATTTTTTAAGTTATTTTCTCTAGCGCCTTTTATAATAATTTTATCCATAGAAATCACTCCTAGTCCTAATTATTTTAACACAAAAATTGTTTTTTAAAAGTATTTTTGATTTGTAATAATTAATTTTTTATAGTATACTTTTTGTAGGATATAAAAAGGAGGTAAAAAATGGATAATAATTCTAATAAGTTTATTATTGATAATGGTCCCGAGCCAACACCGGATAACACCAATAACTTATTACAAAATAGTAATCCGGCATTAGACTCATTTCAAAAAGAAAATGCTTTTTTTGAAAATTCTGTATTACCTTCTGACAATCCATCTAATAATCCCGGCATGGACCCTTTTCAAAATAATCAAAATGTTATGATGCAACCACAGAATATTGAAGCGCAGCAACAAGTGCAAGCGCCTACTCCGATGCCAGAGCCACAAATACAACCTATGGAAGCACCACAACCCGTGCAAAACACACCACAGATGCAAACAACTAATGAAGTAGTTCAACCTCAAGTAATGCCTTTTGGAGAACCATCAGGGCCATCTGTAATAAGTAATGCAGGAGTAAGTGAAACAGCACCACCGCCAAAAGAAATTCCAAACAGTGAAAAGATTACAGCAAAAGGGAAAAAAGTTAAAGATAAAAAAGAACAAGAACAAGATAATTACCTTTTAGAAGGATATATAGGAAAGAATTATAAAAAGTTTAATATTTTCTTTAATCTTCCTGCCCTTTTATTAACACCATTTTATTTGTTTTATAGAAAGTTTATTCTTTCTGGTTTGGTAGTAACAGTATTAGATTTAGCATTCATTAAATATTTAAATCCTATTTTTATTATAGCTGTTAACCTTTTTGTAGCTTTAACATTTAATTTTGTATATAAATTAAAAGGAAAAATAGCAATAAAAAGAATTAAAAAAAGATATCCTAAAGCAACACCTAATGCATTAAAAGATATGGCAACAAGAGAAGGTGGATGCGGTATGGGGTATGTGTTCTTAGGTATTCTTTTAGAATTAATAATTACTGTTATTACTTTATTAATACTTTTAAAAACGGGAGTTATTAGGGAAATACCTAGCAACATAAACGATCTAGCAAATAGACATACAGTCCCAACTATTACAGATACAAAAACAAATATTCAAAATTATTACACTATTAATATACCAGATGCGTTTGAAAATAAATCAACAAGTTATGAATATAGATATGTAATTGCTGGTGAAGAAGAATATTCTTCTTGTACGTTAATACTAAACGAAAAGAAAAATATTATTGGTCCAGAAAATTTATTAAAAATAATGAACTTCTTTGAAACATGGTCATCAAGTGATAAAGTTGAAATAAAAAATATAAATAATATAACTTGGTATACATATTCTGCAAGAAATGTTAATGAAAAAACGGATTATTATATAACTGAAAAGGATAAAAAAACTTTCCTAGTTGAATATAATGTTCAAAAGGATTCAAATCCTGTATGTGAAGAATTTGGTAAAATATTGACAGAAAGTATATTAAATAAGGAGGCACAATGAAAGTAATTGTTATAGTAATTTTTATTATAATTGCAATACTAGCTATTCTAGCAGGTATATATATACATCTTTATAATAAATTACAAAAAAATATTATTAGAGTTAATGAAGCTGAATCAGAAATAGATGAAACATTAAGAAAAAGATATGATATATTAAGAGACTTGGAAGATATCATTAATGATAATACGAAAGTTACTCAAGAAAACTTCAAGGATTTTGATAAAGAAAAAATTAAAGTAAGTAGTTTTGATTTTGATAGAAAACTCACCAAAGTAACTAGTACTTTTAATAAAATTTGGCAAGATTATCCTGTTGAGCTTGAAAAAGAAGAATTCAGAAAACTAATGACAGATTTAAAAATTAATGAAGAAAAGAATGAGGCATCCAAAGCTTATTACAACAAATTCACTACAGAATTAAATATGATAGTCAAGAAGTTTCCATCAAATATAATTGCAAGGATACATAAAATTGAAGAAAGAGATTATTTTGATGGTAAAAATCTCCATGATAAAGATTTATTAGATTTTAAATATTAATGTTGATAACTATTTGGTTATCAACATTTTTTTATACAAAAAAAAGCAACTTTTACAGTTGCCAGTCAATTGGTTTTTCTCCATTTTTTATTAAAAAATCATTCGCTTTTGAAAATGGTTTTGAACCAAAGAAGCCATTTCGTGCGCTAAATGGGGATGGATGTGTTGATTCTATTATTAGATGTTTTTTATTAGTTATATAAAACTTTTTGCTTCTTGCAAATGATCCCCACAATATAAATACTATTGGTGTTTCTTTTTCATTAAGTTTTTTAATTATACTATCAGTAAAAAATTCCCATCCCATATTAGAATGACTTCCTGCTTTATCTTTTTCAACAGATAAAATAGCATTTAATAAAAGAACCCCTTCTTTTGCCCATTTAGTTAGATCACCATTAGTTTTTGGTTCCACAATTCCTAGATCATCATATATTTCTTTATATATATTTTGAAGTGATGGTGGAACTCTAATTCCTTTTCTTACCGAAAAAGATAGTCCATGTGCTTCTCCTACTCCATGATATGGATCTTGTCCTACTATTACTACTTTAGTATCTTTATATGAAGTTAGCTTTAATGCTTCAAATATATGTTCCTTTGGTGGAAATATTGTTTTAGTTTGATATTCTTTTTTTACCATTACCATAGTATTATAAAATTCTTTTGTTTTGGTAACATCTTCTAAAACGCTATCCCAATCATTATGAAATAATTCCATATACTCACCTACTTATGATATGTTTCATTATTATTTATTTTTAAACTTCTATATATTTGTTCTAAAAGCACACCTCTAAATAACCCATGAGGCATTGTAAATTTAGAAAAAGAAAGTTTTAAATTAGCTTTTTCTAGTACCCTTTCATCTAGTCCTTCAGAACTGCCAATTATAAAAACAACGTTACTATAAGAAATAAATGCTTTTTCTATATTCTCTGCAAGTGATAAACTATCTAATGTTTTACCATTTATATCACAAGCAATAACATAATCTTTTGAAGTTATTCTTGATAGAATATTATCGGCTTCTTCTTTTAAACTTTTACCTTCTTTAAGTTCAATTATTTCAAACTTAGTATACTTTTCTATTCTTTTTTTATAATCTTCTATTAACTCTTCTAAATACTTTTCTTTTATTTTGCCTATACATATTACCTTAATCATATTTTTATAATCTCCGTAGTTTCTCTTTGTTTAGCAACGTCAAACGAATCAAAGTTGATATCATATTCTTTAAGTGTATTTCTAATTGTTTCAAGTGCTATATCTTTATCATTATTCTCTTTGCTTAAATGCGCTAGAATAACTTTTTCAGTTTTAGGCCCAATAAATTTTGATAAATAAAATCCTGAAGCACTATTAGATAAATGCCCTTTATCACTAAGTATTCTTGATTTTAAAAACTTTGGATATTTACCATTCATAAGCATTTCAACATCGTGATTAGCTTCTAACACATAAATGTTTTTATTATATAATTTTTTAAAATATTTTTGATTAATATACCCAGTATCGGTTATGTATACAAGAGAAGAATTACCATCTTCAATTATATATCCTCTAATATCGCTAGAATCATGACTTAATTTTATATTATCAACTATAGTATTTCCAATCTTAATTTCTTTTTCAAGTAATATATTTTTGTCATAGTCCTTCAATTCTTCTAATGTATCAAGCATCTTTTGAGACAATACAATATAAGGATTATATTTTTTTATAAAAGTTGGTATTGCACCGATATGATCTTTATGAGTATGTGTCATAAAGACATAATCTATATCTTTTATATCTACACCCAAATTATCTAAATTTTCTTTTATGTATTTAGTAGTCATGCCAAGATCAATAAGAATCTTGGCATCTTTTGTTTCTACATAACATGAATTTCCTTCTGATCCACTTGCTAGCACACTAACTAACATGAGAATGCCACCTTACATGGGTCAACAGCAGTTGATCTATCCCATATTTGGCCACCAGTAGTATTTATTTGGAAGTGTAAGTGAGTTCCTGTTGATGAACCACTATTACCCATATATCCAACAATAGTTCCTTGACCAACAACTTGGCCTGTAGATACTGCAATATTTCCTTTTAAGTGAGCATATGTAACATAGTATCCATTATTAGCTCTTACAACTACGTGATTTCCATATCCACTACCGCAAGAACTTCCGTATGTACCATTATCAGCACATCCTGATACTACTTGAGATACTACACCACTTGTCGCAGAGAATATTGGTGAACCAAAACCACAACCTGTAATATCGATACCGGCATGTAATCTACCCCATCTATAACCAAATCTACTATTTACAATATATGGACTAATTGTTGGCCATCCCCAACCAAGTGTTGATGTAGGAGTAGAGTTAACTATTATTTTATCAATTGGTTTTGTTATTTCTTGTTTATTACTTACTACAAGATTTTTTATTTCACCATTTTGATATTGAACTTTTTCAGTAACTCTATTTAATCCTTTTTGCCCTTCTTGTTTTACATAAGATTGATTAACTCCAAGAGATGAATCTTCTACATACTTAGTATCAAAATTCGTTTCAATATTTTCAATTACTTCACTTTCCTCTACAACTGTGAACATTGGATTAATAAGCCCAATATTTAATATTTGGCCTTCACTAAGAAGCGAATTAGTACTCGTCAATTTAGGATTTGCAATTAAAAGTTCCTCTGTAGATAAGTGATTATTATATGCAACGGTTTCAACTGTGTCCCCATCCTTTACTTCATAAGAAGATTGCTTTTCAAGTGTACCAAATAATAAATATTTTGATAAATCATCTTGATTAGTTAATATTAAATCAGTAGCGTTTATATAGTCTTCTTTAATAGTTATTTTTTCTTTAAAATAAATATTTTCTATTGTTTTTCCAGTTTCTTTTACTTCTGCCTGTGTATCATTGATATAAGCATTTAATTTATCTTTTGGAATAAAAGCTTCAACAGCACTTTTTAATGCATCATCAACAATTTTTTTATCAAGAACATTAATCTTTTTGACATCACCTTTTTCAGGTGTAATTGTTATAACATATCCTTTAATTGTAAAATCACTTTTCTTATCTATCTTTTTATATATTTCTTCAGCTGTTTTAACATTTGTATTATATGATAAATACGAATTGATTTCTAATCCTTCTGGTGGATATACTTTGTCAATATTAAATTGTTTTTTTATTTTTTCTTGGTTTTTATCTATTAAATCAAGTAATGCTTGTTTATCTTCGATTAAACCAAGTTTTTCTCCTTCAAGATATACCATATATAATTTTTTAGGTTCTAAACTAATTTTTTTAAAGCCCGTGTTTAAAAAAGTAGTTATCAATAATAATATTATTAATAATATATTAATCTTTTGTTTCTTCACTTTTTTCATCATCCCTTTTAATATAATTTCTAAAGTTAGAAATATTTTTTTCAAATAATAATTCTATTGTACCTGTATTACCACTACGATGTTTTCCTACAATAAGTTCTGTGACCGAAGTATTGCCACTTAGATTCTTTTTATCAGGATTGTAGTAATCATCTCGGTATAAAAACGCAACAATATCGGCATCCTGTTCTATAGAACCAGATTCACGAAGGTCACTCATCATAGGTCTTTTATCTTCTCTAAGTTCTACACCACGTGATAACTGTGCTAGTGCTATAACTGGTATTTTTAACTCTAAAGCCATGGTTTTTAGTGATCTAGATATTTCGGATACTTCTTGCTGTCTATTACCTGCATATCTATTACCACCCTGAATAAGCTGTAAGTAGTCAATTACAACTAGTGCCAGTCCTTTTTCAGAGTTAGCAAGTCTTCTACATTTAGCTCTAATATCTCCCACTGTTATACCAGAAGTATCTTCAATATAAAGATTAGTCTCTCCAAGTTCACTCATTGCTTCATTAACTTTTTGCCAGTCTTTATCTTCAAGCTTTCCAGTTTTTAATTTATTCATGTCAATACCACCAGCAGCACCGATCATACGCTGTGCAAGTTGTTCGGCTCCCATTTCCATATTGAATATTGCAACTGCTTTGGTTGTAGATAATGCAGCATTAACTGCTAAGTTTAACGCAAAAGCAGTTTTTCCCATAGCAGGACGAGCAGCTATAATTATAAGTTCATTTTCATGAAGACCACTTGTCATTAAATCAAAATCAGTAAATCCTGTTGGTAATCCAGTTATAGCTGATCCATTTTGGGCTAGGTATTCAAGACGCGCTTGTGTTTCTCTTAATACCTCACTTATTGATTTAAATTCTCCTGCTTTTCTTTCTTTAGTAACTGTAAAAATTTCTTTTTCAGCATTATCCACTACTTCATTTGTATCACTATCTTCTTCATATGCTTTTGTAGTA
Source organism: uncultured Erysipelotrichaceae bacterium (assembly GCA_902795215.1). GTDB lineage: Bacteria > Bacillota_I > Bacilli_A > RF39 > UBA660 > RUG11867. Next base: position 54,567 of record CADBKG010000002.1, on the reverse strand, counting down.
ATATCTGTTGCAACTTCGATAAGTCTTCTTCTTAAATATTTTTCTTGTACGATTTTAATGTAATAATCCAAATTTGCTGCACTTACCATTGCATCCACAACTTCTGTTAAATATTCAAGACCACCGATAAGAACCAAATTATTACTTTTTTCAAGTTCATCTGTTAGAGTAGTAATATCTATAGGTCTTTTTGTTTCGTGTAAATTATAAATTGCTTCGAATATTTTCTTGTTAGGCTCACTAAAAAACATATCTTTATTCATTTCTTCGCACACTTTATCTGCCGCACTTGGCATAAGCATACAAGCACTAAGGACTGACATTTCAGCATCTAAATTTTGAGGCATTTTCCTTGCGGGCATTTTTTCACTTCCTAACAAATCTCAATTCTAATTTTTGCAACCACCTTTTTATGTAAATTAATATTTATATTATAAGTTCCTAAACTATCTATTTTAACAGGAATATCTACTTTTTTCTTATCTACTTTATATCCTTTTTTATTTAATTCTTCACTAATTTGTTTATTAGATATTGTACCAAAGATTTTACCATCTTTTCCAGAATTTACTTTAAAAGAAAACTTTTCTTTCTCTAGTTTCTTTTTTATTTCTTCGCACTCTCTAATAAGTTCCTTTTCTTCTTTATTTCTAGTATCGATTTCATTTTTTAATATTTTATTACTTGTTTTAGTATATGGGACTGCAAGTTTATTTTTAAAAAGAAAGTTTGTAGCGTATCCATCACTAACCTCTATTATATCATCTTTCTTTCCTTGTTTCTTAACATCTTGCAATAATATAACTTTCATAAGTTCACCTCCAATAAGTAAATATATTATACCAAATGCAAACAAAAAAAGAAATACTATTAAAGTATTTCCTTATTTAACAAATGGTATTAAAGCCATAAATCTTGCTCTTTTAACTTGTTGAGCAATATGTCTTTGATGTTTAGCACATGCACCAGTCATTCTTCTAGGCATGATTTTTCCTTTATCATTAATATATTTAGAAATAATCATTGTATCTTTATAATCAACATCTTTGCCTGCGCACATTTGACATATTTTTTTCTTTTTTCTATAAAATTCAGCCATTTTTATCTCCCTTCTTAAAATGGTAAGTCATCGTCACTTAAGACAACTTCAGAACCAAAATCTTTGAATGGATCTTCGCTTACGTCTGCGCCTGCACCTACTGGTTCCCCTTCTGGGAATGGTACATCATCAACTGCTGGAGCTTGAACACTTGGTTCACTAGGTTCCATTGCAGCGCTAGTTCCTGCTGAAGAACTTCTAGATCCTAAGAATCTAATGTTTTCAGCGACTACTTCTGTAACGTATCTTCTAGTTCCATCTTGAGCATCATAGCTTCTAGATTGGATTCTTCCATCTACTCCAACAAGTGATCCTTTTGTACAATATTTTGCAACGTTTTCAGCTTGTCTTCTCCATACAACAACGTTTATAAAATCAGCAACTCTTTCGCCATTAGCATTTGGTATTCTATCAACTGCTACAGTAATACGAGTTGTAGCTATTCCATTTGGTGTTGTTCTAAGTTCTGGGTCTTGTGTTAACCTACCTACTAAAATTGTTCTATTCATAATATCTCCTACTCTTCATCTAATCTAATGATCATGTGTCTAACAATATTTTCATCTAATCTAAAACGTCTGTTTAATTCAGCTACTGTTTCTTGACTAGCAGAAAAATCAACTACATAGTAAAATCCATTAATTTCTTTATTAATTGGATAAGCAAGTTTTCTTTGCCCCATGTCTTTAGAACTTTCGATTTTACCTTTGCTATCAGTGATAATCTTTTCATAAGATTTAGCTAATTTACTAGCTCCATCACTTTCCATAGTGGTTTTTACGATAAACATTAATTCATATTTTCTCATATCGCACCTCCTTTTGGTCATTTCGGTTTTAGCATAACTAAAACAAAGAGATTTTCAATCCCGAAAGTATTATAGCAAATAGAATATTCAATGTCAAAGAAAACATTTCATTTTATTTTTCTTTTGTAAATATAAAAGTACTATCATTAATTTTTAATACTTCATTCATATATGAAGAAGCTAGATAATAACCTTCTTTAGAAACTATAATTGCTATATAATTTTTATTTGGATTAAGTTTCTTTATCATTTGCAAACCATAGCCTTTATTTCTATAAGGTTCTAATATTAGAATAGAATTTATATAATAGTATTCCGATTCAACTTCATAAAATTTTGGATCAAATTTAATATCATTGTCATATTTTCCTGATTTAATTTCATCGTATAACTCTTTGTTTATTGGGCTAGTAATTAAATATCCAACTAAATTATCATTGTCAAATAACCCAATTCCTTCATAAGAACTTTTAAATCTTTCAAAATACCAAGATTCTGTTAGTTCCTTATCATGATAAAATGTTTTATCAAGATTTATAACTTTTAGCAAATTATCTTTTGTTAATTTAAATTTTTCTATTTTCACTTTTTCACTTTTTCTTTCTTTTTTATATATTCATTTTTTTTATTGTATTGATAGTATTCTGGATCAATTCCTTGAATTCGGTTATATAAATTTTGAAATGATGTATGAAAATAACCATATCTAGAACCATCATTTCTAAATCTTACTGAAATATACTCACTAGATTTAAATTCATACATGTTTATTATATCGTTTCTTACAAACTTTAAAACGATTTTATCATCCTGCATTGAGATTATAACTCTATCTTCCCCTTCTTCAGGACCATTATCAGAAATCCAATTTATATTTTTGTCTTCATCTACTAATATATGGTATTCGTATGTGTCTTTAAAGTCTTCATCCATTCCAAAGGGTCTTCCATTCACAACTTCCATATATAGATCTTCAAACAAACTATAAACTTCTTCATTATCCTTGGTTATTTCAAAAGTTATCTCTTTTTCTTCTTTGTAACCAATTCGTGTTCCATCAGACATTAGCCAATATGTATCTCCTACTCCTGGATGATCTATATATAATTTTTTGTTATCTTGTATTAATATATAGTCATATGTATCATCATAATATTTGTTTTTTTCTCTTATAATTTCCATAATAACCTCGCCTTAGAGAATTATTATAAAGAAAAGATTTATTGTTGTAAAGGAAAAAGAACTAAATACGTTCTATAATTTCACTTAGTTCTTTTCTTTTATTATGTAATGGATTTAAAGGACAATCATCAGTTTTATATCCAATAGGTAACAAGCATATTGGCTTTAAGTTACTTGGAATATTATACTTGTCTCTTATAACATTTTCATCAAACATTTCTACCCATATATTATCTAGTCCTTCATTAGTTGCTGCGAGCATTAAATGAGTTGCTACTATACAAGCATCCATTTCATATGTAGAATAATCTCCTTTTTTATATGCAAGTTCTGTATCGCCACATACAAGAAGAACTGTATTTGCACCATATCTGCAAGGTGTAGCTTCATCAAGTTTCTTAATTCCTTCATCGCTATTTATTACATATATTTTTATAGGTTGAATATTTTTAGCTGTTGGTGCTATTCTTCCTGCTTCTAACACATTATTCAATTTGTTTTCTTCTACTTTTTTGTCGCTAAATTTTCTAGTGGCAGTTCTTTTTATAATAACTTCATTAAATTCCATATTATTTTTCCTTTCTTTTATTTATTTTCCATAAAACATAATTAATTATATAAGATATTATAAGTATTATTGGTAAAACAATTATGACACTTCTCACTCCAAAAATGAAAAATCCATACCAATCATACCCTTTTTGTATTACACCATTATTTATATGCGTTAATGTTTCATATACATAATATATAGAATATATACTGATGGGAACCAGTCCCCAAAATATTTCCTTTGGTTTTATTTTATTAGTTCTTTCATAAAGTATAAAGACTAAAATACTTAAAATAGGAATTGCTAGATGGTATAGAAAATTACTTTTATGGTACATTCCAAGTATCCCGTATATGCTAGTGGTAGTTGGAGTTAAGTAAAAAACAGTCACTAACATAGTTAATGCAACAGAAGATGTCCCAACCAATTTTAAAATATACATACTTTTAGATATTTCATTTTTTAATCTTTCATTTAATCCAACGATTAAAGCTATAATTCCCACAAGTATATTAGAATCTACTGTAAAAAACTTTAACATACGAGGACTATTATCCGATAGTGGACCCGAAATGCTAGTAAGCATCCATATAGTAGCGATTACTACTAATAAAAAAATCAAAAAATTAATATAACTAGCTTTTTTTTGATTAGACATATTTACCTACTTTTTCTTTTTACCAAGAAAACCTATTACTATAGGTGCAACTATATATATTATTTCTTTTGCTTCTTTAGCTATTTTAATTCCTTTTTTTAGTTTTGCTTTATTTCTTATATAAAAGTTTTTACCTGTTCTAGCCGTTATTATTTTTTCACAAACCTTCTTGGCATTTTTAACGCTTGAACATGTAAATGATATGTTTCTAGTTATAGTCTGTAAGTATACAGTTTCTTTATCATTTTTAATTTTTACACTATCATTATATGTTTTAACATCAGTCAAAGGAATAAGATCTACAACACTTTTCTTTTTCCTAAATATTCCGCTTTCTTTTTCTATAACTATCTTTTTATTTGTAACAACAATATTTGATTTGATATTTTTTTTAGTATATAAGATTTCATCTTCTATTAGTATAGTTTCCTTATCTTCTAAATACCACATGTTTACCTCCTTATTATTAACCTAATTTATCCCCATTGTCCACTTTTTTATCAGGCCTTATTAAGACTACTCCTTCTTTACTATATGTTCCAAGAACTAATACTTCCGACATAAAATCTGCGATCTGCTTTTTAGGAAAATTTACTACTGCAAGTATTTGTTTACCTGCTAATTCTTCTAAACTATATAAATTCGTTATCTGCGCTGAAGAATTTTTAATACCAATTTCTTCTCCAAAATCTATCTTTAGTTTATAGGCAGGTCTTTTAGCTTTATCAAAATTAGTGGCTTCAAGTATAGTTCCAACCCTAATATCTAATTTTTCAAAATCTTCAAAATTAACCATATTACTCACCACTATAATTGTATCAAATTTATAAAAAAAGAAAAACTAAAATATTAGTTTTCTTTTATATTCCAAAAAAATCAGGATTTATAAGTGGTATGATAATTTCACATATTTTGTTATCTTTATCGTATCCAAAGTATGCTTGATATAAGCCATCGCCAAATCCACTTGCAACCATAACTAGTTTATTCTTTGTTATGGGGTTTGCCCATTCTATAAAGTCTCCTCCATCTCTTTGATATGCTGCGTTATTATTATAACTATCTATAAAAAATTTTTCAAAATAATCACCATAAAAATTTTTGCCTGAATTTTCTTTTTGCCAGTTTTCTAAAAATAATGCATATTCCTTTGCAACTTTTTCATCACAGATTGAAACCAAACCACTATCAACAGGGAAACCAGGCACAATTCCGTCACTAGCTTTAAATGATGCTGTATTTTCTGTTGGATTTGCAAGTTCGTATTTTACTGCTTTTGTCTTTTTTATTTTCATTTTTACTGTGCACATACGAACATCAAGCTCATCACTTCTAGCTAATGAAACATACACAGGATATTTACCTTTTGGTACTCTTTTTTCAAGTATTGGAGAAAATTCTAAATTCGGTAAATAAGCAAGTGGATCTGCAACAACTATCCAACCAGTCGGACAATCAATTTCCCCCACTTTTAAATAAAATCTGTTTTCAGTTTTAACAAATTGACTTTCTATGTCACTAACTTCTTTTTCAAGATTAGAAATATACTTTAAGTTTTTTTCAAATGCTATTTGAAAATCACTTTTTTTATTCTTTTTAAATCTATCAAATAAACCCATAAAGCCTCCATTTATTTAACTAGTTCTATTCTTATACCAACTACTCCATATTCTTTTTGTTTATCTTCAGGATAAATCTCATTTAAAGTTGCAAGCAGTTGACTTTTTGTAGTATATTTATCTGCAAATAAAGATATTTCAAATTTATTAATTAATTCTTCAAATGAATCTTCGTGGTATAAATCAACTACTTTGGTTCTTATCTCTTTAGGCTTTTCAGCCATTTCTTCAAATATTATTTCATCACCTATTTTTATTTTTTGCCTTTTTTCATCATTAAGTCTTAATTCAATTTTTTTAGTTCCATTTTTCATACAATTAAAATATTTGGTTTTTAATTTCATATTATGTGTTTCCATTTAATCCTCCTTCTTTTTGTTAATAAATTTATTTTTATAATCTTCATAATAATCTTTTTGATCTTTAATAGATAAATCTAAATAACTTTTGGCTCTTTTTTCCATTTCTTTTTTTGAATCTAGTATTTCATTATTTTCCCTATGATTTAAATCATACTCTATTTGTCTTACAAGTGCTTCAGCTTTTAAAACTTTATATTTAATATCTTTTGGTGCTTTATTTGTATTAAGGATTGTTTCATGATTAGCGGCGACTACTAAAACTCTTCTATAATAATCAAACTTTTTAGAAGCAAATAATTTATCAATTGTTGAAGAATTATTTTCCCATATCTTTCTTACAACTTCTCTTTGCGCTTCAACTTGTCTTAGTGGTGAATACATCCCTTTTTTTATTTTTTTCCCACTAAAAGTATATTCTCTAATGAATTCACCTTTATCATTTACAGTAATATTTCCAATTAAATTTTTACATTCGACATAATAAGTAAATACTGGTGTAATAATTACATAATCAATTTGAGCATTTAAATCTTCATGTTGAACTTTTATATCCCTTAAAACATACATGCCTATATGAGCTTTTTTTAGTTGATAAGCTATTTCATTCTCACCATCTAATCCTTTTTTAACTATAAACATTTCTTTTGAAATTTCTTTATTGTTTGGATATTCTTCACTTAATAGTTTTAATGCGTTATATTTCTCATTTAAGTCACTATCTTCTTTATAAAAAATCGTATCCTTAAACCTAAATGTTTCTACTAAACTATTTACAAGCCCCATAGTATCACCACATTTATTATAACATAAAAAAAGTTCTAAGTTAGAACTTTCTTATTCGATATTAACACCTTTGTTTAATGCACTTTTACAGATAATACTCATTATATAAATAATTACTATATAAAGCGCTGAAGATAAAACTGCTAGTGTTTTAAATGCAGTTACTTCTATGTTTATGTTCCCTGTTTCAAACAATTCCATTACAGTTGGATCAAATAAACCATAAACATATACTAAACCAAGTATTATAGTTTGTGCTATTATATAAACAATAAAACCTATTGTTACAGAATAACCTAGTTTATTATTATTCCTTTGATGGCCAAGAATAATTCCTAAAAAACCACATTGTATTGCATTGAATACTTCTAAAAACACAATTATTAGGAACATTGTAACAAAGAATGTTGTACTCATATTTAATCCAGTTGTAATTGTTTTAATATACCTTGTAATCGCTTGCCAATTCTCTTTAGAATAGTATGCTATAAATAAACTTATGATCACTATAGCAAAACCTATAATGAAAAATATAAGTGTTTGAATAAACTTTGAATTATATATATTGTTTTTTGTAACCGGCAAAGTATGTGTTAAATATGATTCATCTTTATAAAGAGAATTTCTAAATCTAACCCAGCTTCTCATTATTGTATTTATTAAAGTGCTTATTACCATTGAAAACATACAGCCTACACTTATTTGACCAATAATATTAATCATTGTTGATTGTTCCATATTAAATAGTAATCTAGTTGTAAATGCAAAGAATATAGATAAAACATAGAATACCATCATATTCTTAATCATATATTTTAAATCATATTTAAGTAATTTATTTAACATTTGAACATCCTCCTAAAGATTTCATCTATAGATGTTTTTTCTTTATTTCTTAATTTATCTGCATCACTTTGAAGAACAATTTTTCCTTTATCAATAAATATTACTTCATCTAATATTCTTTCTATGTCTGATATTAAATGTGTTGATATAATAACACTAGCTTTTTCATTGAAGTTAGATAATATCGTATCTAAAATATAATCTCTTGTCGCTGGATCTACTCCACCAAGTGGTTCATCTAAAATGTATAAATCAGCTTTTCTAGACATTACGAGTACTAGCTGAACTTTTTCTTGCATTCCCTTACTCATTTTAGTTAGTCGTTCATTTATATCAAGATCTAAATCGATGAGTAATTTTTTTGCTTTTTCTTCATCAAAATCTTCATAAAAGTCTTTAAATAATTCGATTACTTCTGATACTTTCATTTGTTTATTTAGATATGTTCTTTCTGGCAAATAAGATATAACTTTTTTTGTTTCAACTCCAACTTTTTTTCCTTTAACGAGTATTTCTCCAGAAGTAGGTGTTAATAAATCATTTATTAGTTTAATTAGAGTTGTTTTACCAGCGCCATTTTTTCCAAGTAATCCAATAATTCTTCCGCCTGTAATATCAAAATTAATGTCTTTAAGCACATCTTTATTATCAAAAGTCTTATTTATATGCTTAACTTCTAATAGTTTCATGTTATTCCTCTATTCCTTTCAAATATTTAATTGAATCTGCTTTACCAAGACCAATTCTTTTCATACCTTGAAAATAACTTTTAGCAAGAGTAATTGCATATTCATCTTTAAGTTTTTCTATTAATTTTGCATCATTAGTTACATATTTCCCATTAGTTCTTTCTGTATAAATCAAATTCATACTTTCAAGTTCTGCCAGAGCTTTTTGCATTGTATTTGGGTTTACTTTGAATGTTGCTGCAAAATCTCTAACAGAAGGAAGCTTTTCTCCTTGCTTAAATACTCCTGATATAAGGTAGATCTTCATATATTCTAGCAACTGAATATATATAGGTATGTTGTTATCAAATGTTATTTCCATAAATTCACCTCACTGTGTCACTCGATTAATACAATAATATTGTATACTAAACATAATTAATTGTCAATAAAAAAATGACTAATTTTATAGCCATCTTTGTATTTTTTTATAAGTTAAAGTTTTTTTGTTTATTTTTATATTCTTGCAAAAAATCAACTAACTCTTCTTCATTTGCAAAAATATCATCAAAAATATTATATAAAGAATCGGTAATGTCATATTCTCCTATCGCATAACACTTCTTACCTAGTCCATAGGCAATTCCTGCTTCTATATGAGCTGCTTTTCCTGCTGGTAGAACTAACAAAAGATTTTTAGATTTTTTTTCTCCTTCTAGATCATCGCGAAATATTTTTAACACTGTTTCACTTTTTAAACTTAATGACTCAAATTCCTGCTGGTTTTCTTCTGGAGTTTGATTTTGACTTCCATATCCCCATTGATCATCATATTTTAAAAAACAATAATAAGAAATTTTGTTATTATCAAATATATCGCAAATTCTTAATATATTTTCTTTGTTTCTTGCTCTACCTGCGATAAAAAAATCATATTTAAAATCCATATTACCAGCTCCAACATATTTTCTTTATTTAAATCAATAATTTTTATTAACTTCTTTTGCCTTTTTATAAAATGTCATCTTTTTTTCTTTTTACTCGTTTGATTACCATTATCTAGATTCTTCCCATATATTTCTTCTATAGATTCCTGATTATAATCAAAGTTTATTCCTTTTTCTTGTATTTCTTTTAATAATTTATACCATGTTTCATTTTGAGGATTATACTCTTTTATATCTTCTAAAGTTGCTAAATTAGATTCTATAATATCCTCAGAACGAACTATATATAACATATATTTATCCCAATAATCATATATATATGGAAGATGAAGCTCGATTACCTCTTCATCATACCAGCCATCATAACGAGATGTCTTAGAACATTTTATAAGAGGTATGCTAAATCCTTCTGATATTTCTATACATTCGCCAGCATTATCTCTGTAAGGATTTTCTTTTTTCTCAGAAACGGATACTAATATTTTTCCTAATGTTTCCACATCACAAGTATAATCTTCAAATATATATGATTTTCCTAACAAATGATATAAATCAACCTTATAAATTTGTTTTTCAGCTATACTATTATAAAATTTTTTTTCCACCATTAAACCTCCATTAATTCATTATTATATATTAAAACTTCTGATTTTGTAAACTATTAACTCTCCTTATAATATTTGTAGTACTCAATTTATAGCCTACATAACAGGTTTCTAATGTTCTTATTGATACCTTAGTAATTTTTTACATATTTTTAAGTGTTTTCTCTAAAACCTTTGGCTTAACAAATTCTAATTCCCATTGTTGGTGTCTTAATTGATGCATTTGTTTACAGAATTGTATTTCATCCCAAATTCTATCAGTTGTTTCTTTATCACCATAGAATTTTAATAATTCTTCATAAGAATACTCATACATTTCAAACTTATCGAATTGTGGTAGTGCATCGTCTTTATAATTGGCGCTATCATTAACTATTGCCCATTCCCATTGCTCTAGTATTTCATCATAATCTTCATCATCACTCCAAAAATCCATAATTAGCTTTTGTTTTTCTTCTATTGACCAATTAGAATTTCTTAGTATCCAATATCTTATATCAAAATCTCCTGAACCATGTGCTTGAGTATCACTTAATGAACTAAACAAACCTGCCATATACATATTACCAGTTTTAGCACCTACAGGATTAATAGAACCACCAAATTCAGTGTACATAGTTTGTTCATCAGTAATACCTTTTTCATCTAGTTGATTAGAATATTGATACATAGTATTTTTATATCTAATGGTACCAATTTTATTCATAGCCTCATCAACTGCGAATGCTTTTTGTTCATCCGTTAATTTTAGATTGGGATTCCATAAGGACATTAGTAAATATGAATAGCCACCATTACTATAACCATTTAGAACAATTCTAGCAATTTGTTTATTGGAATAAATCAAGCCTACAAGTTTTTGATATACTTCATTATCAACATTATTAAAATCAATAAGCAAATTCTCACATATTGCCAAACCATTTACTAAATCTCTTTTACCATGTTTATCTTTAGTTGGCTTAATAGCCCATTCTAATAATTCTCTATTATTTTTTATTGAACTCCAAATTTCTATTGGATTGTCAAATTTTGAATCACAATATTTAGCATAATATAATTTATCTTCTATTTTTCTAAAATCTTCCACAGCAAAACCTCCCTGACTACATGTTTATTATACCATGTTTTTTTATTATTTAACTACCAGATTAAATAATTGCGTAATAAAACCAGTATTGTTCACCTAGCTGGTTCTACTAGCCTAAGATAGATAAAGGGGATTAAGTCGACTTTGTAGCCTACAACTAATAAAAAGTTGCTATTTTCTATATTTAGGCATCGAAAAAAGCCCGTAAATACGGACTTTCCAAATATTCTTTTATCTCTTACTAAATTGTGGTGCTCTACGTGCTTTCTTAAGACCTGGTTTCTTTCTTTCTTTTTTACGAGCATCTCTTGTAACAAATCCATTAGCTTTTAAGATTTTTCTATAAGAATCTTCTCTTGTTTGATCTGTTTCTTTATCATATTCAAGTAATGCTTTAGTAATTGCAAGTCTAATTGCACCAGTTTGTCCACTAAATCCACCACCAGTAGCTTTAACTACAATATCAAATGCATTTTCATTACCAGTAGCTACTAAAGGTTGTTTTAAATCCATTACAAATGTTGCAAATGGCATATATTCATTAACATCTACGCCATTAACTGTTATTTTTCCACTTCCTGGAGTCATTTTAATTTGAGCGATTGCTCTTTTTCTATGTCCAGTAGCTGTTATAGTTTTCTTATCCATACTCTAACCTCCTTAAATTTCTAATTTTTCTGGTTTTTGAGCTTGTTGTTCATGTGTATCACCAGCATAAACAAATAGTTTCTTAAGCATTTTTCTTCCAAGAGGTCCCTTAGGAAGCATTCCTTTAACAGCTCTTTGTACCATTTCTTCTGGATATTTTTCAATCATAGTCTTAGCATTTCTTTCTCTAAGTCCACCTGGATATCCACTATGATTATAATACATCTTATCATCTAATTTGTTACCAGTTAATTTTACTTTACTAGCATTGATGATAATTACATAGTCACCAGTATCTACATGAGGAGTATATGTAACTTTATTTTTTCCTCTTAAGATAGTAGCAACTTTAGTTGCTAGACGACCAAGTGTTTGTCCTTCAGCGTCTACAACATACCATTTACGGTTTACGTCTTCTTTTTTTTGCATATATGTTTTCATAAAAATTTCCCTTTCTATTTAATAAATGTATTTAGCTTCCCACACCAAAAACACCCATCAAATAAAATGTACCGATTTAGATTATAAAAAAAATAAGGCTCTTTGTCAACCTTATTTTGTTAATTATTTGTTATTATTTGTAAAGATATCTTTAGCTGCTTTATTAGTAGCATCTATAACATTACCAAGATATGTTTCAATTGCTGTATTATCATTAGTTCTAACGTCTTGAAGTTTTAATCCTGAATTATGACCAAGTGCAGTGGCAAGTTTATTTGCTTGTTCTATAGCACCAGCTTGTGTTGGATGGAAATCAAGTCCACCTGTAAATACATCATATGGTCCATTAACCCTTGTTTGAACTCCTGACATATCAGCATATACCGCTTCTCCTGGATATAATAAACATAGTGCTTTTTTATATGGTTCTGCAGTTAAGTCATATAAAGATTCACAAAAAGCGCTTGTTATATCATCATCTATCGGCAAACCTAAAAAGCTGCTTAGGTCTACATCTTCACCAGGATTATATCCACCAGTTATTACAAGTGTTGCATTTGGATTCCTTTTATAAATTTCTTGCATTAAAATTGGATAATCAATTACATATGATCCAACTGAACGTTCAATTCCTGTTACCATTTTACCTAAGAAATCTGGTGTATCCGCAGCAACTTGCATAATTTTTTGGTCAAGAGGTAATCCTTCATCGTTTGAAAATGCTTTTCCCCAAAAGTTACCAACTTCATTAAATACGGCTATAGGAGTATTAATATTATTCCATCCTATATCTAAAACAATTGTATCAGAACCGTCTATATTTTTTAAATATTCTGCTCTATGAGCATCTAAAAATGCTTTTCTTTCATCAGATACTGTCCAGTTAAAAGGACTATTTCTAAAGTTTTCATCTAATACATATCTTAGTTCATCTGTTCTAATTCCAGGATATTGCATTTGATTTACTTTACCACCTAATGCTTGTGCTAATAAAGTTGGACCAGAGTTTTTAATATTTTGAAGAGCAACAACCCCTTCAACAACGTTTGTTCCATTATTAAGTTTTTTGTTGTAATCATCTAGTAACCATCCCGATAAAACACTATCACCAAGAGTCGTAATTACATCACCTTTATGGTTACCAGTTTTATCTATTCCTAGAACTTTATTTTTATATTTTAATAAGGTATCATAACCCTCATTTACAGAAGAATGTATTTTATCAATTGAAAACGATGGTAAATGTATAGCAGTTGCAAGCAAATCTTTTGAAGATGCAAGTAAGCTAGGAACGAGCTCAGCAGCAGAAACTTTACCACTTAACAAATCTTCTTTTGTAGCACTTATACCCATTGTGTTTTTTAAATTTTCCGTTAGTCCTTTAACAGTTTCGTTATAATTACCCATAACTCCAGTTATTTTTTCTACTGCAGAATGATAATTTGTTGTGCTTCCTGAAGCAATACTAGAAAAAACATCAGTAGCATTTTTAGAGTAAGCCGCTACTTGATTAGACCAAGCATTTGCAACTGATTTATCAATAATACCTGTATTTGCTAGGCCATCAAATAAATTTCGAGATGCTTGATTAAGATTTGCTGAATTACTTGATAAAAAACCAGATGCTGCATTAGCTAAATTTCCTATAGTATTTGATGAAACACTTGCAATATTATTGATATTTAGTAAGTTAGTGGTATTGCTTATCACACTAGTTAAACCATTTCCTAAATTCACATTTTCTGTCGCAACTTTAGTGGCATTATTTAACATGGTTGTTCCAGTATTAATCGCTTCACCAGTTACTTTTTTAATACCTTCTAAGAAATTATTGTTCATATAATCCTCCATATTCTCAACACAATTATATCATCTGTGATATTCTTTGTAAATTAAAGTAAAAAAAATTAACAGATTTACACTGTTAATTTAAACATAAATAATCATCGAGTATTTTTATATCATGGTTTTCATCATCTATTAGTTTTATTACTTCTCTGCTTTCATCTGGATTTGAATTTATTTCTTCATAATAAATAGATTCATCCATATTAATAAATATTTCTAATACATCTGGATTATATTCTTCTTTAGTACAGTTAGTAGCTTTGTATTTTACATATAAATTATATTTTGTATCCTGTTTTTCATATAAACCAATGTACTCTGTTTTACTTGTACCAAATGTTTCAATAATTATAAATTTATTATTATTTAGTAATATCACTTCTATTTGATCTAAATTAATTCCATCAGATTTAGTAGTTTCAGCAATGCCAATATAATGATGATTAATGTCCCCATCTAGCGGAAATACATCAATATTATCTAAAATTTGATTTGATTCTAAAGATTCGATTGATTCTTCACTTTCTAAATGATATACAGGTCTAGTTTGAAAACTGTAAACTATAAGACCAATTAAACCTAAGATAGCAATAAAAATTAGTGCTAAAACTATTCTTTTACTTTTTTTAGTCATATCCACCTCAATATTCTATTTTTTTAAGATAAAGTCCACACGCAGGCACTGGGCCATAATCGAAAATCCTCTTACCATCATGTAGCATTTTGCATATTTCTTTATCTTCTGTTTTTCCTTCGTTATTTAGAAGCAGAACTTTAACAATGTTCCTTACCATATAAGTATAGAAGGATTTTCCCTTTATCTCTATTTCTATAATCTTATTATACTTTTTTATATTTATGTCGTCAATTATACTTTCATATGATTTACGTTTACCAGATGTAAAGGCTTCAAAATTATGTAATCCTAAAAAAAGATTTGAAACTCTTTTCATTTTATCAATATCAATATCTTTATTATAATTGTAAATGTAATCATTATTTATTGGATCATATTCACCAGTATTAATTTTATATACGTATGTTTTTCTTTTTACAGAAAACCTGGAATGAAAATTTTCGTCTTCTATAATTTTGCAATCTTTTACATATAAGTACTTTGATGTAGCATTGTTAATATAATATCTTAGCTTATATGGATTTGTATCTTTAGTTATTTCAAAGTGACATTTTTGGTCCATTGCATGAACACCTCTATCTGTTCTTCCTGCGCATTTTACATAAACTGGTGATTCATTCATGCTAGTTAGCACTTCTTCTAATTCTCCTTGAACTGTTTTTTTATCTTTTAGTTTTTGCAAGCCATGATATTTAGAACCATCATATGATATAGAAATTAAATATTTCATAAATCTTTTTCACTTACACTTCTATATATTGCTTTAAGCAGATCATTTACATCTTTATAATAGTCTAGTTTTGCATTTTTTTTATTAGCAAGATCAGCTATTTTCATCAAATTTGTTTTCATAGGCAACCTATCATAATTATCTCCATTAAAAAGAACATTATTATTATCGGTTATTAATATATTGGAACATATTTTACTTAAATTATCGATATTGTTTGTTTCAAAAATTATTGTTTTTCTTAATTTATCAATATGATTTTTGAGTATTTGAAAATATCTTTTTAAATCTCTAGTATTTAAATAATTATCTATTGATCTTAGTATAATAGTTTCATTATTACCAACTAGCTCTTTTATAGTAAGTATTTTTAATAGTTCTGTTGTTGATAGTTCGCCAAGTTTTTGTTTTTGTAAATGCTCTATATCAAATTCTTTTAGTAACTCCGAAATAATACTAAATTTTTGTTTATTCCCATATTTCAAATATACTCCAACATTCATTTTTTTGTTAATGTTTATTTCTTTTAAATCTATTGCTAGAGACTTTAAATAATTAGAGTTTTTACTATAAAGACCATTTACTTTATATTTTTTGAAATAATGTGAATCTAATTCGTTATTTGTATATACTATTTCCATAATGAATTCACCAACTTTTCTTTATCTATATATATTTTATTTAAAACACCATAATTCATTAGTTCTATGGATAGTTCAACTTCATCAGGTAAATCATAACCCAATTTTTTTAGCATTGTATCGGTTTTAAGAATTGATTTTGTACTTCCTTCTAATACAAGTGAAAAATTATCTAGTACGAATATTTTGTTACCATACAATGTATCGTTTAGATTTGATAAGACGTTTAATAAAGTAATTTTACTTTCTTTAACATATTCTATAATCTTTTCTTTATCAACAGTATCTATTCCCCCAAATAAGCCATCTATTGCAATAAAAGCAGGATCAATAATTAAGAATCTAAGTATTTTAACTAAGTTCTTGATATCATTAGGCAAATCCTTAGTTCTAACATTTATATATTTTTGCAAATCAAATAATTGTATCATCTTTTCTGATTTTGCTCTTTGTTCAGAGTCTGTCATACCACATACATTTAAAAATTGTTTTAATTCATCAACTATATTATCTTTTCTAAGTTCAGTATCTAATACTACAACCACATTTCTTCTAATTTCACTAATGTCACATTTATTAATATTTAATCCATCATAATATAAATTTTCATTAGGTAGTTTATGACAAATCATTTTTAAAATTGTTGTTTTACCAGAACCTGATGGACCTATTAAACTTATAATATCTCCTTCAAATATTTCTAAACATAAATCTTTAAATCCTTTTTCATTGTTATATGAAAAGTTATTATTTCTAAATTCAAGAATTTTTCTCATATTATCCTCCATTCTTTTTATCTATATATTAATGTAACTCTTTTTCCATTTATCTCAATTATACCATCTTGTTTTAAATTTTTTAACTCCCTTTGCATTGCACTTCTATCTACAGCGAGATATTCAGACAAAGCCGTTAATGTCATAGGTAGCATAAAGCTAGTGCTAGAAGTTCTTTTTTCTAAAATATGAAAATATTCAAGTAGTTTATCACGAATTGTCTTTTTTGTTAATACTTCTATACGTGTATTATAATTATTTATTTTACTAACCAATTGTTCCATAATATTTTCATTTAATTGTTCACCCCATGTTTTATTTAATTGTCCTTTTATTAATTGATTATAGTCTGTAAATAATATTGTGCTTTGCTTACTAGCTATTATGGATAATTCTTCGTTTGAATCATCAGAGAATTTACCACCAAATATATCACCAATATAGTATGTAGAAACATTACTTAAGGTCCCATAAAAATCTATTCTAACTAAAGATACTTCCCCATCTAAAACAATGCCTATTTCATTAGACCTCTTTAGGTTTGACATTATAGTCATACCCTTTTTAAAAGATAATTTTCGACATTTTAATGTTTTAATTATATCTTCAATATCATTAGATGTTAAATTGTAAAAAATTCCTATATTCTCCATATAATGTCCCCTTACGAAAATTATATTATTTTTTTGTTGCGGTTGCAACAAAAAAAATGGACTAATTATGATATATTTACTTTGGTGATATTAATTGAAAATAATTAAACGAGATGGAAGAATAGTTGATTATAATAGAGAAAAAATTGTAATAGCTATTAATAAAGCAAATAATGAAGTAAGAGATGAAGATAAAATATCTCAAAAAGATATAGACAGTATTATTGATTATATAGAAAAACTGGATAAAAAAAGGATGTTAGTTGAAGATATACAAGATATAATTGAAGAAAAATTAATGGACAAAAAGAAATTTAATCTTGCAAAAAAATATATAATTTATAGATATACGAGATCTTTAATAAGGAAAACAAACACTACTGACTCTTCACTTCTTGCGTTACTTAAAAATAAAAGCACTTCTAGCGATGAATATTTAGTTGCAAATAAACAAAGAGAAACTATGGCTGGAGAGGTCAGCAAGGATCTAGCTTATAGAATATTACTTCCAAAAAATATTACAGAATATGAAAAAGAAAATTTAATTAAATTTTGTAACGTTGAATATTTTACTGAACCAATAATTGAAAGTTCATATGTAAGTATTAAAAAAATGATAGAAAACGGCATTGTTTTAAATGGCATCAAAATAGAAAAACCAAAAAATTTCCAATCAGCATGTAATGTCATAGTAGAAGTAATAGCTTCTCTTCTAAGTTTACAGACAGGAGAATTATATATTGATTTTAGTGATTTATTTGAATATTATTATTTATCTTTAA
This sequence comes from uncultured Erysipelotrichaceae bacterium, assembly GCA_902795215.1. GTDB lineage: Bacteria > Bacillota_I > Bacilli_A > RF39 > UBA660 > RUG11867. Next base: position 36,191 of record CADBKG010000002.1, on the reverse strand, counting down.
ACAAAAGAATAAATTTATATTTATCTATCATGGGAGATTCAATTACTAAAGAAGAAATAATATCTCTTGCAAAAAACAGAACTTTTGACGAAGTAAGATCTGGGTTACAAACAATTTATTATGAATTAAATACTATTACTCTTAGTAATGCCTCTATTCCTAGAATTAATTTTTTAGTTGATACTGATGAGGTTATGGATCCTATAGAAGAGCATATAATATTCGAATTTATAAAGCAAAAAAACCAAGGAATAGTTGACGAAAACAACAAAAATATTCAAACGATATATCCAAAAATAATATATAAAATAACTAAGAATTATGATTATATTTTAAAGGAGTTAGTAGAAGGTGATTCATCATTTATATTATTAAGTGAAGAAACTTATTCTAATTTTAAATCTCACATTAAGAAATTTAAACAAGGTTCAATTGCAATTAATCTTTATTCAATAGCTCAAAAATATAAAGATACCTTTTTAGATAAATTAAAAGAAACACTGGATGTTGTATTTGAAGGATTTTTATGTATAAATCATAACTTAAAGGGAGTTCAAGCCGGAAAAAGTCCAGTCCATTGGCAATATAAAGGAATATCTTCATTAAAAAAAGACGAAATAATAGATAAATACTTAAAATCAAATTATTCATATCTTGAATTATCTATACTAGGTTTTGAAAGTGCAATAAAAATATTAAAAGACGAATCAATAAAACCAGTAGTTATTAAAATAATAGATGACTATATTAAAAATTGGAATAAAATTAATACATTTTCTATTATGACATCTAATATATGCAATGACAAAGATTTAAAGCATGTTTTAACAAAGGATGAAGAGTTATATACCAAAACAAGTATTAAATCATATTTGGATTCGGAAAAATTTATAAAGGAATCATATTATAAATGTAATTTTGTATATAGTTGTTTTACTGGTTTAGAAAACATTAATGATGATTTTATTTATTATAATAAAACAAAAGAAGAAAATTAATTCTTCTTTTTAAATATGAATTTTTTTTGAACAAAATAATTAACTAAAAATAATAGGCCTTCAACTGGTGGTTTAATTATTTTTTCATCAATAGAAGTTATATTATATAAAGTATAAACTAAAAAGGCCGACATCATCATTTGGAATACTACCAAAAGAGCGTATTTAATAAATGTTTCTTTATCAAAAACCCTTTTGTCTCCAGTGTTAAATACTTTGTTTTTATTTAAAAGATAATTTATAATTGAAGAAATAATTCTTGCAAATATGGTTGCGAATATTATTCCTTTATTTCCAATACTTAGTTTTAAGAAGTGAGCGAATACTGCAAAAAGAGAATAATCTATTATAAAAGATATTCCGGAAGAAAAAATGTATTTAGAAAATGTTTTTATATCAAGTTTTTTCATATTAAATCAAAAAAGAATCACTCAAGGATTCTTATTATTATTTCTCCATTTTTAGAATATAAGTACTTTTCCCTTGCGTATCTTGCAATATAATCAGGATCTTGTAATTTAACAATATCGTCACTTAATGTATCTTCTTCTGCTAATAAATCGTTATATTTAGCTTCAAGAACTTGTTTTTCATGATAGTTTGAATATATTTTTGGCCAATAATAATACATTTTGTAACCAAAAAAACCAAGTAATAAAGCTATTACAGTTAAATATATTTTAATTCTTAATTTTGCCTTTTCACTTGTTTTCATATCTATCGCCATTTTAATTATATCACTTTGATTTTTTGTTTTTCAATATAATAATTTTATTTTTTATTTTGTTTACGTAAATTTTACTAATTATTATTCCAGCAATAAACATAATGATAAAATATGTATGTATTATTCCATCATTTATTATAAAAAGGCCATATAAAAAAATTAAAGTTAATAAAATATTAATAATATAAATCATATAATATTTTTTAATTAATAATCTTAATGGATAAATAAGTAGGCCATATATAAAAAAGTATAATAATGAAATTATCTGTATTTCTATTTTCATTTAAATAATTTACTAAATAGACTTGCTTCTTTATTTTCTTTTAAGTTATCAACATAAGCAAGGCTATTTATATCTCCTTTTATGCTAACTTTTCCTTCTATAGTATCTAGCTTTATTATTTCTAAATTTTGACCTTTAAGAAGAATAGTTCCTAAGTTAGAGTTAAGGATAAATTCTTCACTATCAAAACTTTCTATATTTTTAATACCAGTAATTGTTATGCTTTTTCTTTCATTTATGTTTACTAAATGACTAAATGTAGTACTTTCTATTATTTTATCCATAATATCACCAATTAATTATATGAAATAAAACAAAAAAAAGACTTAATTTAAGTCTATTCTTCAGTTTCTTCTTTAGATTCTTCTTCAAGTTCTTTTACTTTATTATATTCATCGATAATAGCTTTATTGAACATTTCTCTTGTTGCTTCATTGATTGGGTGACAGATGTCATGAAATTCGTTGTCACTACGTTTTTTGCTAGGCATTGCTGCAAATAAAGTACCATCGCTTTTTTCAATTATTCTAATACTTTCAATAGCAAAACAATTGTCAAGTTCAACATATGCTGTTCCTTTCATTTTTGGATTACTGCTTTCGACTTTTCTAACTGAAACTTTAGTTATTTCCATAATACACTCTCCTTTTGTCTATTGCTATTTTAATTTTATAACAACGGCCATGAAAATGCAAGCTTTTTAAACAAATGTAAGCTTCACTTCACCATTTATTATTTCTGAAAAACTAAAGCTTCTTGTATTATTATCAGTGCGAATTATAAATATTTGTGGATAAACCTCCTCTAATATTCCAACCAATGTTTCTTTTTTATTTCTCATACCAAATATTTTCGCTTCCACTTTTCTTCCCTTATTTTGTCTTAATACTTCTCTAATAACGTATGGATTCATATTATCTAGGGTATCCTACATACATAACTCCAGACCCCATTATTCCCCCCATTCCATCTATTCCATATTTAGTTCTTTCTAGAAGTTTTATTAAATCTATCTGTTTATTCCTTTCACTTAAGGCCACAGTAACCGCGATTATAGCTGGATCAAGTGCGTGTATATTTACTCGTTTAGGACTAGAAGCATAATTTGCCCCTGCTTTTATTAAATCTTCATAGTCGCTTTGACACGCCCCTGCAATTATTACAAGTTTATCGTGACTTTTTTCATATTTTCTTGCATTTGTAACACTTTTTATAAAACTGAGTGAATTTTGGTAATTGTTTGGATCATTTATATTTCCTTTTTTCTTATAATAAGCATCATGCCCTGTAATAATTACAATATCTGGTTTTATTTCTGTTAAATACTTATTTATCACATTTGGTAATTCGCTTTCTTTAACCATTTTACCAACTGCTTTTATTCCTGTTTCTTTATAAAACTTTAAGCATCTTTCTAAATAATCTTTATCACCATCAAAGTGAAGAATTTTTCCAGGCAAATAAAAATATTCGCTTCTATCTAGTATCATTTTATCTTTAACTCTATTAGAATAATCTTCTTTATCTTCCTCTTTGATTACTTTGATTAAATCTGATTTAGGACTATCGGCATATAATCTTACATCTGCGCCTTTTAAATAATAAATATCATTTTTAATGTTTAATACTTTAAATACAGTATCATTGTTATAACTTTTTCTTGTAACAAAATCACCTTTTTTGATATCCATCATTATCACCAATTAAATATATGTAAAAAACTAAAAAAAAGACCTATTTATTTAAAAATAAGTCTATATATGCCTCAAGTGGAATTTCTTCTGGTCTACTAGATGAAGTTAAGTTGTATTTTGATAATATTTTATTTAATATTTCCTCATTATAATTAGTTAAATTATTTTTAATTGTTTTTCTTTTAAATTTAAATGCTGACTTAATAAAATTATCAAACAATTTGTAATTAATATCATTATTTGTTTTTTTAGAGATTAATTTTACAACACTACTATCTACTTTAGGTACGGGTGTAAAGTTGTGCTTTGGGACATCAATTACTTTTTTTAAATTATAATTATAATTAAGTATAACTGTCATGTAACCATATTCTTTATTACCTGGAATAGCCATGAATCTATCCGCCACTTCCTTTTGGACCATAAATACCATTTCTTTAGGATTTATATTAAGTTCTATAATGTGAGATATAATCTTTGTAGTTATATAGTATGGTAAATTACCAATTATATATAAGTTGTCATATTTATATTTTTTTATTACTTCTTTTATATTACTATCTAAAAAGTCTTCATAAATAATCTTGCATTTATCATCTTCTAAAGAATTTAAGTATTTTTTTGTATCAATATCTACTTCATATGCAATTAATATAGAGTTATATTTTTTGAGTTTTTTAGTAAGAGCCCCTGCGCCTGGGCCTATTTCTATTATTAAGTCGTTGCTGGATGGAGAAATACTTTCTACTATTGTATCAATAATAGAATTATTGTTTAAAAAATTTTGCCCAAACTTTTTTTTGAAATTAAAATTTTGCATAATCTTTCACCAAAGTCATATTACCATATTTTAAGGTAAAATAAAAGGATTTACAAAATTATAAATCCTATATATTAAATATGCTATTCACATTTTTTTCGATTTCTTGCGATATTTCTTTTAAAGAAACATTATATATATTAGTTAAAAATGAAGCAATATGTGGAATATTTGATGGATTATTTTGTTTTCCTCGATTTGGTACAGGACTCAAATATGGTGAATCTGTTTCTAATACAATATTTTGAATAGGTATTTCTTTTAAGACATTCTTTAAATCCGAGTTTTTAAATGTGACAATTCCACCAATTCCAAGCATATAGCCTTGATTTATATATTCCTCTGCTTCTTTTAAATTACCTGAAAAACAATGTATAACTCCTTTTACTTTAGGATATTTTTTGATTATTTTTATTGTGTCATCAAAAGCATTCCTGCTATGAATAATTACAGGTTTATTATATTTATCTGCAAGTTTCATTTGTTTTTCAAAGATTTCTAATTGCTTAGTTTTTGTGTCGTTACTATAGTAATAATCAAGGCCTATCTCCCCTATTGCAATTATTTTATCAATATTATTTTCAATAAAATCAAGAGATTTGTTTATGTCATCATCTAATTCTTCAGGTTGAATACCTAATGCTGGATAAAGAGCTTTGTATTTTTCTGAAAGCTCTAAAACTTCTTTATTGCTTTCTAAATTTGTACCATTATTTATCATTTTTGTAACACCAGCATTAATAGAAAGCTCAATAATTTCATCGATATTTTTATAAATATCACTTCTTATATGACAGTGAGTGTCCGTATACATAAGGCCTCCTAACTAGGGGGTACCCCCAAAATATTTCCCGGGAAATAATTATTTAATTCTTTCAAATAGAGGTGTAACTTCTTTAGCCACCTTATATTTTGTATCTTCTTTAAATAAAGTATCATTAAATTCATTATTATTTGTATTTAAATAAGAGACAACTTTTTCAGTGCTTTCTGGCATAAATGGTCTAAGCAATATATTTGTAACCCTAATAGCTTCTAATAAATTATATAGAACTGTTTCAAGTCTATCTTTTTTAGAATTATCTTTTGCAAGTATCCATGGAGTTGTTTCATCTATATATTTATTGCTCAAGCGAAGCACATCAAATATTTCTTCTAATACTTTTGATATTTGAAGATTATCAATATTTTCATCACACTTTGACTTTAGTTTATTAATTTGACTTATAAATTCTTTATCAAGATCTTCATTTACTTTTTTATTTGTAATATTACCATCAAAGTATTTATTTGCCATTCCTATAGTTCTACTAACTAAGTTACCCCAAATATTAGCAAGATCTGAATTAATTCTTGATACTAATAATTCTTCAGAGAAGTTACCATCATTTCCAAAAGGAATTTCTCTTAAAGAATAATATCTAACAGCATCTACACCATATGAAGCAATATACTCTCTTGGATCTTTGTAGTTACCTAAACTTTTAGAAATTTTACCACCATCGATTATTAGCCATCCATGACCAAATACCTTTTTAGGAAGCGGTAAATCTAGTGCCATTAACATAATTGGCCAAATAATAGTGTGGAATCTAACGATTTCTTTACCTACAACATGTACGTCAGCAGGCCAATATTTTTTAAATAATTCATCATTTTCTGTTGAATATCCAAGTGCAGTTATATAGTTTGATAAAGCATCTATCCATACATAAACAACGTGTTTTTCATCAAATGTAACTGGAATACCCCATTTAAAACTAGTTCTTGATACACATAAGTCTTCAAGACCTGGTTTTATAAAGTTATTAATCATTTCATTCTTTCTAGATTCAGGTTGAATAAAATCAGGATGTTCTTCTAAATATTTTTCAAGTCTATCTTGATAGTTAGATAGTTTTAAAAAGTATGCTTCTTCACTAACTTCATGTACATCTCTGCCACAATCTGGGCATTTTCCATCTACAAGTTGTGTTTCAGTCCAAAAAGATTCACAAGGAGTACAATATAAACCTTTGTATTCTCCTTTGTAAATATCACCTTGATCATATAATTTTTTGAAAATATGTTGAACAATTTTAACATGGTCTTCATCAGTAGTTCTAATAAATCTATCATATGTTATTTTAAGTGCATTCCATAAATCTTTAGAATTATCGACAATCTTATCAACATATTCTTTTGGTGTAACTCCTGCTTCATTCGCTTTCTTTTCAATTTTTTCACCATGTTCATCACTACCAGTTAAAAAATAAGTATCATATCCATCTAATCTTTTATATCTAGCGATTGAGTCACATATTATTGTTGTATAACAGTGTCCAATATGAAAGTTTGCAGATGGATAATAAATAGGAGTTGTAATATAAAATTTTCCTTTGTTCATAAAAACCCTTCTTTCTAATAAAAAAAACACGAACTAAAGGACGAGATTAACCCGCGGTACCACCTTAATTCATGTTCCCATGCTCTTTTTTCTTTTAACGCAAGAATTACGTTTAAGCTCCAAAACCATGTTCAAAAACTCGAGTTTAACTTTTTTCACCAACCAAAGTCTCTCTTAAAACTCTTATAATCTACTCTTTTCTTCACCGCTTAATAAATGTAATATAACACAATTGTTTGTTAATTTCAATATGTGTTTCCAGCTTTTTCAATTATAGCCTTTAAAAGTCTTAAATATTTAGTATCATTTGTTTTTTCATTTCCATATTCGATAATCAATCCTTTTTTATGACCATCTATAATTATTATTTCAGTTGATATATATCCATTGACTATTCCATTATAATAGTGATTAATTAGATTTTTTTCATATAGACTATCGTAGTCATCCATTTTTTTGCCAATTAATTCCTTGTTTGTAGAAGAGATAACCGTATCATTTTCTGTAAACAAATAGTTTTTTTCTGTAATTCTAGAAAAAGTATCCTCTAAAAATTTAATATATTCAATAAATTCTTTTATAGAAGAATATTTTGAAATAATTATTTTTTCATTTTCAATGTATATTTCTAATTCCTCATTGCTATTAATATGTAGTTTATTTCTAATATTTTTAGGAATTACAATTCTACCAAGTCCATCTATTGATCTAATATTACTATTATTCAAGTTTATCACCTTAGTAATATTTTAAATCAATAATAATATTTTATTCACTATTTTACTTGATTATGAATAATAGTTACTAAATCAAAGATATAATAAATATAATTCTTTTGTAAGTTAAATAAATTTAGATTAACATGTATTTCTCCACTTTTATAACTTAATTTAAATTTAGGGTTAATATTATAAACTTCTAAGAATAGCTTTTCTCCATTTATTTTATCTGAAACTTCTTTTGGCAAGCTTATTTCTATTTCTCTTGTTGTTTGAATTATATTTTTAATATTTAATTCTTCAAAGATATTTTCTATACACTTTTCTATCATGTATATTTCTATTTCTTCTGGAACATTTCCAAATCTATCTTCAAGTTCTTCTTTAACTTTTGTTAAATCTTTTTTTGATTTGATTTCATTAATCATTTTATGTATTTCTATTTTTATTGATTCATCTTCTGTGTAATTATCATCTATATGAGTAGAAATATTTAACATTTTCTTTTCTGTTTCTTCTTCTTTTTCACCAGATATTTCTTCATTAATTAGTTTTGTATATAAATCTAGTCCAATTGCTTCTATAAATCCCGCTTGTTCTTTTCCAAGTATGTCTCCGGCGCCTCTGATTGATAAATCTCTTAAAGCTATTTTATAACCACTACCTAGTTCTGTGAATTCTTTTATTGATTCTAATCTTTTTGTTGCAGTTTCAGTTAGTATTTTAGATGGTTTATACATAAGGTAGGCATATGCTATTTTATCACTTCTACCTACTCTTCCTCTTATTTGGTAAAGCTGGGATAAACCAAAGTTATCTGAATCAATAATTATAATAGTATTTACATTAGGTATATCTATACCGGTTTCAATAATTGTTGTGCAGACCAAAATATCATAATTACCTTTAACAAAGTCTTGCATGATTCCATTTAAATCATTACTATTCATTTGACCATGCGCACCGACTACGCTTGCAGTTGGTACTAATTCTTTAATTTTTGTTACCAAAGCTTGCATTTCTTCAATATTGTTTACAAGAATATAAGTTTGTCCATCTCTTGATAACTCTTTATAAATAGCGTCTCTAATAATAAGTTCGTTTTCCTCTATTACATAAGTTTCTATCGGATATCTATTGACTGGTGGTGTATCAAGGATAGATAATCCTCTTAACCCGCTCATAGCCATCTTTAGTGTTCTTGGTATTGGAGTTGCAGATAGTGTAAGCACGTTTATATCATTTTTTAAACTTTTAATTTTTTCTTTATGTTTAACTCCAAATCTTTGTTCTTCATCTACTACGAGTAGTTTTAAATTCTTATAATCTATTTTATCATTTAAAAGTTTATGTGTTCCAAATAATATATCTATCTTGCCTGTTTTTAGTTTTTCAATTATTTTGCTTGTTTCTGCTTGTGATGTGTATCTATTTAGTAATGCTATATTTACTGGATAATTCTTAAATCTTTCTAAAGCGTTTTCATATTGTTGCCTAGAAAGAATAGTTGTTGGACAAAGATACGCTACACATCCACCATTTAATACTGTTTTAAACATGGCCCTAAAAGCTACCTCTGTTTTTCCGTAACCAACATCACCGCACAATAATCTATCCATAGGAATTGTACTTTTTAAATCCTCATTAATTTCATATATACATTTTTCTTGATCTTTAGTAAGTTCATATGGGAATTCAAAAGCAAAAGCTTCTTCTTCAGGATAGTCTTTCATTTTATCTTTCTTAATTTTTGATCTTTCTTGATATAGCTTGATTAATTCTTCCTTTATATCATCTATTTTTTGTCTTGCCGCAAGCTTCTTTTTAGTCCAAGCTGGACTATTTAACTTATTTAATTTAACAGAAGAATACTTTGATGAATACTTATACAACTTACCAATATTATCTACTGATACATATACTTTATCATTGTCGGCATATAAAAGCTGAATATAATCATTTAAATATTCTCCTTTTTTAAGAGTTTTTATACCATTATATATACCAATTCCATATGATTCATGTACAATATAATCTCCAATTGTAAGTTCATCAAAGTTCTTAATTTTATGTCCCATTTTAATAGGATTTTTATATTTTACGTTCTTAGTCTTTAATGATTCAATGTCATAAGGTCCAATTATAATATAGTCTTCAAATATAAAGCCATTTTTTATGTTGCTTTTAATAATATTTATTTTGTTATCCACTATTTTTTTAGGATTTAAATATACCTCATCAAATAATTCTTTAATTCTTTCTATTTGTTTATCGTTTGACAATGCGAATAAAACAGTCTTAGATAACAAAGATTCCAATGCATATCTTTTTAAATTATCAAAATTACTATTAAAATTAGTGATAGTTTTAGAATTATAAACAATTTGATTTTTAGTTTTATATAAGTTAAGAGAATTTACTTTAAATGTTTTCCCGGCCTTTATCTCATTTAATTCATACATGTGTTTAGTAGTAATTTCTTTTTTTTCATTATATGCGACTATTTCTTCAGAAAGCATTTTATATGCTATTTCTAGTTGATTATTGTCTATAATAAATAAAGATTCATTATTAACATAATCCATTAATGAACTTGTTTCCTCGTTAATTGTTTCATTTACTCTTTTTAAATCGAACCTTTCTACTTTTTTTAGTGTAAGCTGGGTATTTTCATCAAATTCTTTTGTTTCTTCTATTTCATCACCAAAAAATTCAATTCTAAATGGATGATCATAGCCTATTGGAAAAACATCAATTACAAATCCTCTAACTGCGTATTCACCAGTTGATGTTACAAGTGAATCTCTATGATATCCAAACTCATCTAATGTGTCTAAAATTATTTCCCGGGAAATATTTTGGGGGAGGGGGGTAACTGTGAGACACTGTTTTTCCGTAGTGCTAGGTAAAAATTTTAAATATCCCATTAGTGATGTAACAATAATATGTTTCTTATTTTCACTATTTATTTTATCTAAAGTATCTAACCTTTTTATTTTAAAATCTGGAGATACCGCTACTGCCATCGATGTTATAAAATCATCCATTGGAAAAAACAGGGTATCGTCATTATACTCCTGTAATAATTTGAAATAATTATTTGCTTCATACATATTACTTGTAAGCAAGACAACATTTTCATTATTAGATTTAAAATAATTATCTACATATAAAGCAATTAATTCTGGGGTTAACCCACTTATTTCCTTAGAATCATCATATATAAATTTATCAGTTATAAATTTCATTTTATCAACCCGTTATAATAATTCATTGTTTTTTCTATTCCATTGGATATGAAATAATTAATAACTTCTACACTTTCATCTATTTTCTTATTTAATATTTCTTCTTCGCTTTTATAAAACTTTCCTAATACATAGTCTTTAGCATCTAGAAAGTTATAATTAGCAATCCCTATTTTATATTGTCCAAAGTCTTTAGAATTTAATCTATCAATTATTGACTTTATACCATTGTTTCCTCCAGATGAAGAAGAATATTTGATTTTAGCTACTCCTAAGTTTAAGTCTAAATCATCATGAATTATTAAAATATCTTTTAATTCAATTTTATAATAATTTTTAAACTTAACTACTACATCGCCTGATAGGTTCATATAACTAAGAGGTTTTAGAAATATAACTTTTTCGCCATTTATATTTTTTTCTATATATTCGCCATTAAACTTTTTTTCATATTTTTCTCCATTTAAATAGTGATCAAGAACCATAAAACCAACATTGTGTCTTGTTTTTTCATAATTCTTTCCGGGATTTCCAAGTCCAACTATCAATTTCATATTCCTACCTCCAATCAAATATACTTTTATAACTTTTTAAATCTTTAATATTTATATTATAAACTTTTACATCGTTCTTTTTATTTTTAGATGCTTTAAATAATACTAGCTTTGATATATGCGTATCATTAGTATTAACTAAACATATTTCTCTAATACCTAAATTATATTTATTAAGAGCATTTATGATATCTACCATTCTTTCTGGTCTATGTACTAAATAAAAGTCACCTGTTTCTTTTAGATTACTACTTGCTATTCTAGCAATATCATCTAATTTAATTAAAACTTCATGTCTTGCTATCTTTTTTATATCATTTTTATTTTGCATTTTATTGCTATTTACCTTAAAGTAAGGCGGATTGCATGTAATTATATCATACTTTTTATTTAATACAAGTTTATTTATGTCATCATTAATTAAATTTATATTTTCATCTAGTTTATTATATACTATTGATTTTTTAGCTAGATTATAGACTTCTTCTTGTACTTCAACAGCATCAATATGTAATAATTTTTCTTTTGTTAAAAGCAAAAGAGGCACAGGACAATTTCCAGTGCACATATCAAGTATATTAGCATTCTTTTTTATTTCTACGAATTCACCAAGTAGTAAAGAATCAATGCTAAATTTAAAATAATCAGAATTTTGATATATTTTCAATCCATAATCAAATAAATCATTTAATTCTATCATTTAACTTCAACTTCTTTATATTCTTCGTCTTCAAATTTTAAAGTGTACTTCTTTTTAAGAATATCTACACTTACAACTTCTCCCTTTTTACCTTTATAATCTACAATATCTTTTACTTTAGGTAAATTTTTACGACATTCTGTATAAACTTCATTTTCATAATTGAAACAGCATAATAATCTACCGCATGCTCCATTTATTTTTGTAGGATTAAGAGCAATATTTTGATTTTTAACCATGTTAATATTTACTGTATCAATATTTCTTAAATGATTATAACAGCATAAAGTTCTACCACACATGCCAATACCACCAACAATTTTTGCTTTATCTCGAATACCTATTTGGTGCAATTCAATCCTTGTATGATATATAGTTGCAAGCTCCTTAACTAATTCTCTAAAATCAACTCTTTCGTCTGCATAAAAATTAAAAAGTAATATTTTTTTATCTAATGAATAACTAGCATCTATAACGTTCATATCAAGTTTTAATTTTTCAATTAAATTCTTGCATTTTTCTAGCGCTTCTTTAGCATCATCAATATTTTTTAAATATGTATCATATTCTTTATCAGTTGCGATTGATTTAACATCTTTTAAATCTTTATTTTTAGTTGTTACGTTAATTTCACTAATTAATCCTAATTGTAATCCTCTTTCAGTTTCAACGATAACTTTATCATTTTCTTTGACGTCTAAATCACATAAGAAATTATAGCTTTTACCTAATTCAGAAAATTTTACTCCTACAACCATTATTTCACCTTCTTTAAATTAATATAAAGTGTTTCAAGCAATAACAAACTATTCATATTAATTCTTAATTTTGTTAAAAATCTGTTTAAAAACAGTGATTTCTTAACAATTGTATCATATTTATTATTTTTTTCTATAGTTTTTATTACATTTTCTTGTTTAGCAGCATCTGTATAGTATTTTTTTACTATATTTGCTATTTCAACAGCTTTATCTTTTAAATCGTTTATACTCGCACTATATTCATGCCAATCATAAAGACTTCCTTCTTCAACAAGCTCAATAAATTTAAGAGCTATTTTATCATTTTCGCTATCAATTTCTTCTTTTTTATTATTATAAATAACACTTTTTACTTCACATCTACTTTTAATTGTCGGAATTATTAAATCAACATTTGTTGTAATTAAAAATCCGATAGTCCCATCGTAAGGTTCTTCTATTGTTTTCAACAATTTATTGGCAGCATTTAGAGTCATTTGATCAGCACTATATATAATATAATATTGATTTTCTGATAATATAGGTTTTGTCTTTATTTTTTGTTGCAAATTTAATATTTCATCTCTACCAATATCTTTATTATTGGGCTTTATTATTGTTAACTCTAAATAAGTTTCATTTTCTATTTGTTCTTTGCTTATTTTGTCTTTAATATTCTCTTTAATAACGTTTTTAATATCTTTATATGCTAATTCTAGGTTATCTGTTTCTACCAAAAAAACATGGGAATTAATATTCTCATTAAATTCTGTAATTATTTTTTTTACTTCTTTTTGTGCTTCCATAATTCTCCATTATATAAAATTAATCAACCCTACTATCAAAAATAATCCAGGGAATCCAAGAAAAGATATAGTTCCTATAGTAAATTCGTTTAATGGTATAAATATATCTATTCTCTGCATTATCATATTAAATCCGTATATTAAACCAAATGCAAAAATAATTCTTTTTAATATTATATATATAGTTCTCATGTTAAACTATATGTTTAAAACTTTAAATTATACAATTTCTTTTCTATCACTTAATGCTCGTTCTAGAGTTAGAATATCAATATATTCAATATCAGCGCCCATAGGTATACCGTTTGATAGTCTAGTTATTTTAATATCTTTATCCTCTAGTATTTTTTTAATATATAAAGTAGTTGTATCTCCTTCAATATTTGGCTTTAGAGCAAGTATCAATTCTGCATTTTCTAGTTTATCACATCTTTTAACTAGTGAATTGATATTTAAATCGTCTGGATTAACACCATCAATTGGGGAAATCAAACCATTTAAAACATGATATACTCCATTAAACTTAGCGGTTTTTTCAAACATAAAAACACTTTTATAATCTTCTACAACGCATATTAAATTTTGATTTCTAGTTTCGTCATCGCAAATATAGCATTTCCTTTTATCCGTTAAATGACCACATATTTCACATGTCTTTAGTTCTTTTTTTATTTGATTAATAGAACTAGCAAAAGATTCTAAGTCATCTTCATCTAAATCAATTAAAGCAAGAGCATATCTCTCGGCTGTTTTTTCACCTATTCCCGGTAATTTTCTAAAGTATTCTATTAAAGTTTTTAAAAGTTCTGGATAAATATTCATTACATTAAACCACCAAGCATATTACCATACATGCCAAGACTAGATTCAACTTCTTTTTCAATTTGTGAAGTAGCATCCTTCATAGCAAGTAATAACATATCTTGTAGCATATCTTTATCTTCATTAAGATCGCCTTCATATTTAATTTTTAAATCAATAATTTCTTTTTTTCCATTCATCGTAATTTCAATCCATTCAGATTTACCAACAAATGTTTTTTTATATATCTCCTCTTGTTTTTTTGTTATATCTTTTTGCATTCTCTGTGCTTGAGCCATTAAATTTTGCATATTCATAATTTATCATCCTTTCCTTTTATGAAATTTCAACAATTTCACTTTCAAATATTTGATTAACTTCTTCTTTTATTTTGTTTCCTTTATCAGTTTTTTTCGGTTCTTCAATATATTCATATTTTATTCCTTTTTGTTTATTTAATATAAATTCTTTTTTTAATTCATCCCATTTTTTAGATGAAATACCTACCACCTTAGCTGGAAAACCGAGTTTTTTAACAACCTTTTCAACAGATGTTGCATTAACATTCATTAAGTTAGCTAGAGATTCGTCTTCTGATGTAAATATTATATTAGTATCAGAAGCTGCAATTGGTGAATAATCACTTAAATTTATATTATTAATCCTTTGTTTTTTTGCTTCATCCCATATTTCTTTAATCTTTGTCAAGGATTCTTTATTTGCAGAGCTAAAACAGTTATTTATTCTTATGTCAATTAAACTTTTGTCTTTTGGCTTTTCTTCATTTTCTTTAGGTAATACTTTTTCTTCCGAAGAACTAACTGATATTTCATCCATTTCTTCCAAGAAAGAAAGCTTAATGATGTCAAAAACGTTGTCATTAATTCTAGCATCAATATAGCAATCATTTAATTTCATTATAATTTTTTTTATTTTATTAAAATCATAATTATTTATTTTATGTAGTTTGCAATCCACTGCTATTTGGTTTAAATACCTTATAATTCCTTTTATAAGTTTCTGTGAATTCATTCCATTATTAGCGTATGTATCTATAATTTCAACAGTTTTTTTAACATTTGCAGTTTTAATTGAATCTAAGAGCTCATCAATTGATTTTCTGGTAACAATTTCATAATTATTTTCGAGTTCATCAATAGTTACTTTACCATCTAATTTTGAGTTTTGATCAAGTATACTTAAGGCATCTCTCATACAGCCATCACTCAAATTATATATTTCTTTAATCACATCATCATTGCAATCAATCTTTTCTTTTTTACATATTTCTTTAAGATGGGAAGACATATCTTCTTCTGTAATTTTCTTAAAATCAAATCGTTGACATCTAGATAAAATAGTAATTGGAACCTTATATACTTCCGTAGTTGCAAGTATAAATATTGCATGTTCAGGAGGTTCTTCTAACGTTTTGAGTAAAGCATTAAAAGCGCCACTTGATAACATATGTACTTCATCAATAATATATACTTTGTATTTTGAAACAGATGGTGCGAGAGATATATTATTTCTTAACTCTCTTATTTCTTCAACGCCATTATTAGATGCCGCATCGATTTCCAAAATATCTGGCGAAGAATTAAAATTTTTACAAGAATCACATTTACCGCAGGCTTCACCATTTTTTATATTTTGACAATTAAGCACTTTTGCTAGCACTTTAGCTGTTGATGTTTTTCCAGTTCCACGTGGCCCTGTAAACAAATAGGCATGGGAAATTTTATCGTTAATTATGCTGTTTTGTAGAGTTTTAACAATTACTTCTTGCCCTACTATTTCCGAAAAAGTACTCGGCCTATATTTTCTGTATAAAACTTTGTATGCCATATAACCATCTCCATAAATATTATAGCAAATTAAGCCCTTAATAGCTAGCGTTTCTCATTAAAAAAAGTAGATATTTTTTGACTATATTCTTCTATTTGTTTATTGATTTTATCGCTTTTTATCTTGTATTGTTTGATAATTATATTTTTATATTGTTTTTTGTATTTTAATCTTGGAACAATATAATATATTTCTTTTAATCTTGCTTCTTTAATAACTGTTTTGCACATATCACAAGGTTCAAGGGTAACTATCATACATAGATCATTTAACCTCCATGAATTGAGTCTTTTGTTAGCTTTTGTAATCGCAGTTATTTCAGCATGATCAATAGTTATATTACTCTTATTCCTTCTATTATATCCAGTGCTTATAATATTGAAGTTGTCGTCAAATATAATTGCTCCAACCGGAAATTCTTTTTTATTATATGATTTGTTAGCTAACTGAAATAGTTTTTTTAGTATTTTTTCTTCCATATTTCCCTCCAACAAAAAAGCACACACGAGTTCAAATTTTATGGCTGCTACCTTCCAGTCCTGACCAGTTTCAATAATCGCCCGTTGTGCTTTTTAATTATATCAAACTACATTTATTTTATCAACATATAATGCATCAATTTCAAAAAACAAATTTTTGCAACTTTTTTTTAGTATATATCACAATGTATTTATAGGGATATATCAATAATATAATCACAAAATTTTAATAGTATAACGGTTGTAATTAGTGTTCTAGCTAGGGGGTACCCCCCGGATTATTTCCCGGGAAATAATTATATACAAAAAACGTTTTTTTCAAAAATTAAATTTTTGCATATTTAATTTCTTTTTTTATGTTTCACGTGAAACATAAATTTTAACAAAAAACCATAATATAATAAACATATATAATAATTTAAACTTTTTAAACATGACCATTTACAATATTGCCCATTATTTTATTACACTAATAGCAATTAACAATCATCTTGTTATTTGATATTTTGCAGTATAATTACAGTTTTTAGCAGGTAGTTAAATACCACTATAGATGTTTCACGTGAAACATCATAATTTTATAAATAAACATATATTTTATATTATTTGTTTTAATAAAAAGAAAATATATGCTATAATAACTTGCACAGGAGAGTAGTTTACGAGTGAAAACACTTATAATAATATAAGAGATGCAAGTTGAAATCTTGCCCTTCTGTTGCACCTATCTACTAGATGGGTGCATTTTTTTATTTCAAGTATATTTGTCATTTGAGTTTATAATATTAATAACTAGATTTTTGACTAAATGTTTCACGTGAAACATAGTTTTTTATTTCCTGGGAAATATCAAAAAATAAATTTTTCAAAAAATCATTTTTTGCACAAATTACGGTTGCACCTAGTGTTCCAGCTAGGGGGTACCCCTGGATTATTTCCCGGGAAATAATTACATTTTAACTAAAAATATGTGTTTTAAAAGCTCTAAATCGTGGTTGTACCTGGTTTCACAAGGAGGGGGTACCCCTAAAATATTTCCCGGGAAATATTTTTGAGTAAAAAAAGAGAGAATATTTTAATTCTCTTCGTTTTTTTGTTCACTATTAGTTTCTTCAGCTGTTTCTTTGCTTTCTTCGTCAGTTTCTTCATCCTCTTCAGATTTATCAACAATACTTACTGAAGTTACTAATTGTTCATCTTTAAGATTAATAAGTCTTACTCCTTGAGTATTTCTACTTAATTGAGATACAGTTTCAACACCAATTCTTATAACCATGCCAGAATCAGTAATAATAATTGCATCATTTTCATCACTTACTAGATTAATTGCAGCAATCTTACCATTCTTTTCTGTTATATTAATAGCTTTAACTCCTTTGCTTCCACGTTTAGTTTCTCTAAACTCTTTAACAAAAGTACGCTTACCATACCCTTTTTCACTAACAATAAGTAAATTAGAATCTAAAGTACATACTTCACAACAAATACATTTGCCATCAGGCATATTAATTCCTCTTACACCAGATGCAGTTCTTCCCATTACTCTAACTTCATTTTCATCAAATAATACAGCATGTCCATTTGTAGATCCGAGTAATATCTTGTTTTGGCCTGTTGTTTTTCTAACTGCGATTAATTCATCATTTTCTTTCAATGTAATTGTTATTTTACCTGTTTGTCTAATGTTTTTAAACTCTTCTAGACTTGTCCTCTTAACTACACCGTCTTTAGTAGCAAAGAATAAATATTTTACATCTTCAATTTCATCCTTAGTTATCTTTATTAGTGAACTTACTTGTTCATCTTTTTCAATATTTAGAAGATTAATAATAGGTAATCCTTTCGCTTGTCTACTAAACTCAGGTATTTCATATCCTTTAATTCTGTATACTTTTCCTTTATTAGTAAAGAATAATATATCGTCATGAGTCATTATATTAAGCATAATTTTAACATTATCTTCTTCATTAGTACTCATTCCTTTAATTCCCTTACCTCCACGGTTTTGAACTTTATAAGTATCTACAGATAAACGTTTAATATATCCTTTTTCTGTTAATGTAATGATACTATTTTCATCTGGAATTAAAGATTCATCTTCGATATAATCAATAGCAGTCATATCGATATGAGTACGTCTTTCATCACCATATTTATCTCTAATTTCAATTAATTCATTCTTAATAACTTCATATATTTTTTCATCACTAGCTAAAATTGCTTTTAATTCTTCAATTAATTTTAGTAGTTCTTCAGTCTCTTTTTCAATCTTTTCTCTTTCTAAGCCTGTTAATTTTCTTAAACGCATTTCTAGAATTGCATTTCCTTGAATTTCATCTAATCCAAAGCGTTTAGTTAGTTTTTCAAGTGCTTCTTCACTAGTTTCTGCGCCTCTAATGATTTTAACAACTTCATCAATGTTATCAACAGCGATTAATAGGCCCTTTAATATATGAACTCTATCTTCTGCAACTTTTAAATCGTATTTTGTTCTTCTTACAATTACTTCCTTTTGGTACATTATATATTTTTCAATAATATCCCTTAAACCTAGAGTTCTAGGAACTCCATTATCAAGCATTAAAAATATAATACCAAATTTTGTTTGAAAATCCGTATGTTTATATAATTGATTTAATACAACTTGAGGATTAGCATCTTTTTTAAGTGTAATTGTTATTTTAACTCCATGTTTTAAATCTGTATGATAATCCGCAATACCTTCTATTATTTTGTTCTTAACTAAATCTGCTACTTTTTGTTTTAATTCAGAAGTATTAACTCCATAAGGGATTTGATCAACTACTATATAGTTTCTACCGCCCTTTTCTTCTATAACAGCATTACTTCGTATTGTAAGACTGCCTCTTCCAGTTTCATAAGCATCTTTTATGCCTTTATTACCTAAAATTATACCACCTAAAGGGAAATCTGGACCTTTTACGTATTCCATTAGTCCTGCAGTATCTATTTCAGGATTGTCAATATAAGCAATACATCCATTAATTACTTCTGTTAAGTTATGTGGCGGAATATTTGTAGCCATACCTACTGCGATACCCATAGTTCCATTAACTAAAATGTTTGGAAATCTAGATGGAAGCGTAACTGGTTCCATTTTATCTTCAGAATAGTTAGGCATCATATCAACAGTATCTTTGTTCAAATCTCTTAACATTTCAAGAGAAATTTTAGATAATCTTGATTCTGTATAACGCATTGCTGCTGGTCTTGAAGATTCAACGTTACCAAAGTTACCATGGCCATCTATAAGCATATAACGATAATTAAAATCTTGTGCCATACGTACCATAGCTTCATATATTGATGAATCCCCATGCGGATGGTAAAGACCCATAACAGACCCAACAGTTGTTGCGGATTTTTTATGTTGTTTATCAGGAGTTATACCTTCCTTATACATGTCGAAAAGTATTCTTCTTTGAACAGGTTTTAAACCATCTCTTAAATCAGGAATAGCTCTAGAAGTTATAACACTCATTGAATATCTTAAAAAGGATTTGCTTATTTCATTAACTATGTTATTTTCTTGTTTTCTATCTGCTGCTTCATCAAATGATTCGTTTTCTTCTAAATTGTTTTCTTCTTCGATATCCATATAAACCTCCTATATATCAAGATCAGTTACATATTGAGCGTTTGTTTCGATAAACTCTCTTCTAGGTGCAACTTCTTCTCCCATTAACATATTAAATGTAGAATCCGCTTCTTGTAAGTCTTCTACCGTTATTTTCCTTAATACTCTTGTATTTATATCCATTGTAGTTTCGTTTAATTCCTCAGCATCCATTTCGCCAAGACCTTTCATACGAGTTACTACAATTTTTGTTTTTGGGTCAAGTGAAGATAAATATTTATCTCTTTCTTCTTCGTCTAATACGTATTTAATCTTTTGACCGTGTTTTATACAAAATAATGGCGGTTGTGCAGCATAAACATGCCCTGCTTCAACGATTGGTCTAAAGAATCTATAGAACAATGTTAAAAGTAGTACTCTAATGTGGTCACCATCTACATCGGCATCGGTCATGATTATAATTTTATCGTATCTTAACTTACTTAAATCAAATGTTTCTCCAATACTTGTTCCAAAAGCAGTAATAATAGATTTTATTTCATCATTTGATAATGCTTTATCAAGTCTTGCTTTTTCTACATTAAGTATTTTTCCTCTAAGTGGCAATATTGCTTGAGTCATACTATTTCTTCCCTTAACGGCACTTCCTCCGGCAGAGTCACCCTCGACTATGAAGATTTCTCTTTCTTTTGGATCTTTTGACTTACAATCATTTAATTTACCACCAAAAGCTGCAATTTCATTCTCGCTATGCTTAATAACACTTTCTCTTGCTTTTTTTGCTGCAAGTCTTGCATGTGAAGCTGTCATTGCTTTTTCAACAATTATTCTAGCATCACTTGGATTTTCCATTAAATATCTTTCAAATCCTTCTGCAAAAATATTATCTGCTATTTTTCTTACTTCTGCATTTCCAAGTTTAGTCTTTGTTTGTCCTTCAAACTGAGGATTAGGATGCTTACAAGAAATTATCATTGATAAACCTTCTCTTACATCATCACCTGATAATGCTGAATCTTTTTCTTTTAATATATTTTTATTTCTAGCATAATTGTTAATTACTCTTGTTAATGCTCTTTTAACTCCATCTTCATGAGTTCCACCTTCATGAGTATTAATATTATTTGTAAATGAATAAATTGATGGACTAAATGTTGTATTATATTGCATTGCTACTTCTATAGAAATACCATCTTCTTGTCCCTCAAAATAGCAAATATCATCATGAATTGGTGTTTTATTTTCGTTAAGCATCTTAACATATTCAATAATACCACCTTCATACAAGAATTCATCTGTTTTTGTTTCTCCATCTACCCTAGCATCAGTTAAAACTATTCTAAGCCCTTTATTCAAAAAACAGATTTCTTGTAATCTTTGATATAAAATATCATATTTATATTCTGTAGTTTCAGTAAAGATTTCAGGATCTGGTTTAAATTTAACAGTTGTACCTGTTCTATTTTCTTCACAGTCCCCTACTATCTTTAATTCACTTACAGGTTTTCCACCATTTTCAAATCTTTGATAATATACTTTACCTTTTTGATAAACATATACTTCAAGCCAAGTAGATAATGCATTAACAACACTTGCACCTACTCCGTGTAATCCTCCAGAGACTTTATATCCGCCTCCACCAAATTTTCCTCCGGCATGAAGCACAGTAAATATAGTTTCTATTGTAGAAAGTCCAGTTTTTTCGTTTTTACCTGTTGGCATACCTCTACCATCATCTGATACAGTAATACTATTATCTTTTTCGATAGTTACGTAAATATCATCACAATATCCTGCTAAAGCTTCATCAACAGAGTTATCAACAATTTCCCAAACTAAATGATGTAATCCTCTTTCACTAGTTGTTCCGATATACATTCCTGGTCTTTTTCTTACTGCTTCAAGGCCTTCTAACACTTGAATATCACTATCAGTATATTCTTTTTCAACTTTAGTTTCATTCATATACTCTCTTCACCACTTTCTTATTTTTTAATTCATACACACTACAATTAGTTAATATTTTAGTATTTATATTTTTTAAATCAGTTGTAGTTATAAATATTTGGAGATTCTTATTTACCTTCTTTAGGATATTATTGATTTTTTTGGCGTCTAATTCGCTAAATAAATCGTCTAAAATCAAAATTGGATAAATTCCCTTATCTTTGATAAAAATCTCAATCTCGGCTAATTTAAAGCACACTATGGCGTTTTTTTGTTCTCCCTCTGAACCATAATCCTTAAGCGATTTTCCTTCAAGAGAAAATAATAAATCATCATGATGCACTCCAAAACTAGTTTTTCCAATAGCTAAGTCCTTTTCTAAACTAGCTTTATACTTTTCTTTTAGTTCTTCCTGCGTTTTATTTTTAAAAGAACTAACATAAAGTACTTTTAAACCTTTTTTTCTTGTTATCTTATAATTAATATCATCATAATATTTATTAATATCATTGATATAATCTCTTCTAATATTAGAAATTTTAAGACCAAGATTAATTAGTTTATCAGTTAAAATCCATAAATAATCTGGACTTGCTAAATTATTAACATACATTAGTTTTAAAAAAGCGTTTCTTTGCTTTAAAACCTGGTTATATTCATTTAGTAAGTGCAAATATTCAGTATTTAACTGTGATATTTCTATATTTAACATTTTTCTCCTAGATTTTGGTGAATCCTTAATTATGTTAACGTCTTCAGGAGTAAACATTACAACGTTAATTTTAGAAATATAATCACTTAGTTTAGAAATCTTATTATTATTTATTTTAACTATTTTCCCATTTTCAGAAATATTAATTTTATATTTATGAGTAACTTTATCTTTAATTACCCCCTCTATACTCATAATACTTTCATTGTTTCTGATTAAAACTTTATCAAGAGTTCCCCTATAGGATTTGGTCATAGCAAGAACATATATAGCTTCAACTATATTTGTCTTACCACTTCCATTTGGACCAATTATGATATTTTGTTTATTTGAAAAGTCTATATTTAAAAATTCATAATTTCTAAAATTATATAATTTTAAGTTTGTGATTTTCATAATTGCCCTCTAAAATCTCCTAAAATAAATTTACTAGGTATAGTCGTACCTCTATACCTAGTATTAATTATATCACAAAATAAGCTATTATTAAAGGTTTTTACTCAAATTCTTTGTTAATTCTAACTGTCTTTTTCTAGCGATTGATTCTAATCTTGTTGATCTAAGTATTTGATTACTAATAATCCTATTAGAAACATTAAGATTAACCTTTAAATTATTAAAGAAAGTAATCTGACTAAAGTCCCCTACTTGCTTATTAGATTCAAGATTATTAAGTGATATCCACCCACATTCTCTTAATCTAGGACTACTTGTAGGGAAAAATATAATATTTGATGCATCTTCAATAATAATTGGTGATTTGTGTGTTACTCCTATTAGTTTTTCAGTATATTCTTTTCTTAAATTATATGAACTACCATAATATGAACAATTTTCTTCTATTATTTTTTGAACATTTTGGTCCACAATAATAATATCATCGTTTTCATATACCTTTGTTCTATTTTTAGAAATCGGTAATACTGCAAGTGTTTTTGAACTAATTCTATATTTTTCCATACCATCACCTCCCCTCGCCATCCCTTATACTCTTTTATTTTGTCGAAATTTGTCATAATTTGTCGAATATGTTTAAAATTTGTTATTTTTGAACAAAAAAAAAGACTTTTTTGAAAGTCTCTAATATGTTTTTATAGGTAAAATAAGTTGTATTAATGTTTCATCTTTACTTGATTTAATAACTATTGGTTTAGTTTCACTATTAAGTAGTACTACTATTTCATCATCATTTAATGTTCTAAGTGCTTCTAACATAAATTTAGAACTAAACGATATACCAATATCAATTCCTTCATTTTTATTAATACTAATTACTTCTTCTGTTCTACCTATTTCTGAAGCATAACTAGAAATAGTTAAATTATTTCCATTTGTTTCCATTTTTACAATATTTTTGTCTTTATTTTGAGTAAGTAATGCTGCTCTATCAACTGCATCGTATAAATCATTATAGTTTGCATTAAATATAATTGCAAAATTATCTGGTATTAAGTTATTAGTATTTGGATAATTACCACTTAGTAAATTTGTTTGGAAATTAATATTTTTATATACAAATAACGCTTTACTATTAAATATATGCATTTCTACATTTTCATCATCATTTATTATTTTATCTAATTCACTAATATTATTACCAGGTATTGTTATATTTATTTCTTCTTTTACAAAATCGGATAGTTCAACTGTCTTTTTTGCAAGTCTATATGAATCAGTAGCAGTAACTTCTAGTATATTGCCTTGTAATTTAAAGTTAATTCCTGTAAATAAAGGTCTAGATTCTTGATTACTTATAGCAAAAACTGTTTGTTTTATCATAGATTTAAACACATTACCTTTAATTATAATAGGATCTTTTTGATATTCTAATTTTATCTGTGGATAATCCTCTACTTTTAAACAGTTTAAATTAAATTGACTATTCTTAGATTCTATAAGTAGTTTTAATCCATCTATTACTTCTATATTTATAGTATCATCTGGAAGTTTTCTAATAATTTCATTTATATATTTACTTTGTACTACAATACTACCATTACTTTCTATCTTTTTTATCTTTTTCTTTTCAATAAAGGATTTAATAGTTAAATCAGTATTACTTGCTGTTAAGTATAGTCCTTCATCAGTTAGTTCAAATTTAATACCATTTAATATAGGTATTACATTTCTAATAGAAATAGCTTTAATAACATTATTTAAATTTTCTAGTAAAATATTTCTTTCAATCGTAAATTTCATTTTTTCATTCCTTCTTTCTTTTTATATATAATAATATTAATAAGTGTTGTTTATATTGTTGAAAAGTGTCGATTTATTAGGTTATACCTTGATTTTTGCTTGTTTATAAATTGTTGAAAACTAATATTGTTTTAACAAGTTTTCAACTTATATTATTTTTTATTTGTTTAATTATTTCTCTTAAAGTTTGATTTTCTTTTAAATCCTCCTTAATTTTATCACAGGCATGTATTATTGTCGAGTGATTGCGGTTTCCAAATTCCAGTCCTATTTTAGGAAAAGATTCGTCTGTATAATTCCTGCATAAGTATATTGCAACCTGTCTTGGATAATTGATATTAGCACTTCTTTTCTTACTTTTTAAGTCCTCTACTGTTATTTTATAGTAATCAGCGACAGCTTTTTGAATTTTTGATATATTACTATCCATATATATAGAGTTTTTAATATAGTCTTTTAATGCTTCGTTTGCAAATTGGAGATCTATTTTATGTGGCCCCATTATAGCAGCATAAGCATAAAGTCTAGTAACGGCCCCTTCTATATGTCTTACATCGTTTTCACTATTACTTGCTATATAGTCAATTACTTCTTCATCTACAAGCTTTGCAACAGCATGTCCCGACATTTTATTTTTTATAATACGCTTTTTTAGTTCAATATCTGGAGGATATATATTAACAGTTAATCCCCAACTAAATCTAGTTCTAAGCCTTTCTTCTAATAGTTTTAAATCATCTGGACTTCTATCTGAACTAATAATTATTTGTTTATTCATATCATATAGATTATTAAATGTATGAAAGAATTCTTGTTGTGTTTTCTCAGCATTACCTAAAAATTGTATATCGTCGATCATTAGAACGTCTATATTTCTATATTTAGCTTTAAATGCTTCCGTATAATCAGCATCTTTTTTCATATTTATTGAAGTAAAGTCCGTTATAAACTGTTCTGATGTCACATATAAAACCTTTAAATTGCTAGTATTTTCTATATAATTACCGATAGCATGCATTAAATGAGTCTTCCCTAGTCCACTCTTTCCGTGAATAAAGAAAGGATTATAAAGCTTACCAGGTTGTTCTGAAACAGACTTAGATGCACTACAGGCAAGTCTATTTGAGTCCCCTATTACAAAGTTATCAAAAGAATACTTACTAAGCAGATTACTACTAAAACTATAATTTTGTTCATAAGTACTACTCTTTTCCACAGGAATTACCGTTTCAGTAGTTAGATTTTTAACTTCAGTATTATTAGTATTTTCTTTTTCCTCAGGTATGATAAATTTAATATTACAAGGCTTCCCAAGAATACTTTCCATTAATTCTTCTATAGTATCAGTATAACGTTTTTTTATTTCATTTCTTATAAAGTTTGAGCTTGATTCAATTGTAATAATCTTTATAGGTTTATTGTTTTCACTAGAGTCTTCTATTTTATAGATTTTACAATTCTTGAACCATGAGTTGACGGATACCATTGCTATTTTTGATTTTAGCAAATTTATAAAGTTTTCCCAAATGATAGTGTTTTCTTCATTCAAATCCATCACCCCACTCCATGTATAAATATTTTAACTTAAATGTAACAAAAGATAAAGACTAAATTTTAAAAAAATTTTTTTCAACATAGTTATAAACAAGAAATGTTGATAACTATTTCGCTTTAAGCCCTATTCTACCTTAACCTTTAAAACTTTTCAACAGTTTCAACAAATTTGCAAAATACACAGTGTTGAAAACTTATGAACATGGTGTTGATTAAATGTTCAAAAATTTGTTGATAACTTGGCCTTGACTTTTGCTTATTCTTTATAATATAATACTGTTGCAGTTTTGAAGGAGGGATATTCATGAAGAGAACTTATCAACCAAATAATCGTAAAATGAAGAAAAAACATGGCTTTTTTGCTAGAAAAAAAACTAATATATTAAAATCTAGAAGAAAAAAAGGTCGTAAAGTACTAAGCAAATAACCACTTTTATGTGGCTTTTTTTCTATGGAGAAACAATGAAAAGAATAGAAATGATAAAAAATAGCGATTATTTTTCAAATATAATAAAAAATGGTAAATTCCAAAAAAACAAAAATTTTGTTATATATTATATAGATAAGGATAAAGAACTTCCTAAATTCGGTATAGCTGTTAAGAAGAAAATAGGTAAAGCTTATATTAGAAATAGACTAAAAAGACAAACAAGAGAAATAATTGATAATCATAAAAAAGAGTTTAAAAAAAGAAATGATTATATTATAATGATTAGAGATGGATGTTTAACTAGTTCTTTTAAAGATATGGATGCTTCTTTAAAAGAATTATTAGAAAGGATAGATTAAATGAAAAAGAAAAAACAAAAGTATTTAGCTATTATACTAGCATTATTAATACTTTTATCAACAGGATGTACCAAGTATTTATCTGATGGAAAAAAGAATAGGGTAGTTAATGAAACAACTGGACAAGCAGTAACTTCTAATATATTATGCTTGCCTGAATCTAAAGAAAACATTAAGATTTATAAAAAATATAAAAAATACCTAGATGTAGATTATGATAAATTATCTAAATGTGAAGAATATAAACCAAGTGATCTAAAATATGTTGGTTTATGGGATGGAATACTTATTAAACCACTAGCATGGTTAATTATTAAAATAGGTATGATTGTTAAAAATTATGGTTTATCTGTAATGATACTGGGTGTTATTATTAGAATATTCTTAATACCATCAACAAAAAAGACATTAAAACAATCAGAAAATATGAAAAAAGCTCAACCTGAACTTAATAGACTACAAAAAAAGTATGAAAATGTAACTAGTCAAGAAGAAAGAATGCAAATGAGTCAAGAAATGATGATGATTTATAAAAAATACGATATTTCTCCAGCGGGAGGATGCGTAACATCATTTATACAACTACCTATAATTATTGCATTTTATGAAGCTATTAATAGAATCCCAGTAGTATTTGAAGGATATTTCTTAGGATTACAACTTGGTACAACACCGTTTGTAGGTATTAAATCAGGGAATATTGGTTATATCATATTAGTATTGTTAATAATTGCAACAACATATTTTTCATACAAAAATTCAATGGCAGGGCAAAACGGTATGACTGGTCAAGAAGGTCAAATGAAAATGATGATGTATACAATGATAGTATTTATATCAATAGCATCTCTAAGCTTACCAAGCGCTCTTGCACTATATTGGATAGTATCTAATGTATTTATGATAATTCAAAATTTATTTATAAAAAAAGATAATAAAAAGGATAACAAAATTAAAGTTGTTAAAAATAAAGCAAAAACAAAAAATAGTACTAAGAAAGGTAAGAAGTAATATGTTAAATGTATATGTTGGAAAAAACTATGATGAAATACTAGCGCAAGCTTTAGAAGAATTAAAACTAACTGAAGATGACGTAATAGTAAGTAAAAAAGAAGTAAAAAAGAGTTTATTTAAAGGAAAAGAAATAGAATTAACAGTAACTCCTTTAAAAGATGTTGTAGAATATATAAAAGGATACTTACAAAAAGTACTAACTAATATGGGATTAGATGTATCTTTTGAGTCTCAAATAAGAGAAAAACAATTAAAAGTTAAAATCTATTCTGACGATAACTCATTACTTATAGGACATACTGGTAAAAACTTATCAGCTCTTCAAACTATTACAAGGGCAGCAGTAAAAAACAAATATGGTACAATGCCTTATATTTCATTAGATGTTGAAAATTATAAAGATAAACAAATAATGTATTTACAAAAAACTGCTAAGAGAATAGCTAGAGAAGTATCTAAAACAAAACAAGACGTAGAACTTGATAATATGAATTCATATGAAAGATTAGTAGTTCATGAAGCTATTAAAGACTTTAAACATGTATATTCAGAAAGTACTGGTGAAGAACCTAATAGACATGTTGTTATCAAATATAAAGAAGATGAAAAATAATCATCTTTTTTTTATTTAATAAATAATGTATAATTAAACTTGCGAGGTTAACATGAAAGATAAAAAAGAATTACTTAGAAAGATAAAATTTACTTTATTTTCAATATCTGCAGGAATAATAGAGATAATAATTTTTACTATTTTAAATGAACTAACTAGTTTTGGATACTGGGTATGCTATCTAACAGCGCTTGTCGCTAGTGTAATATGGAACTTTACTTTAAATAGAGAATATACCTTTAAATCAACTGCAAATATTCCAAAAGCAATGATAAAAGTATTTATATTTTATTTAATATTTACACCAGCATCTACAATAGGTGGTAACTACTTAGTTAAAAACTTAAAAGTTAATGAATATATTGTTACAGGAATTAGTATGCTATGTAATTTTGTTCTTGAATATTTATATGATAAATACGTTGTATTTAGAGGTACTATAGATACAAAAGAAACAAAAAAATAATGAGGGCTAGATTATTCTAGTTTTTTTGTGCTATAATACCGCCGAAGGAGGAGTGCTATATGGAAGATACTATATGCGCAATTTCAACTGCAGTTGGAGTAGGGGGAATATCAATTATTAGGGTTAGTGGTAATGATTCTATTAAGTTAGTAAACTCTATATTTAAAGGAAAAGACTTAACAAAAGTAGATAGTAATACTATTAATTATGGTCATATTGTATATAATAACGAAATAATTGATGAAGTGCTAGTTTCTATAATGCGCGCTCCTAAAACTTATACAAAAGAGAATATTGTAGAAATCAATTCCCATGGTGGAATAGCAGTTACAAACAAAATATTAGAAATACTATTATTAATTGGATGCAGAGAAGCAGAACCAGGAGAATTTACCAAAAGAGCATTTTTAAATGGAAGAATAGACTTAATAAAAGCAGAATCTGTAATAGATGTTATAAATGCTGAAACAGAAAATGCAAGAAGTTTATCAGTTAATAACCTAACAGGTAAACTTTCAAGTATTATAAGAGAAGTAAAAAAAGAATTACTTGCTTTAGAAGCAAATATTGAAGTAAACATAGATTATCCAGAATATGAAGATATAGAAGATATAACTAATGAAAAAGCTATAATTGCACTTGAAAAAATAACAGAAAAATTCGATGAATTAATTAAAGAAAGTAAAACTGGAAAAATAATCAAAAATGGTTTAGATGTAGCAATTATAGGCGCACCAAACGTTGGTAAGAGTAGTATTTTAAATGCATTACTTGAAGAAAATAAAGCAATAGTTACAGACATAGAAGGTACAACAAGAGATATTGTTGAGGGTAGAATCATACTTAATGGAATTATGATTAACTTTATAGATACCGCAGGAATAAGAGAAACAAAAGATATTGTTGAAAAAATAGGGGTAGATAAGTCTTTAGAAAAGTTAAATGATGCAGATTTAGTAATATTAGTACTAGATGGATCAAGAAAACTAATAGAGGATGAAAAAGAATTAATAGAAAAAGTAAAAACTAAAAACCATATTATATTTATAAATAAAAACGATTTAAACAAAAAACTAAATATAGAAGGTATAACTGGAAATGCCAAAGAAACAAATGGTCTAGATGATCTAAAAAAAGCAATTATAAAAGAAATAGAATCTAATACTAATATAAATAAAGATATGACTTATATATCTAATGCAAGACAACTATCACTTATTAAAAAAGCTGATAACTCACTAAAAAAAGCATTACAAGGTTTAAAAGAAAATATCCCAGTTGATGTTATAACAATAGATATAGAAAGTGCTAAGAATAATTTAGGTGAAATATTAGGTGAAAACTACAAAGAAGATTTACTAGATGAATTATTTTCAAGATTTTGTATAGGAAAGTAGGATATTATGAATAATATTTATAAAATGAGTATAGAAGATTATGATAAAGTTAAAACAATATATCAAAAAATATATGATATGCATGCAGATAAGAGAAATGATATATTTAATAAAGTAGATTCTTTACCATTAGATTATTATAAAGAACTAATAACAAATGCTATATGTCTAGTATATAAAGAAGAAAAAGAAATTCTTGGCTTTATTATTGCAAAAGAAAATAAATCTAAAGATATTCCTGTATTAAAACAAAGAACAACATACTTTATAGAAGGTCTAGGAGTAGATGAAAATCATATAAGAAAAGGAATAGGAAAAAAATTATACTTAGCTATAAAAGAAGAAGCTAAAAAAAATAGTATTGATGCAATAGAACTTAATGTTTGGTCATTTAATCAAAGTGCAATAGAGTTTTATAAACATTTAGGATTAAAACCAAAAAGTAGTATTTATGAAGATAAACTTTAAAAAGAGGGTGTTTTAAATGAAATACGATATAATCGTAGTAGGTGGAGGACATGCTGGAATTGAAAGTGCATATGCCACAAGCACAAAAGGTCATAACACACTTTTAATTACAGGCAATATTAAAAATATTGGCGATATGCCATGTAATCCATCAATAGGTGGAACAAGTAAAGGAATAATTGTAAGAGAAATAGATGCTTTGGGTGGTTTAATGGGAAAAATAGCAGATAAATCTGTACTTCAGATGAAAATGCTAAACTCAGGTAAAGGCCCAGCAGTTAGATGTTTAAGAGCACAAGCAGATAAAGAAATTTATCCAAAAAATATGCAAGAAACACTAAAGAAACAAAAAAATCTTACAATACTTGAAGGAATTGTTGAAAACTTAATTGTTATAGACAATAAAATTAATGGAGTAATTTTAGAAGATGATTCTAAATATTTTTGTGATGCCTTAATACTTACAACAGGAACATACCTTAAAAGCGAAATACTAGTAGGGGATACAAAGAAAAAAGAAGGCCCACATGGAGAAAAAAGATCTAATTATTTAAGTGATAATTTAAAAAAACTAGGTTTTAAAATAATTAGACTAAAAACCGGAACGCCTCCTAGAATAGACGCTGATACAATTGATTATACAAAAATGAAAGTAGAACCTGGAGATAAAGAAAAGCTATCATTTAGTTTTGATATCGAGGCAGATTATAATCCAGAAAAGCAAGAAAACTGTTATTTAGTATATACTAATGACAAAACAAAACAAATAATAGAAGAAAACTTAGATAAATCAAGTATGTATGGTGGATATGCAACAGGAGTAGGGCCTAGATATTGTCCAAGTATTGAAGATAAAATAGTTAGATTTAAAGAAAAACAAAAACATATATTATTTTTAGAACCACAAAGTATGGATAAAAATAGTATATATTATAAAAAACTATACTTACAGGGATTTTCAACATCACTTCCAAATGATGTTCAAGAAGAAATAGTTCATTCCCTTGAAGGATTTGAAAATGCAAAAATACTAGAATATGCTTATGCTATAGAATATGATGCTATTGATCCATTACAAATAAAACCATCACTAGAATCAAAAATAATAGAAAACCTCTTTACGGCAGGCCAAATCAATGGTACAAGTGGATATGAAGAAGCTGCAGGACAAGGTATAATCGCAGGTATTAATGCAGCAAGCAAATTAGAAAAAAAAGAGCCATTAATACTAAAAAGAAACGAAGCTTATATTGGAGTACTAATAGATGATTTAGTTACAAAAGGGACTATAGAACCATATAGAATGCTTACATCACGCGCTGAATTTAGATTAATTCTAAGACACGATAACGCTGATTTAAGATTAAGAAAATTCGGTTATGAATATGGACTTATAGAAAAAGAAAGATATAACAAACTTCTAAAAAAAGAAGAGAATATTAAAAATTTAACAAATTACATAAAAGAAACAAAAGTACCAAAAGACATAACAAGCAAGTTCATTGATATTAATAAAACAACTTCTTTATATGAACTAATAAAAAGACCAGATGTTACAGAAGATATAGTTTATAAAATATCAGAAGATCTTTCAAAATATGATAAAGAAGTAGTTAATGAAGTAATAATAGAAACAAAATATGAAGGATACATTAAAAAGACATATGAAGATGCTAATAAATTAATTAAACTTGAAAAGAAAGAAATACCTCAAGATATTGATTATGATAAAGTTAAAAATCTAGCTAGTGAAGCAAGACAAAAACTAAAAGAAGTTAGACCTCTAACTATTGCACAAGCCACTCGTATAAGCGGTGTTAATCCTGCAGATATATCAATACTTGCAGTTTACTTAAAAAAGGAGTATGCAAATGACAGAGACTGATTTTACTTTATATTTAAAACAAAACAATATTGATATAACTCAAACTCAATTAGAACTATTTAAAAAATATGCTGCTTACTTACTTAAATACAATGAAACAACAAACTTAACAGCAATAAAAACAACCAAAGAGGTGTATTTAAAACACTTTTATGATTCAATTATACTTTTAAAACACGTTAATTTAAGCGATGAAACAATTCTTGATATTGGTTCAGGCGCTGGTTTTCCAGGAGTGCCGCTAAAAATACTTAGACCTAATATAAAACTTACATTACTAGATTCAAATGGTAAAAAAACTAAATTTTTAGAATCTTTAAAAGAAGTATTAAACTTAGAATATGAAGTTATAAACGATAGGGCAGAAGAATACATAAAAACAAAAAGAGAATATTTTGATATAGTAGTATCTCGTGCAGTTGCAAGTATGCCAGTACTTGCAGAAATATCACTCCCTTTTGTAAAAGTTAATGGAAAATTTATAGCATACAAAGGAAACATAAGTGATGACTTAGAACAAGGCACTAATGCAATAAAAACATTATCAGATGGAAAAATAGATATAATCAAAGAAGAACTACCTATTGAAAACAGTGAAAGAACTTTTGTTATAATTACCAAAAC
>CADBKG010000002.1:1456-2089 GCA_902795215.1 uncultured Erysipelotrichaceae bacterium | reverse complement strand
AATATAATTATATTGACAGGAGATGATTATAATGGCAAGTATGACAGATGCAATTAACATGAGTTTTAGAGTCGATAAAAATTTAAAAACTCAAGCAGATGAATTATTCAAAAGCTTAGGTATGAATACAAGTGTAGCTTTAAATATGTTTTTAACACAAAGCGTTAGAGAACAAGCCCTTCCTTTTACTCCAAATATGAATGCACCAAAACCTAGTAGAGAATTGATGGAATCATTAGAAGAAGCAGAAAGAATTGCAAGAGGAGAATTAAAAATAAAAGGATATCATAATATGAATACTTTTATTGAAGATATGTTAGAGTAATGATAGGAATAGAAAATGCAAAGTATGAAGTAAAAGGTACAACTAGGTTTAAAAAACAACTAAAAAAAGCTGTAAAACAAGGCAAAGATATTAATAAATTATTAAAAGTATTAAATGTTTTAGCTAATGGCGAAATACTGGAAGAAAAATACCATAACCATAAATTAATTAATAACAATTATTATAAAGATTGTTTAGAATGCCATATTGAACCAGATTGGCTATTAGTATATAAATACTATGATGATCAATTACTCCTTTTACTTTTGGGAACTGGGTCTCATAGTGAATTATTTGATAAATAATCA
>CADBKG010000002.1:0-1435 GCA_902795215.1 uncultured Erysipelotrichaceae bacterium | reverse complement strand
TTTTTAAAGTATGATAATATATGAAAGAATATATAGTAAAGGGGCTTATAGTATGAATACTGAACAAGTACAGCAAATATTAGTTGAAGATATAATTCCAAATAGATTTCAACCAAGACTAACTTTTGATGAGAAGGCGTTAAAAGAGCTTTCAGATTCAATAAAAGTCCATGGTGTAATACAACCACTTGTGCTTAGAAAAGTGGGAAATAAGTATGAAATAATCGCTGGAGAGCGTAGATATAAAGCATCTTGCATGGCAGGACTTAAACAAGTCCCAGCTATAGTTAGAGATATGAATGATAACGATAGTGCAGAAATAGCACTTATCGAAAACGTTCAAAGAAAAAATCTATCGAGTATAGAAGAAGCTAAAAGCTATAGAAACTTACTTGATAGAGGTTATCTAACACAAGAAGAACTTGCTTCTAAACTAGGAGTTACGCAAGCGACTATCGCAAATAAAATTAGACTATTAAATTTATGTGATGAAGTTCAAGATGCTCTTTTAAATGAACAAATCAGTGAAAGACATGCTAGAAGCTTACTTCAAATAGATGACCCTGATAAACAAGTACAGCTTTTAAATAAGATTATAAAAGAAAGATTAACTGTAAGACAGCTTGATACACTTATTAAAAACGTTAAAGCTGGTGAACCAATAGATGCCCCTAAAGAAGAAATAAAAGAAGAACCTAAACAAGAAGTAACTACACAAGTAGAAGAAAAACCAAGCGAGGTGAATGAAATGGACGATAACAAAAATTTATTTGGAATGACTAAAGAAGTTGATTTGGAAGATTCAGCACCTAATCTAATTAATGATAATGTTGATCCATCACAACAATTTAATCCATTTAGTGATGAAGTTGATACAAATATAGAAACTCCTCAAACCGAAGCACAACCAACTGATAGTACTACTTCTAAGGAAGAAACAAGTGGAGAAGTACCACAAGAAGGTAAATTCTTTAACTTTGGTGACGAAGATGAATCACAAAGTGATGAAAATACAAATCCTGAAACTCCAGGAGGAGTAGAGAACGAGCCAGCACCAGAACCTGAACCAGCAGAAGCAGAAACCAATATATTTGATTCTCCACAAACACCAAGTGAACCAGCTAGTGAACCAACACCAGAACCTCCAGCTTCTGAGCCTGAATCAGAACCAATAACAGAACCTACACCAGTTGAACCACAAACAATCGAAGTTGATTCAACTGCAGCAGTAGTAGATAACCAAGAACCTGTTGAAACATTTGATATGTTTGGTGATGAAATAACACAAGAAGAAACAACTACAAGCGAAGAAGAAGCAACACCAAAACTTAATATAGGTGATAAAATTAATGAAATCAGAAATACAATAGAAGATGTTAAAAATTCTGGATTCGTAGTTGATAGTGAAGAATACGATTTAGAAGATTCATATCAA
>CADBKG010000001.1 GCA_902795215.1 uncultured Erysipelotrichaceae bacterium | reverse complement strand
GCCAGAATATTTTTAATTAATGGCATTATAAAAGGATGATTTCCATCATCCCTCTACATTGTATTTTTATTCTTTACCAACACTATTTGACAAAGAACCTTTTAATTTCTTTTTTTATCTTCTTCTCTATCTATCTTTTCTATTTCAGCATCAATTTTTTCTATAAGGTTTTGTATTTCCGTTTTTGTATACATTTGTTTTTTTGCTTTTGGTTTAGTATTTGTTTTAAAATCGAAAATGTTTAAATCCATTTGCTTTGTAACCGGATATTTATTAAACTTTTTATTAGGTTTATTTTTATATGTTTGGTTTATTAAGCATATTCCTTCATTAAAATACTTTTTAAAGGTAAAATAATCTGTAGCAATTTCAAAGTTTATATTATCAGATCTAACTTTTACCATTTCGTTCAAATTATAAAATTTATCAAAATTAGATAAATCTCTAAAGATTATATTACATTTAGGATATTCATTGCTTGTTAAAAATAAGAAAAGTTGATTTATAAAAATAGGAACAAATAAGTTATATATTAAAGTTGATTTAGGTATATTTATAAAAACAGCTTGTTTTTTCTTTTTGAAATCCATGACAGAAAGATCTTTCCCAGAAATGACATTTATTAAGTTATCTCTTGTCATTAAATCTTTAAAAGAATTTTTAGCAAGTGAAATAACAGATAATCTTGTATCTGGATGGGCATTAATAGTGGGACTTACACATATATATGATTTTTGAGTTTTATTTTTTGTTTGAAAATAGTCTTTAAGAGGATCACTATTATCATTAATAACATCAGATTTTTCAAGGATGTTCCATATACTTCTAATATTTATTTCAGATTGTTTTGCATCTTCAAATAGTACTCTTATTATTCCTTCTATAAGACTTAAAGATGTTTTTTCCCAGTATGGATCTTCATCTTTGTAGGAAAATGTTTCTGTTATTGCTTTTAGAGAATCCGCTAATTTGTCCAAATCTTTATTTTTATAAAGATAATATGGATATTCTAAAAAGTCAAAACCATGACTGTTTTTAGTATCATCAAAATTTAGTATGTGAACATTATATCCTTTTGATTTTAAAGTATTGTAATATTCATTGATATATTCTTTGCTATCATCAATAATTACAATATTTTCTTGATTATCAATATGACTGTTAATAATATTTGGATTAATTAATCCATCAACGGTAAATAATTTTACCATTTAATATGCACCACCTTTTCATCACTATTTTATCATAAAACAAAATTTAATAATAGCTTTATCATTGTATTTTATTTAAACTTAATGTAAAATAAATTAAGAGGTGATGTTATGGAAGAACGTACTATTTTACCAGCGGATATATATACAGTAATTAATAGAACGATTTTATCTGATTATGATAGAAAAACTATAATATCACTATATGAACCAATTATAGGTGCGGACGCTGTTAGTTTATATTTTACTTTATGGCAAGACTTAGAAAAATCAAAAGCGCTTGGTGAGAAATATAATCATCATCATTTAATGAGTTTTTTGAAACTCGGATTATCTCCTGTGACTAAAGCTAGAAAAGCACTTGAATCAATGGGACTCATTAGAAGTTATTTTAAAGAAGGGGATACTAATGAATATATATATGAGCTATATAGTCCTCTTACACCTTATGAATTTTTTAGTCATCCTATATTTAATGTAGTTTTATATAATAATATCGGTGCTAGAGAATATGAAAATCTATCTAAATATTATAAAAAGGAGCCTTCTATACCAAAAGATTTTGAAGAAATAACAACTACTATTGATTATAATTTTAGATCAACTAGTCAAATAAATGCAGAACTTGAATTAGAAGACATAAAGGATAAAACACAAATAGGACCTAATACAGGGAATTACATTGATTTTGATTTACTAATTAGTTCTTTACCTAAAGGATTAATAAGCGAAAGGGCATTTAATAAAAAAACAAGAGAGCTTATTAATTCACTTGCCTTTGTATATGATTTAGATACTTTAAAAATGGGAGAGCTACTTAGATCAGTAGTTAATGAAAATGGTGTAATTAGTAAAGATGAACTTAGAATTAGAGCTAGAAAGTATTATCAATTTAATAATAATGGTTCACTTCCAACACTAATTTATAGAGAACAACCAAGTCATTTAAAAACACCAGAAGGAGATACTTCTAATCGAGGTAAAATGTTATATATTTTTGAAAATACTAGTCCATATGACTTTTTAAGAAGTAAATATCATGGTGTAGAACCAACTTCTAGAGATTTAAAAATACTTGAATATCTGGCTGTTGATTTAGAACTTAAACCAGCAGTTATAAATGTTCTTATTGATTATGTATTAAAGATAAATAACAATAAACTTACTCAAAGTTATGTAGAAACAATCGCAGGACAATGGAAAAGATTAAATATTGAAACTGCAGATATGGCTATGAAAACTGCCGAGAAAGAACATAAGAAAAATAAAGGTACTAAACAAATGGTTAAAAAAGTTACAAAGAAGGAAGAACCAACTCCAATATGGTTTGATTCCAATATAAAAGGAAATGAAATAGACGAAAAAGAAAAAGAAGAATTAGAATCAATGTTAAAAGAATTCAGGTGATGTAAATGTTTGGGAAATATGATAAAGATTCACTTATAAAAAATTATAACGAAGCTTTAAAAGATATAGATTTTAAAAAATTAGTGGATTCATTTGATATTAGTGATGAAATAAAAATGAAACATACTAGTAGTTTTGAAGAATCTCGTGATGAACTTAATAATTGTAAAAATTGTAAAGGGCTTGCATTTTGCAAAAATAAAGTAGAAGGCTTTGTATATTATCCAAGTGTTAATGGAAATATTTTAAAATTTGATTATGTGGCATGTAGGAAAAAGAAAAAAGTCCTTGCGGAGGAAAGTGCTTGTGATTTTTATGCTCTTCCAGAAACACTTAAGAACATTTCTATGAAGGATATTGAAATAGATGATTCAAGGAGAGTACCAATAATTAAATGGCTTAAAAACTTTTATGATTCATATGATAAGAATCCTCATCAAAAAGGGTTATATCTTTATGGTTCATTTGGATGTGGAAAAACATTTATGATTACTGCAATGCTTAATGAATTATCTAAAAAGAATATTGATATAGTCGCTGTTTATTATCCTGAAATGTTAAGAAGCTTAAAAGATGCCTTTGATGAAGGAACCTTTTCAAGCAGAATAAATAGGCTTAAAAAATGTGATGTTTTACTACTTGATGATATAGGTGCAGAATCTGTAACTTCGTGGGGAAGAGATGAAATACTTGGAACGATTTTGCAATATAGAATGGATGAAAAACTACCAACATTTTTTACATCAAATCTTTCGTTAAAAGAATTAGAAGTTCATCTTGCTAGCACAAAAAATGGTGATGAGAAAGTTAAAGCAAGAAGAATAATCGAAAGAATAAAACAATTAACTATGGAACTTGATTTAATAAGTGAAAATAGAAGAAAATAAAAAAATAATAAAAAAGTGCGAAATTTGGCTTATTTTCGCACTTTTTCCTTGCATAATCTAAGGTACTAGTGTTATAATCGAGTTGTATGTTCAAACGGAAGGAGGGAATGCGATGACAAAAGTAGTGGTTAAAAACGGAAACGTCGATGGAGCTTTAAAACAATTTAAAGCTAAAGTTGCTCGTAGTGGTGTCCCTTCTGAATTAAAGAAACATAAATTTCATACAAAACCTGGGGATAAAAGACGTGAAGAAAAGAAAGAACAAATAAAAAATTCACATAAAAAAAGAAGAAGAGAAAATGACTAATAATAGTCATTTTTATTTTTCTTTAATATCATAAATATCATCTATTTTAATTAATGTATCATTTACAGTGATTAAATTATTAGAAGTTTTACCAATTAGAATATAATCTTTATCATAATCTTTAAATCTTACATTTACATGTACTCTATAAATCTTGTTGGAATCATTAAATATATTATTAATCTTTTTTAATACGTCTTCTTTATTTCTTTCAAAAGACCCTTCTTCAATTTTATTATAACTAAATGATCTATTATTGCTTATGTTATCCTCAAGTGGGTTTACATAAACTCTAGGTATTTTACTCAAAATTATTTCCTCCTATAATACTTTATGATTTTTGGATAATAATAAGAATATGAAAAAAAATATTTTTAAAAACAATTATGATATTCTATTACCAATTATAATACTCTGTATTATGAGTTTAGTTAATATGTATGGTGCATCCTTTGTAAGTTCGATATATAAAATGGCACTTGTTAGACAAAGTATATTTATCGCTATAGGTTTAGTTGTTATGTATATTGTTTATAAAATAAATAATAAATTTTTTATTAATAATAGCTTTTACTTTTATTTATTTGGAATAGTTATACTAATACTCGTTTTATTTTTTGGACAAAGAATTAACGGTGCATCATCTTGGTTTAAAGTAGGACCAATATCGATTCAACCAAGTGAAATATTTAAATATTTTTATTTAGTTTATATTTCAAAACTAATAGCAACTAATAAAAAATTTATTAAAGTTATAGCTGTAGGAATTATTCCAATTATTCTTATTTTTTTAGAACCTGATACTGGTGTTGCTATTATGTATTTTATTATGTTATTTGGTATGTTTATTGCTAGTAAGAATAAAAAGAAGGTTATTTATTTAAGTTCTGTTATATGTTTTTCTGCTATCATACTTGGAATAATATATTTTTATAAAAAGGATTTATTTATAAATGTTTTTGGAACAAGTATTTTTTATAGATTAGATAGAATACTTTCATTTAAGAATAATACATCATATCAATTAAATAATGCTTTGATTGGTATAGGCTCTTCATATCTTTTAGGACATGGTCTTACTAGCACTAAAATCTATATACCTGAACTTACTACTGATTTTGCATATGATTTAAATATATGTAATTTTGGTATAGTAGGGGGAGTATTCATAACTATAATATATGTTTATTTAATATATAAAATATACATGATTTATAAAAAGCAGACTAAAATTTATAATAAGTGTATGGTTCTTGGAATATTTCTACTTTTTACTTTTCAAGTTATAGAACATATTTTTATGAATATAGGGTATACACCTATAACAGGAATAACTTTGCCTTTTTTAAGTTATGGTGGTTCTAGTTTAATAAGTTATTTTATGTTATTTGGTTTTCTTCTTAAAAAAAATAAAAACGCTTAATGCGTTTTAGTAATAGTAATTATATCCCGAATAACCATAACCATATGGTCTTGGACCATAATAATTATATGGATAAGGCATCATTTGTCCACCTGTTACATAAACTGGTCTTGGTCTAGATACACTTGTTATAGCAGCTCCACCAAGTCCACCAAGAAGAAAAGGTACCCAAAATCTATTTTCATTAGGATTATAATTATTATAATATCTGTAATTCATAAAAAAACTCCTTCTACTTTAACATATGCGTGTAGAAGGGGTTTTGTTATTTAGTATAAAGTCTAAATACAGAGATACTTGGTCTTGAATTAATTCTTAAATGATATTTGTTAGTACCAAGACCACTAGAAATAAATAATTTTGTTTGGCCAACAGTATACTTTTCATCATAATAAGAAGCTGCACCTTTAATATTATATTTATCTTTTATAAAAGGAATGTTAATCGAACTATTAAGTGAATGCCCTGATAACATAAGAGAAATGTTATAATTATTTGTTTTTTCTATAGTATCAGGTTCATGTGCAAGTAGTATTCTATATGTTGCCATATATTTTGGATCTTCTTTTTCATCTGGATATGCGAATGCCTTAGTATAGTCTTGATCATTTTTGTTTAAAGATCCAAGTCCATAAATAACAATAGGGGTTAAACCTTTATAATAAATTAATTCGTAGTTATTAGATATATCCGTAAATCCAGAGTATGTAATTACATAATCATATATTGCGTTGTTTTCATCCATATCACCTTTGACACTATATTTTCCTATAAGAGGGTCTATATTACCAAGTTTTTTTGTTATATCTTCTTTTTCTTTCAACGACACTTTTACATTTTTATCTATTAAATCACCTGTAAAAACTACTATATCGGGTTTTAATTTATTAATTTTTTCTACAATTGAATTTAGATCATCAACATTTATAGTAGAGCCTAGTTTTAAATCACTAAACTGAACTATGCTAAATCCATCAAAACTAACTGGAAGATGTGAATCAGTAATGCTATAATCTTTAATTTTGATATTTCTTGGTTCTATATATCTAGCATAAATTAATACTAAACCAACTATTAATAACAAATATGGAAATATTTTAAAAGATGATTTTTCTTTATATTCTTCTTTTATTTTTTCTTTCTTTTTTGTTTTAGTTTTTTTCTTTGTCATAAAAACCTCCTATAAAACTAAGAATAATATAAGTATACTTAATGTGTTATGAAATACGTGAACAAAATAACTTGAGAATAAGTTGTTATTACACTTTTTAAATATTACACCCATAGCTATACCAAGAACGCTATATGGAATTATAAATAATAAATCTGTTATGTTAGATATAGATAGTATTACATGCATTGCGCCAAATATAACACCTGTAACTATTGCATAAGCTTTAGGGCTCTTAAATGTGTCTTTAAAACTATACCTAAATATTAATTCTTCAACCATAGGGGCAAGTATGCACATTGAAGCAACCGCGTACAAAGGATATGTATTTATTATTTTTCTATTTATTTCTTCATTTGCGCTTGTGCTAGCGCCTGTAATTAGTCCAATAATAGTATTAGATATACCAAGTAATACAAAACCTAATAGCCAGTATTTAAACATGTCTGGTATATAGTCTTTCTTAAATGATTTAAATTCTTTTTTTAAATCAACTTTAGTTACAAGAATAAATACAAATGCTAAAAATAATTCTTCTAGTATTCCTATATAATTAAATAGTTTACTATTTTCTAATTTAAAAACATAATTAATTACTCCTATAAATAAACTTAAAATAATAAATAAGAAAATTAGTAATATAGATTTACCAAATCTTTTTTTATCCATAGTATCACCATATTAATTTTAACAAATAAGTAAATAAATGTAAATCTTGAAATTAGGTTAGTAAAATTATATAATTATATTAATGTAAAGGATGGTACGTATGAAAAAAGTAATGGATGGTAATACAGCAGTAAGTATGATTTCTTATAAATTTAGTGAACTAGCAAGTATTTACCCAATAACACCTTCTTCTCCAATGGCATCAAATATCGATGCATTATATAGTAAAGATGAAAAAAATTTATTTGGAACAGGTGTAAAAGTAATAGAAATGCAAAGTGAAGCAGGGGCTAGTGGAACAATGCATGGTGCACTACTTGCGGGAACGCTTGCAAGCACATATACTGCAAGTCAAGGTTTACTTTTAATGATACCTAATATGTATAAAATAGCTGGGGAAGGGTTACCAGGAGTAATGCATGTTGCAGCTAGAACTATAGCAACTCATGCTCTATCAATTTTTGGGGATCACTCTGATATATATGCTGCAAGACAAACAGGTTTTTCGTTTTTAGCGTCTTCAAGCGTCCAATCAGCGCATGATCTAGCGGCAGTTACGCATCTTTCTAGTATTAAAGCATCAATCCCATTCGTACATTTCTTTGATGGTTTTAGAACAAGTCATGAAATAAATACAGTTGAATGTTTAGAAGATAAAGATTTAAAATCTCTTGTTGATATGGAAGCTATTAAAAGATTTAGAAAAAAAAGTTTGAATTTGAACAATAGTATAAGCCATGGTATGAATGAAAACGAAGATATTTATTTTCAAAGCGTTGAAGCTAGAAATTTAGACTATGAAGCAGTTCCAGATATCGTAAATGAATATATGGAAGCGATTAATAAAATTCAAAAAACGGATTATAAACCATTTAACTATTATGGAGATCCAAAAGCAAAATTTGTAATAGTTGCAATGGGAAGTGTCTGTGAAACTACAAAGCAGGTAGTTAGTATCTTAAATAAAGAAGGTCATAGCACTGGACTTATAGAAGTTCATTTATATAGACCGTTTAGTCAAAAATATTTAGAGAATGTATTACCTAAATCCGTTAAAAGAATAGCAGTTTTGGACCGAACTAAAGAAGCTGGAAGTATTGGTGAACCACTATATCTAGATGTGGTTGCAGCATTAAAAGATTCAAATATAGATGTATATGGTGGAAGATATGGTTTATCTAGTAAAAATACAACTCCTAGTGATATTAATTCTGTATTTGAAATGCTTGAAACAAATCCAAAAGATAACTTTACAATTGGAATAGTAGATGATGTTACAAATCTTAGTTTAGAAAAGAAAGATATAAAAATAAAAAGTACTGCCAAAGAAATTGTTATATACGGTTATGGCTCTGATGGAATGGTTGGAGCATCAAAAGATATTCTTAAGATTCTTGGTGATAAAGATGGAGAATATGTTCAGGGATATTTTGAATATGATTCTAAAAAAAGTGGGGGAGTTACAGTATCTAACTTAAGATTTGATAACAAAAAAATAGAAGCACCTTATTATAATGAACATCCAAATATTATAGTAGTTACAAAAGATATGTATTTAAATAAATTT
The DNA here is from genome assembly GCA_902795215.1 of uncultured Erysipelotrichaceae bacterium. GTDB lineage: Bacteria > Bacillota_I > Bacilli_A > RF39 > UBA660 > RUG11867. Next base: position 93,243 of record CADBKG010000001.1, on the reverse strand, counting down.
GATGTATTTAAAAAACTTAATAAAAACGGAGTAGTTATAATAAATACCAATAAAGATTTTTTAGATTTAAAAATTAATAATGATAATAAAAAAGTATTAATGGAAAAAAATATATCCATATTTACAATTGATGCAGAAAAAATAGCTTCAAAAAACAACTTAAAGGGAAAAATAAGTATGATATTTGAAGCAATACTTTTAAAACTACTTGGGCTTGATGATTATAAAGAGATACTTAAAAAATCTATTGAATCTAAATTTAAAACAAAAGGTGAAGATGTAATTAAAAATAATATCAAGTGTATGGAAGAAGCAATAGATGGCCTAAAAGTATTCGAGGGAAATATTAAATATAATGCTCCTGATTTAGAAGAAGATTCTGTATTTGATATTATTGAAAAAAGAAAGGGCGACACTCTTAAAGTAAGCGAACTTATAAAATATAAAAATGGTGAGTTTGAAGGTGGACAAAGTAAAAAAGAAAAAAGAGATGTTGCCATAGAAGTTCCAAATTGGAAAAGTGACAACTGTATACAATGTGGTCAATGTGCGCTTGTTTGTCCGCATGCTGTTATAAGACCGTTTATCCTTGAAAGCGATGATGAGCTGGCAAGTAATGGAATTAGTTTAATAGGGGATAAAGATGGTAAATATAAATATATAATTAGTGTTAGTGAAGAAGACTGTACTAGTTGTGGCGCATGTATAAATATATGCCCAGGAAAAAATGGCGAAAAAGCTCTTTCATTTGGTGGAAAAAACCTAAAGAAACAAAAACTAGCTTATACCTTATTTAATCATTATAAAAATATAAACCCTTATAATAAATTTACAATTAAAGGTTCACAACTTGAAAAACCTTATTTCGAATTTTCTGGCGCATGCGCAGGCTGTGGGGAAGCTTCTTATATTAAATTACTATCACAATTATTTGGAAAGAGACTAGTAATTGCAAATGCAACTGGATGTTCTTCTATATATGGTGGAATGGTTCCAGGGGCACCTTATAGTATTCCTTGGGCAAATTCATTATTTGAAGATAATGCTGAGTTTGGTTTTGGTTTATACCAAGGTTATAAATATATTAGAGAAAAAATAGAGAACATAATGCTTGATAATATGAGAGAAGTATCCGAGCCAACAAGTGAACTATTTAAAGAATGGATAGAAAATAAAAATAATTATGAGGCAACACTTGATATATATAAGAAACTATCAAAAGAAGATGATATTCCAGAAGAATTAATTGAATTAAAAGACTATATAAAAGCACCTAGCGTATGGACAATAGGTGGAGATGGATGGGCATACGATATTGGCTTTGGTGGAATAGATCACGTGCTTTCATCTAATGAAAATGTAAATATATTAGTTCTTGATACTGAGGTTTATTCTAATACAGGTGGTCAAGCTTCAAAATCTAGTCACGTTGGTCAAGTCGCTGAATTTGCAAATGCAGGTAAGAAAACTTATAAAAAAGATTTATTTAGAATTGCAATGAGTTATCCTAATGTTTATGTTGCAAGTATTAGTATGGGTGCAAATCCTATGCAAACAATAAAAGCTTATAAAGAAGCCGAGGAACACGATGGACCATCTATTATAATTGCATATTCTCCTTGTATTGAGCAAGGAATAAAACCAAATATGGCATGCGCAACCAATGAGCAAAAGCTTGGAGTAGAATGTGGTTATACAATTCTTATGAGATATAAAGATGGAGAATTATTTATTGATTCAAAAGAACCTGATTTTGAAAAGTATGATGAATTTTTAAATAATGAAGTAAGATATAAATCATTAAAACTTAAAAATAAAGAAGAATGTGATAAATTACTAGAATTAAATAAAAATCGATCTAAAGAAAGATATGAATATTATAAATCATTAATAAAAGAACACGAAGAGTAGTGTTCTTTTTACTTTTATAAAAATGGTGCTGGAAGAGGGACTCGAACCCCCAACCTACTGATTACGATTCAGTTGCTCTACCAATTGCGCTATTCCAGCAAGATAAGTTAATTATAAGCTATAAACTAGTGCAAATCAATGAAAAAACATAAAAAATATTATAAAAACATAAAAAAATTATTTAAAAATCAATAAAAATATATTAAAATAAGATTTAGAAAGGAAGCAGTTTTTATGGATAAAGGTAAAGCTAAAGATCTTAAAGAAAAAAGTGGCGGATTCGTAAAAGAATTTAAAGAATTTATTGCCCAAGGAAATGTAATGGATTTAGCCATTGGTGTAATTATTGGTGGTGCTTTTGGAAAAATAGTATCTTCACTTGTTGATAATATTTTAATGCCACTAATTGGAGTAATCCTTGGAGGTCTTGATTTTTCAGAACTTGCAATTAAAGTAGGGGAAGCTAATATTAAATATGGAATTTTTATTCAAAATGTAATTGACTTCTTAATCGTAGCTCTATGCTTATTTGTAATGATGAAAGCTCTTAACAAATTTAAGAAAAAAGAAGAATCAAAAGAAGAAGCTCCTGCAGATTCACCAGAAGTTACAGCTCTTAAAGAAATTAGAGACTTACTTGCAAAGAAAAAATAGTGTAAAAAATATTTACACTTTTTTTATGGCAAAGTATGGTAAATAATATAAAATGTTGTATAATAAATGTAGGTGATATAGGTGAAAGAAATAATATTTAACGCCGGAGAATATATGACAACTTTTTTAACATCACTTGGTATATATGGGCCGATAGTCGGTTGTTTTTTGATACTTATAGAATCTATAGTGCCAGTACTTCCAATATCAGTATTTATAACACTTAATTTTTATGCGTTTGGAAAACTAATCGGGTTTATTATTTCATACGTTCTTACTGTAATAGGATGTATGATTGCATTTTATATGTCTAAAAGAATATTTAAAAATAGAATAGAGTACTTAAAAGAAAAATATAAAAAGAAAAAAATAATCAAATTATTAGATTCCTTTAGCAACTTAAAAACTAATAATATTGCAGTTATACTAGCATTCCCTTTTACACCAGCATTTCTTGTAAATATTGTCGCTGGTGTAAGTGATATAACGCCTAGAAAATATTTAGTATGTCTTTTAGTATCTAAGCCATTTCTAGTATATTTTTGGGGATATTTAGGTGTAACATTTATAGATGCATTTTCACATCCCATATATTTTGTAAAAATTATAGTAATGGTTTTAATAGCGTATATTTTAAGTAATTTAGTAAACAAAAAATTTAATATAGACTAGGAGTAATAATGATAGAATATATAATAATTGGACTACTTGTAATAGTTATACTTTTGCTTATTATTTTATTGGTTAGAAAAAATAATAATATAGAATTAATAGATAGAATAAGTAATTTAGAAAAAAATACTACTAAAGATTTAGGGGATTTTAGATATTTAATAGATAAAGGTATACAAGAAGATTTTGAAAAATTGATACTTAGTGTAGATAAAAAACTAGATTATATAGATAATAAAGTTAATGAAAGATTAGATATAAATTTAGAAAAGACAAATAAAACATTTACAAATGTATTAGAAAGACTTTCTAAAATAGATGAAGCACAAAAAAAGATAGATACCTTAGGTACTGATATAATTAATCTTCAATCAGTGCTTACTGATAAAAAGACCAGAGGAATATTTGGTGAAGTTAATTTAAATATTATACTTAAAAATATCTTTGGAGAGAAAAATGATAAAGTTTATCAAATACAATATACATTGCCTAATGGAAATATCTGTGACGCTATTTTATTTGCACCAGAGCCACTTGGAACGATTGCGATAGACTCAAAGTTTCCTCTCGAAAACTTTGAGATGATGACTAATAAGAATTTATCTAAAACCGAGAGGGCAATGGCTGAAAAAGCATTTAAATCTGATGTAAAAAAACATATAGATGCAATTTCTAGTAAATATATAATTAATGGAGTAACTTCTAATCAAGCGATTATGTTTTTGCCTGCAGAAGCAATATTCGCAGAAATAAATGCTTATCATCATGATATACTTTCATATGCTTATTCTAAAAATGTATGGATTACAAGTCCTACAACTTTAATGAGCACTTTGACAATTATAAGTATGATAATTAAAGACATGGCCAGAGATAAATATGCAAAAGTAATACATAATGAATTAAATAAACTTGGTATAGAGTTTGGAAGATATAAAGAAAGATGGGATAAACTATCTAGATCACTTGAAACAGTTAATAAAGATGTATTATCTATTCATACTACTACTGATAAAATAACTAAAAGATTTGATGAAATAAGTAATGTAGAAATAAAAGATAATTTAATAGAATATGATAATAGGGATTAAAGGCATTAAAGAAAGCAATCTTCCTTTTAAAAAACAATAATAAGATATATTAGAGTCTTCTAATATACTTTTTATTTGCGTATGAATTGATAATCCTCCAAATGTACTGATTAATATACTATATATTAAAAAATGACTTCCAAGTTTAGTGGTAATGTTTAAACCATTTGTTAATTCTAAAATAGTTTTTATAAAAAACATCTTATCAACAAACATTATATCTAAAAGAGAAATAATTATATTATAAATAATTATTACTCCAAGAATTAGAATTAATATTTTAAAAGATTTATTAATAGAAGATTCTATACATTTAGAAAAAGACATTTTCTTAAAACCAATTGTTTTAAAAGTATTATTCTTTTTTTTGGTGAATAAAAAAAGGATAAAGTTAGTAAAATAAATATATAATAAAATAAATAGTCCATATTTAATACTTGGAGATATATTTAATATAAATAAAGGGCTTGGACTATAACTAAAAATAAGTAAATTATTCGCTTCTTCAAGTGAAATATAATTATCTAAATAAAACTCTTTTATATATTTTGCATTACTAGGTGATCCTAATAATAAAGAAATAAAGGTTAAAAATAATTTGTTGTTTTTAAAAAGATTAATTATTCCATAATTGATAAGTAAGTCAGTTATAATATATATAGGAAGAAGGCTAGTTACAATATTATAAAACCATATTTTAGATGAATCTATTACAGAATCTCTAACTAAATTATTGTGTTTAAAAAGTAACGTAAAGACTACTAATAATATTGATAAAATAATATAATCTTTCTTTTTCATTAGTAAAGTATATGAAAACAAAAGTTTAAATATTTTCATAAAACTTATATTTTTGATATAATATTAAAAGTGAGGTATAAAATGAAAAGATTAATATCATTTATAAAAGGCAATTTAACATTTTTTATAGCTATTGCGATAATTCTTATTATTACTAGGGTAAAATTACCATATGTTATATATACTCCTGGAGGCTCAATTGATTTAAGTAGTAGAGTTACAGGAAAAAATACTTACGATGAAAAGGGAAGCTTATCTATGACATATGTTTCTATGGTAAGAGGTGCGCCTGTATTTGTAGCATTATCTTATGTATTGCCAAATTGGGACTTAGTTAGCACTACAAAAATTGCATATGACAATGAGGATATAAACGACACTATAGAGATAGATAAAATATATTTAGAAGAAGCATATAGTAATGCTGAATATGTAGCATATACTTCTGCAGGCGTAGATTTTGATGTTAACGAAACAAAAAATATTGTTACACAAGTTTCATCTAAAGCTAAAACAAATTTAAAATATAATGATGAAATACTAAAAATAGATGATACAAATTATAATTCATTAGAAGAATTTCAAAATTATATATCTAGTAAGAATGTAGGAGATGAAGTTATTGTAACTTATAAGAGAAATAATAAAATATATACTGATAATGTTAAACTTGTTGATTTTGATGGAACGCCAAAAGTGGGGATTGGAATTGCAACAGTTAGTGAATATAAAACTAAATATGATATAAATATAGAAACTAAATCTACAGAATCAGGCCCAAGTGGTGGATTCTTAACTGCACTTGAAATATATAACAAAATAACTCCTGATGATATTACTAAAGGAAGAACTATTATGGGAACTGGTACTATTAGTAAGACTGGTAAAGTAGGAGAAATAGGAGGAGTTAAGTATAAAGTGTTAGGCGCTGCCAAAGACGGTGCAGAAATATTTATATGTCCTAAAGCAAATGAAAAAGCAGCAAAAGATACGGTCAAAAAAAATAACCTTAATATAAAGGTTATTGGAGTTTCGACTTTTGATGAAGCAATAGAGGCTTTAAAATAAGCTTCTTTTTGTTTATAAAAAAAAAAACGAAGTAGGTCCCCCCTGAGGGCCTACTTCAAAAAAAGAATAAAAAGGGGTTGGCTAGTGTGATACTAGCACCAATTCGCCTTCGTATAAAGTGAATTGGTAGTTCATATACTACTCAAAAATGAATATAAAGTCAAGCATTTTTTTTAAATTTTTTAAACTTTTTTTAAATATCTTTAAAACCTTTAAAAAAAGTTGATTTATCTATACATTTGCTTAGTAAATATTTGTTGATTTATAATATATTTAATAATATAATAAAAGCAAGAAAGGATAGGTTGTATGAATTTAAAAGCTTTAAAAGAAAATGCTAGAAAGTCATTAGAAGGGAAATGGAAGAACACGATCATAATTCTTATCTTATACATGATTATTACTGTGTTAGCATCAAGTCTTGATTTATTTGTTAGTAAACAAATTTTTGAACCAACAGTAATCAATGGTGTTGAAACTACGCAGTCTCTAAACATTATTTCATTAATAGTAGCGTGTTTAATTGGTCTTGGATATACTAGTTATTTCTTAAAAGTATCACGTGGTGAAACACCTGAGTATAATGAATTATTTAGTAAGACTCATTTATTTGGTGGATTCTTACTATTATCAATCTTAATGGCAATATTCATTACTTTATGGACATTACTTTTAATTATCCCTGGTATTATAGCAGCAATTTCTTATTCACAAGCTGCACTTATTAAAATTGATAACGAAGAAATGGGTGCAATGGATTGTATCAAAAAAAGTAAAGAACTTATGAATGGCCATAAATGGGAATACTGTAAATTAGTTTTAAGCTTTATTGGCTGGTTTATACTTGGAGCATTCACATTTGGTATTTTATATTTCTGGCTAATACCTTATGTATCTGTAGCAGAATGTAATTTTTATAACGAACTAATTAAAGAAAAGAAATAACAAGAAACTCTCAGCAAAGAGAGTTTTTTGATGCAAAAAAGTCATTAAAAAACTTATTTAAAAATCATTTTTAAATAAGTTCCTTATATTATCAACAACTAAATCAATCATTTTATCGTAATTGATTTCTTTATGCCTGTGATAAGTTACTTCATGACACACATTATCAATCATTCCCATCATTATATGAACTTTTTCATCTAGATTGTTATCTTCTACACCATTAAACATAAGTAATTCTTTAATGCTATTCGCAGTTTCAAGTTCTTTCTCATAAAACTTTTTAGCAACTTCTTCATCGCTATGTACCATAGCAATTATCTCTTCGTGGGCAACTTTTGATAAATTATGATTCTTTATATATTTATTAAGCATTCTTCTCATTAGAGTATCATATTCATTAAAATCAATCTTAATATTTTTAACGTTTATCATAGGGAAAAACACATCATCCATATGTCTATCTATTGCTTCCATTAAAATATCATGTTTATCTTGAAAATACTGATATACAATTCCTGTAGAAACTCCGGCTTCCTTAGCAATTTCTGCGGTGTTTGTACTATAGTAACCATTTTTGCTTATTAATTCCCAGCCAGCTTCAATAATTCTTTCTTTTTTTTCTTTTGCTCTTTTTTGTTTTGGTTCTCTAATTGTAGGATACATAACATCTCTCCATTTCAGTTGTATTATACCATTTTCAAATTTTTAATGAAATAGTTTGCCATATGAAATTTGTTTCATATGAATATTCTGCAATTGACTAAAATAAAGGAATGTTATAAAATTAATATGAAACACGTTTCATAAAAAGGAGGGAGTATGGAAAATTTAATAAAATTAGAAAAAGTTAAAAAAGTATACAAAGTTGGTGATCAAGAATTTAAAGCATTAGATGGAATTAATCTTGAGATTAATCAAGGAGAGCTTGCTGTTATCCTTGGACCATCTGGGGCAGGTAAATCAACACTTTTAAATTTGCTTGGTGGAATGGATAAAGTTACCAGTGGAAATATCTTTGTAGGTGAAAATAATATTGCTAAATATAATGATAGAATGCTTACAAGATATAGAGCGAGTGATGTTGGATTTATATTTCAGTTTTATAATATAATGCCAACTTTAACAGTAGAAGAAAATGTTAATTTAATTAAAAAAATATTTGTTAAACAAAACAATTGGATTGCTATTCTTGGAGTAATATGTGGATTACCACTTGGTTATTATTTAACAGATTGGTTATTTAAAACAGCAATAGAAGATCATTATGATTTTGGTGCTAGTATAAATGTTTCATCATATGTTATCGCTGCAATTGGAACATTCTTAGTATCATATATAGTATCAAAATTTTTAGCAAGAAAAATAAAAAATATAGACATGGTAACTAGTTTAAAAGGAAACGAATAAAATCGTTTCTTTTTTTTATATTTTTGATATAATCTTTATGGAGGATAATATGCTAGAAGATATTAAAGGAGTAGGACCAAAAACACTTGGTACATTGAATAAACTTGGTATAAAAACAATAGATGATCTAATAAACTATTATCCTTTTAGATACAATAAAATAGAATTAACACCATTAAAAGATGGTGAAGTCGTTGTAAATGGGATAGTTGAAACTCCTCCTATAGCAACTTATATAAAGAAAAACTTTAATAAATTATCATTTAGAGTGGAAGTTGATAATTATTTAGTAGATGTGGTTATATTTAATAGAGCATTTATGAAAAACAATATAAAACGTGGTAAAACAGTAACTTTAATTGGAGAATATGATTCTAGGAAAAACAGTATATCATGCTCTGATATAAGACTTTTTGAAACTAAAGAAACTACATTTGAACCTGTATATAGATTAACAAGTGGTATTACATCAAAAGTATTAAATAATTTAATAACTAATGCACTTCTTACTAATCCTAAAGTGGAAGACTATATACCTAATTATATAATTGATGATAAAGAATTTTTGGATAAAGAAACTGCTATTAAATTAATTCATAATCCAACAAGTAATAATATTATGGAAAAAGCTATAGAGAGATTAAAGTATGAAGAGTTATTTAAATTTATGTTTAAAACAAATTACCTAAAACAAAACAGGAAACAACAAGATGGATTAAAAAGAGATAAAGATTTTAGTGAAGTTAAATCTTTTATAGATAATTTGCCTTTTAAATTAACAGAAGATCAAATAAAAGCATGTGATGATATTTTAGATGATTTAAAAAGTGAAAGCAGAATGAACAGGTTACTTCTTGGTGATGTTGGAAGTGGTAAGACTATAGTAAGTGTAGTTGGAATATACTATAACTATTTATGTGGTTATCAAAGTGCGCTTCTTGCACCAACAGAAATACTTGCTGATCAACATTTTTTAAGTATTACTCACTTTTTTAAAGGGCTAGGAGTTAGAGTAGAGCTTTTAAAAGGTAAAATGAGCAAAAAAGAAAGAAGTAAAATACTTGAAGATTTAAAATCTGGGGATATAGATTTACTTATTGGTACACATGCAATATTACTTGATGATGTTATATTTAAAAATTTAGGACTTGTAATAACTGATGAACAACATAGGTTTGGTGTTAATCAAAGAAGCGTATTTCAAAATAAGGGAACTATGTGTGATGTTTTATATACTAGTGCAACACCTATTCCGAGAACTTATGCATTAACAATTTATGGTGATATGGATATAAGTACTATTAAAACAAAACCCGCGGGTAGATTACCAATTAAAACAAGTTTAATTAAAAATAAAGATATAAAGATAGCTTTATTTGAAATATTAGAAGAAGTTAAAAACGGTCATCAAGTGTATATAGTATCTGCATCTATTGAATCTGAGGATGATGATTTAAAAGATGTTAAAACTTTAAAGAAAAATTTAGATACAGCATTTAATTCTAGAATACCAACAGAGATTATACATGGAAAATTAAAACCTGCAGAAAAAGAAAAAATTATGAATGATTTTAAAGACGGAAAGATAAAAATACTAATATCTACTACTGTTATTGAAGTAGGAGTTGATGTTAGTAATGCAACACTCATGGTTATATTTAATGCTGAAAGATTTGGTCTTGCAACTCTTCACCAATTAAGAGGAAGAATTGGAAGAAATGCTCTTGAATCAAAATGCATACTTATAAGCGATAAAGAATCCGAAAGATTAAAGATTTTAACAAAATCAAATGACGGTTTTTATATTAGCGAAATGGACTTTAAACTAAGAGGAGAAGGAGATTTGTTTGGTACTAGACAATCTGGAGATATGATATTTAAAATAGCCTCACTCAGGGATGATATTAAACTTTTATCTATAGTTAATAATGAAAGTGCCAAATTTATAAAGGAAAACATAAATAATAGTTTTAAAGATTATCCTTTGTATGAAAATCTTGCATATAGTTTAAATCATATTGATTAATTTTTTTAAATATTATATAATTTAGGAGAATAGAGAGGTTTAAGTTATGAAAAAGTATATGAAAAGAAAATATATTATACCTTTAGTAATAACTATATTAGTTGTTTTAACTTGTTTAATGCTTGTACCTGTTAAAAAAACAATAGTTTTAGACAGTGGCAATTCTAAATATAAAGTGTATTTGGAACAAACTGCTGGAATAGGAGATTATGCATTATCACTCGAAAAAGATTTTCCAACTACTGGTTATACATTTAATTCAAGCAAAAGCAAGTGTACTAATGGAAGTACCGTAATTTCTAATGGTGATAACACATATCAAATAACGGTTAACAAAGTTGATAGATGTGTATTATATTTTGATAAAACTGGTGGAACAAGATTATCTGCAAAGAGAAAAACAGTTACTACAACAACGCTTCTTTCAGGCAAAGAATTTAACGAAAAAATTAAAAAACTTGCAAATAGTGAAGCCACATTTGAAAGTGATATTGAAGATATAAAAGGAATGGAAATTGCTGATAAGCAAGACGATTCTTATAGTAGTGTAGAAATATCTACAGAAGATTCAACTGCTAAAGCTTATGCTTGGTTTGGTAAAGATGCTAAGATTTATTTGTACTTACCAGGAAATATTACGTATTTAAATGAAGATGCTTCTTATATGTTTTACAATTTAAATATTACTGGTCTAGATTTATCTAATATTGATACTTCTAAAATGACTAATGCATCATATATGTTCGCGGGAAATACTATACTAAATGGTTGTGAAACAGAAGATTCTGGAATTACGTACTGTAAATTAGAAAACTTTAAAGATTTTAACACTTCTAACGTTACTACTATGAGCAATATGTTCAATATAAACATTGGTGATGATATCGTATATTTGGATATAAATGATATTAAGGGCTGGGATGTAACTAATGTAGTAGATTTTAGTGATATGTTTAAAATATATAATTATGAAACAAGTGAAAATGTTCATAAACAAGATGGTTTTGAAAAATACGGGGTTTATAGTTTAATTAAACCTTGTGAATTTAACTTTATAAATAAAGATGGTTCTTTTGAAAAAGGACAAAAAGAGGAAAACAATTTTACAATCACATATAAACCAGATATAGAAAAGTGTCTATTTTATTAAAAAAGTGTTGAAAATAAAATTCTTGTTTGCTATAATAAATTTGTAATAATAAAGGAGGATATAATAGATGAACGAAGAATATGGTCAAATGCCACAACAACAAAAAAAAGAAAGGAAACAAAAGGATCCTAATACTGTACTATTAACAGTTATTGGTGTTGCTACATTATTAGTTGCATTAGTAGGTGCTACATTCGCCTTCTTCTCAGCTACTGTAAGTAATCAATCTGCACAAAGTATCGCAGTTACAACTGCACAAGCTCCAGCAGCTTTACAATATTCAACAAGAGCTCCAATTGCATTAACAAATGCAATCCCAACAGCTACTGGAAATGGTGAGTTTACAATTACTAATCCAAGTTCTAATACTAAAAGTTATACTTATGATTTAACTTTAATAGTAGATTCAAATGGATTTGCAGCTAAAACACAAAAGAATAATCAGTTAACATATCAAATAACTGATGTAACAACTAGTATGGCTTCAGGTGGAAATAAACCAACTTTACAAAACTATAGCACAGTTACTGATATGACTCATGCTACTACTGGTCAAGCAGTTGTTACTACTCAAAAGATTGCACCTGGAGAAACTCATACTTACAAATCAACTTTAACATTCGTTGATGATGGTACTCCACAAAATGAACTTGCTGGTGGCGTTTCGTTTGCAGCACATATTGAAGCTTCAAATGTAGTAATGGTTAACTAGTTCTTAATATATAAATAAAGCACGATTATGTGCTTTTTTTATGAAAAAGTACTTGACAATGGGTAAAAAATCATTATAATTATAAATGTCTAAAAAAGGAAAGAGATGTATCCACATCCACCTGATTACGAGTAGTAATAGGTAGAAAAGCCAAATAATATAATATATTATAATGCTTTTAAGTGGATAAATCTGTTTATTCACTTTTTTAAATGTATGGAGGTGCTGGATTATAGGACAGTTTAAGAAGGATGAGCAACCAATTAATGAAGCTATAACTGTAAGCGAATTAATGGTTATTGGCCCAAACGGAGAAAAAATGGGTATTAAAAAGTTAGAAGATGCACTAACTTTAGCAAAGTATGCAGGTTTAGATTTAGTTTTAATGAACCCTGGTAATACACCAGCAGTAGGCAAAGTTATGGATTACAATAAGTATGTCTACGAGAAGAAGAAAAAATTAAAAGAACAACAAAAACATCAAAGAGAAAATACTAAGGAACTAAAAGAATATAGACTATCATACAATATCGATATCGGTGACTTTAATACACGTAAAAAGAATGCTTCTGAGTATTTGAAAAAAGGACATAAAATCAAGGGGTCTATCCGCTTTAGAGGTAGAGAAATGAAATATGTTGAAGAAGGAAAAGAAGTATTAATTAGATTTGCAGATGAATTAAGTGAATTCGCTGATGTTGAACAAAAGCCTGTTTTAGAAGGAAAAAACATGACTATGATATTAGCGCCAAAGAAAAATAAATAATAGTATTAGGAGGAATTATTATGCCAAAACAAAAATCACACAAAGCTTCAAGCAAAGTATTAAAAAAGAAAAAAAATGGAACAATAACTTATAAGAAAAGTGGCGGAAACCATAAAACTGCTAAAGATAGTAGCAAACAAGTACGTCAAAGAAGAAAACAAGGAACTTTATCTAAGAGTTTCGAAAAATTAGGAAAGGTCATCTAGGAGGTGCATTATGGCAAGAGTTAAAGGCGGAAATGTAGCAAAAAACAGAAGAAGAAAAGTATTAAAACAAGCTAAAGGTTACTTTGGAAGTAAACATAGATTATTTAAAACAGCTCAAGAACAAGTAATGCATAGTGGAAAATATGCTTATAGAGATCGTAAACAAAATAAACGTAATTTCAGAAAACTTTGGATTACTAGAATTAATGCTGGAGTAAGAGAATACGGATTAAGCTATTCTAAATTTATTAATGGGCTTGAAAAAGCTGGTATTGAAATTAACAGAAAAGTATTATCAGAACTTGCTATTAATGAACCAGAAACATTTAAATCTATAGTTGAAACTGCTAAAGCTGCTTTAGAAGGAAAAACAGTTAAAGCTGAAGTAAAAGAAGTAGCTAAAAAAGCAGTAGAAAAAGCTGAAGATGTAAAAGAAGAAGTTGAAGATTTAGCTAAAAAAACAGTAGCTGAATTAAAAGAACTTGCAAAAGAAAAGAAAATTGCTAATTACACAGCTATGAAAAAAGCTGAATTATTAGATGCACTAAGAAAATAAGTGTGTCTTTTTTTGGAGGTAAATATGAAAGGATTTATGTGCTTTTATGAAGATATGACTGATCTTCAAAATGATAGCTATGAAATAGGGAAAACATATAAAGAAGAAGATAAAGAAAAAAAATATGTAATATATGAAAATTTGGAAGACTCTTTAAGAAACTATCATGCTGAAATAAATGATGTTATTATATGCATAGTAGAAGGTCTTGAAGGTGGAAGAAAAATAGAGGATACTCAGTCAGAATATATAGAAAGATACGAATTTGAGAAAATAAAAATACTAAAAGAAGTTCCAAGAGAATTTATAATAGAATATGCTTTAAATCTATATGAATTTAGATTAATGAGGTTCCTTCAGAGCTTTAAATTAACAGATGAAGAAAAAGATAAATTTAGATTAAAATTTGGAAGCGATTTAAGAATGAAGAGCACAATAGATTATTATATAAATGGGAAAAAAGATGCATATAAAGAAGAAATTAAAAATAAAAGTCATAAAAAGAGGTAAAATCCTTTGACAATAGGCATGCATTTGTGTATAATGGGTAATAGCATTTATGGCAGTTTCTATTTTATTTCTTTACGTGTTTGCTAATAATTCTAGTAGCATCTGCCATGTGAACGACTTGCAAACTCCCAAAGAATGATAAATAGAGTAGTCTTTAAATGAAATAAAAAAGAAAGGAGAATATATATGTCAAGATATACAGGACCAGCTTATAAAAAATCTAGAAGACTTGGTTTTTCAACACTTGAAACTGGAAGAGAACTTGCAAAACGTCCATACGCTCCTGGACAACATGGAACAGACAGAAAGAAAAAATCTAGTGAATATGGAATTCAGTTACAAGAAAAACAAAAAATGCGTTTTATGTATGGACTTTCTGAAAAACAATTCAAAAGAACATTCGAAAAAGCTGAAAAAATGTCTGGTATCGCTGGTGAAAACTTCTTTAAATTACTAGAATCAAGACTTGATAATGTAGTTTATAGAATGGGACTTGCAAATACTAGACGTGGAGCAAGACAACTTGTAAACCATGGACATGTTCTTGTAAATGGTAAAAAAGTTGATATTCCATCATTTAATGTAAAACCTGGAAGTGTTATTAGTTTAAGAGAAAAATCACTTGAACATCCAGCAGTTAAAGCTGCACTTGAAAATAAAGTTTCAAGACCAGCTTATGTTGATTTTGATGAAAAGAAGATGTCTGGAACTTATGTTAGATATCCAGAAAGAAACGAATTAACTTCTGAAATTAATGAATCTCTAATAATTGAGTTTTATAACAGATAATATTAAGGCCTTAATAGGTCTTTTTATTTGTGTAAATTCACCTTGCAAAAAGATACAAATTAGTATATAATTTTTATAGTAGGAGAGGACTGTGGTATAGATGAGTGATAGCAATTTTAAATTACTTTGTCTTGTATATATCCTTTTAGCCTTGTCGGTTATAGTGGTTGTTTTAATTTTGGTTAGACAACATAAAAAGAAAAGATATGCTGAAGTCCTTGATACACTTGAAAGAGAAAAGAACCTAATAATAGATTCAAACATACTTAACGAACTTAATAAAGTTGAAAGTATGATTAATTCAAAAGAAATTGAAAATAAATATATAGAATGGAAACAAAGATTTGACGAGATTAAAAATGTAGATATGCCAGCTTTAACAGATTATTTAATCGAAATAGAAGATTTGTTTTCTTCAAAAAAATATAAACAAATAGAACCAACGCTTGCAAAAGTTGAACTTAGTATTTTTCATGTAAAAACCAAAGCGAATTATTTGCTTGATGAAATTAAGAATCTAACCCTTAGTGAGGAAAGAAATAGAGAAACTATTACTAAATTAAAGGGTAAATATAGACTCATTTATAACACTTATTATGAAAATGAAACAACATATTCTATAATTAAAAAACCTATAGAATTGCAATTTGAAACAATAGAAAAACTATTTAGTGCTTTTGAAATTGCTATGGAAAACAATTCATTTGGTGAAATATCTAAAATAATAAAAGCACTTGATGATTCAATTAATAACCTAGATGTTGTAATGGATGAAGCTCCTGAAATAATACTTCTTGGTACAAAACTTATTCCAAAGAAAATGATAGATGTTGGAAACATTTATGGAAAGATGAGAAAAGATGGATTTAATCTTGATTATTTAAGCATTGAGAAAAATATAGATGAAGCTGAGAAAAAAATTGCGGATGTATTTGACAGATTAAATGTTTTAAACTTGGAAGATTCAATACTAGAACTTAAAGTAATATCATCATATTTTGATAATATTTATAATGATTTTGATAGAGAAAGACTTGCTAGATCAGAATTCAATGAAATTGGGTCAAATATATCAATTAAAACTAAAAAACTAGAACAAATCTCTGATAAATTATTAAGTAAAATGGATGAATTAAAGAAGCAGTATAGTATTAGTGATTTAAATATTAGAAATCTAAATATAGATGCAGTTGCTCTACGAGGTATTGCTGAAGATTATGATATGATTTTAAAAAGCGCTAAACAAAAAGCATTTCCTTTCTCAAAATTAACAAAAGAAATGGAATTAATTAATAACAGACTTACTAAAATAGAAGATAACTTAGATGAGTCTTTAAGATTAATCAGTGGGTATAAAGAAGATGAAGAACGCGCAAGAGAACAACTAGAAGATATAAAAGCAATACTTAAAGCATCAAAAGAAAGAATAAACACTTATAAACTTCCAGTTATACCAAAACAATATTATACAGAGTTATCTGAAGCAACTGAAGCAATTAATGATATGATTAAAGAACTTGAAAATAGACCACTTGATATGGAAACATTAAATACAAGAGTAGATACTGCAAGAGATTTAACCCTAAAGCTTTATAAGACAACAAATTCTACTGTTAAGACTGCTTCTATGAGTGAACATGCAATAGTATACGGTAATAGATATAGAGCAATTAATAAGCAAGTTGATGAAGGTCTAACTAAAGCTGAAAATTTATTCTTTGTAGGAAGCTTTAAAGCAAGTTTGGAAGATGCATTAAATGCGATTAATTTAGTAGAACCTGGAATACATGAAAGACTCTTAAAAGAATCAAAAGAAGAATCTTAAGTATATAGTAAAAACTATATACTTTTTTAATGACAAAAAAGTATAAATTTGGTACACTTATATGGGTGATTTTTAATGATTTATTTAGATTATTCAGCAACAACTCCGGTATCAAGTGATGTACTTGATAGTTATATAAAAGTAACAAAAGAATATATAGGCAATCCAAACTCACTACATTCACTAGGTGAGAAATCACATGAATTACTTACAAGTGCTACAGAGCAAATAAGTAAAGTTTTAAATATTAAAACAAATGAAATAATATATACAAGTGGTGCAACTGAATCAAATAATCTTGCTATTGTTGGTTATGCTTTAAAAAATATTAAAAGAGGTAAAACTATAATAGTTTCAAAACTTGAGCATCCATCTATATATGGAATATGTGATTACTTAAAGACACTTGGTTTTAATATTGTGTATGTTAATAATGATGAAAATGGACTTATGGATTTTGATGATTTAAAAGAAAAAATAACTGATGATACTTTGCTTGTTAGTATAGTCGCTGTTAATAGTGAACTTGGAATCAGACAGCCTTTAAAAACTATTAAAATGATTATAAAAAAGAAGAATCCTAATTGCATATTCCACTCTGATATGACACAAGCGGTTGGAAAGGTAAGTGTAAATATGAGTGATGTTGATATGGCAAGTATATCAGGTCATAAAATATATGGACCTAAAGGAATAGGCATGCTTTATAAAAACGAAAAAATAAATATTGAACCTATTATACATGGCGCTGATAATACAATGCGTGGTGGAACACCATCTCTTCCTTTAATAGTTGCATTTTCAAAAGCTTTAAGACTTATAGTAGAGAATTTATCAAAAAATGAAAGCGTTGTTAAACTATTAAATGAAAAATTAAATGATAATATTAAAAAATATAAAGATATTAAAATCAATAAAACTAGTTATTCAATTCCGCATATTTATAATATCAGTTTAATGAATATCAAACCAGAAACTTTTATTCACGCTCTTGAAAAAAGAGATATTTACGTTGGAAGCAATACTGCATGTTCTAGTGCAAAACTAAGTTCTAGTGCGATGGCATTATTTAATGATGAAACAAGGGCATCTACAACACTTAGAATAAGTCTTTCACATATGACAAGTTTTGAAGATTTAAATAAATTTTTATATTCTTTTGATGTGATTTATACAAAATTATCTAAATTGGGGGAAAAGAAATGAAAGAATTAATAATTATAAAATATGGTGAACTAACTACTAAAAAAGACAATATAAAATTTTTTATTAAAACTCTTGTTAAAAATGTTGAAGAAGCACTTAGAGATATCGATTATAAATTAGAATATGACAATGGAAGAATGTTTATATATACTGATAAACTAGAAGAAGTAAAAGAAAAGTTAAGAAATGTATTTGGTATATTTGAAATAGAAACAGGTTATGAACTTGAAAATAACGATATAAATTATATCAGTGATGTTTTAAAAGATTTAGTTAAAGATAAAAGCTTTAAAACTTTTAAAGTAGTAACTAAAAGAAGTGATAAAAGCTATCCAATAACTAGTATGGAAGTAAGCAAAAAATTAGGGGGCGTAGTATTAAAAAACAAAAAGGATATAAGTGTAGATGTTCATAATCCGGAAGTTACAATCGATATAGAGATTAGATTTAAAAAGGCTTATATTTATTTTGAAAGTGAAAAAGGTTTAAGAGGATATCCTGTTGGAGTGCAAGGTAAAGGAATGCTTATGCTTTCTGGAGGAATAGACTCACCAGTCGCAGCCTTTTTAGCAATGAAAAGGGGTATTAGACTTGAAGCAGTTTATTTTGAAAGTCCACCTCATACAAGTGATGCAGCTAAAGAAAAAGTTAAAACACTTGTTAAAATATTATCAAAATATTCTGGATATATAAAATTACATGTAATAAATTTTACAGAGATTCAAGAAACAATATATAAAAATGCACCACATGATTATTTAATAACAATTATGAGAAGAATGATGTATAGAATAAGTGAAAGACTTGCAAGAAAAAATAACTGCAAAGCACTTGTAAATGGCGAATCAATTGGGCAAGTGGCAAGTCAAACACTAACAAGTATGGCAGTTATAAACGATGTAACTAAAATGCCTGTTATAAGACCTGTGGCGTGTTTAGACAAACTAGAAATAATTGATATTTCTAAAAAAATAGATACATATGAAACAAGTATTCTACCATATGAAGACTGCTGCACAATATTTGTTCCAAAACATCCTGTTATCAATCCAGAACTTGATAAAGCAATTGAGTATGAAAATCTATTTGATTTTGAACCATTATTACAAAAAGCTATTAAGGAAAAAGAAATTATAAAAATAACTCCTGAAGATAAAAAATTTGAGGACCTTTTATAATTCGACAAAATAAATCATGCATTTAATGTATGATTTTTTTGGTGATAGAATGAGGACTTTTTATATATTTAAAATCAATAAAGAATTTAAAACTTTAACCAAAAATAAACCATATAATTTATTTTTAGCATTTGATGATATTTATTATATGAAAAAGGATGATATAAATATCGCTAAAAGTGTATTTGATAAAATGTGTGAGGAAACAAGTGCAAAAAAATTAAATTTAGAAATATTTAATAAACTTAAAAATAGTGATTATTATACTAAATTTAACAATAATCATTTAATTAATAATTATTATACTGATGAAAGTTCTAAATTAACAGTTAATAGAACATTTTTAAAACTTAAAAGCACTGTTAATAATCCATCTTTCTTTAAGGTTTTAAAAACAATTCCAAATCTTTTTGTAATAGACTTTTATTCTAAAGATTATTTCTGGTTGTCATAGGTAATTATTTTTGTTAAAATACTCTTAAGGAGATGATATTATGTTACATGATATATTACTAGTATTAGTTGGTCTTATTGTTGGAGCAATAGCAGGATTTATTTTTACGAGAAAATATATGGAAAAGTATATTAAAGAAAATCCACCAATAAATGAAAAAATGATAGAAGCTATGATGAGTCAAATGGGTAGAAAACCTAGTCAAAAACAAGTTAAACAAGTTATGGCTCAAATGCAAAGATATCAAAAGTAAGCATCTAAAAAGATGCTTTTTTTATGCGAAATTAAGAAAAATAAAATTTATCTGTCAGAGCATTAAGAGAACGCATCAATTCTAAAGAATATGAAAGACTTCTAGAAGATACTAAAAAGAAGTTTTCTTATAGTAATGAAACATCATGAATTACGGATTATATTAAAAAACCAATTATTATAAAATCTAAGTTTAATATAAAAGAATAAGAATTATATAACTAGTTTGTTTTATCTCCTTGGTATATATTATTTGCTTTTAAATATTTATCTATATCGTTTAAAACTACAAACTTTTTTAAAAGCCAAGTAGGTGTTACTAACTTTCCTTTATCCGGATCTCCTGTAATCCTGTGTATAACGATGTTCTTATCTAAATATTCTAACTGCTTTGCAACTATTTCAATATATTCTTCTTTTGATAAAATATGAAAAGGTTTTGTTTTATATTCTTTGTATAATTTACTATCGTTTTCTAAATATAACATATGTATTTTAATTCCATCAATATTTAAAGAGTTAACATATTTAGCAGTTTCTATCATCATATCTTTTGTTTCATCTGGTAATCCATTTATTATATGTACTACAACATTTATATTTCTTTGTTTTAATTTTTTTACGGCTTTTGTAAAATCTTCCTTAGTATGACCACGATTGATTCTTTTAAGTGTTTTATTATGAGAACTTTGTAATCCAAGTTCTATTGTAAGATATGTTCTTTTAGATAAATCTTCTAAATAATCTAGAATATCATCGCTTAGACAATCACATCTTGTTCCTATATTTAATCCTATTACGTTATCTATTTTTAAAAGTGGTTCGTAAATTTCTTTTAACTTCTTTACGCTTGCATAGGTGTTAGAACCCGCTTCTAGATATGCAATATATTTTGCGTTGGACCATTTTTTTAAAAGCATGTTTTTAATTTCTTCAAATTGTGCTTCTAAACTTTTGCTAGCATCTCCAATGTATGGTGTTAATGTGCAGAAAGTACATCCACCAGTTTCTTTATTAGGGCATGAAAAACCAGCATTTAAACTTACTTTAAATACTTTTGAATCAAATTTTTTTCTGTAAAAATTGTTTAATGTATTGTAATGTTTTTCGTTCATATGTTTATACTAACAAAAAAAGAAAAGAAAATAAAGCAAAAAAGTATGAATTGTGGTATAATCAAATAGAAAAGTAAAAGGGTGATATATATGAGAAAAACAATTCTTATGCTTATTAATGGATTTGGAGTAGAACAAAAAGGTTCAGCGGAAGTATTTAGTCATAATTTGATGCCGAACCTAGATAACATGACAAAAGAAGTATTGTTTAGTTCAATTGCAACTAGTGCAGCGAATTATACAACTGGTTATGAATATTTTAGTGTACCTCCATTTAAAACAAAGGATAATGCTATAGATAATGAAATATATGATAAAACTTTTTATAAAAATGAAGTATTGCTCGAAGCTGAGAAAGCAGTTACTGCAGATAACAAAATGCATATATTTTGTAATATAGATGATAGCGCAACTTTGTTACAGCTTAAATCTTTTGCATATGCGCTTAATCCTGATAAAAATAAGAAAGTGTTTATACATTTTATATTATCAAGTCCTAATATGAAGTTTTATGATGGGTTTGAACATATGTTAAATAAAGTGGTTTTTGAAAATAGTGAACATATGAAAGTTGGCTTTGTAGTTGGTAAAAACTTTATAAATAGTGATGACTTTAAAAGAATGTTCATCAAAGAGCAAGGAGAAAAATGGAATCAGTTTTCTAAAAAAATTGATGTTTTAAAAACAAATTTAAATACTCCAGAAAATGTAATGCCATTTAAAATTAATGATGGATTTAGTATTGCACAAGGTGACTCTATATTATTTTTAAATTATACAGAAGTAGATATAGATAAAATATATAATGAGCTATTAAAAGGTCAAGTTAATATGTTTAGTTTATATAAATATAAAGAAGAAATTCCTTTTATGTTTGAAAGAGTTAAACAATCACATTATTTGTCTTCCATAATTAATGAGAATAAAATTAATTTAATGGTTTTTGCTGAACAAGACAATGTAAATACTATTAATTATTATATGAATGGTAAAGAAAGAAAATTATCTGGCAATATTACCTTTGCTATAAATGATGATACTTTGTTTAGCAATAAAGATGCTGTTATTAATACAATAGAAAGTACTAAAAGAGATGGATATGTTTTAGATTACGATATTGGAAAATACAATAGAATGGAAGATATTAAAGATACTTTGCATAACATAGATGGGCTTATTGGAAATATATATGAAGCATCTAAAGAAAAGGGATACACATTTATAATAAGTAGTTTATATGGTATTCAAAAGACAGTTAGAGAAGGGGTAGTAGATAAAGTAGTAAATTTTGGTGGTAAGGTTCCAATTTTATTTTATAGCAATGAATTTACTAAAGCAGATTACTCAATTGGAGGTAGTGATACTACAGGCCTAATGTTCACATATCTTACTAACATAAATGATGAAGTTAAAAGAAATGCTCTTTTACATAAAAAAAGTAAACTCGATAAAATGTTACACAAATAATTAAAAAAACACTTTAAAAATTATTTAATATTTGTTATAATAACATTTAAAAAGATGGAGGGTTTAATAAATGAATGAAACAAAAAACAGTGTTAAGATTCTCCCCTGTGATATATCAAATAAGTTAATTGAATCTGGATGCGAAGAAAAACTTGCCTATGCGGTAGGAGATTTATATGATACTCTTGTTTGTGAATATGGAAAGGAGTATCAAAAGATTATACTTGAGGCTATACTTTCTTGTAAATATGAAATAGCAAGGGAATATAGAGTAGACTCAAATGGAAGAAAAACAAAAGCAAAAGAAGATGTTAAAGCAGTTCTTAAAAGAAATAAATTTCCTTTAGATTTTATTTCTAAAGAAGATCTTAGCAAAAGATATATTTATGCATCATATCCAGAAATAAAAGATAAAAAAATTATAAAGGTTAATAGAATAATTGTTATGCCTGATTATTTTAACGATGAAAGTCATGCATCTATAGGGATGCTTGTGAATAGCATAAATTCTCTTGTTAAATCTTATGTTAATGAATATAAGATTGATGGTAATGTCATCATAAGAAGAAGAGGACTTGCAACTTATGAATATGATATTAATTCTAAAAAATTAATAAAATCTAGTGGCTTTGGTTTAGAAAATGGGCTAAATGCCTATGATGAAAGAGCAATTGTTAGAAAATATTATGATCAAGATGGACAATATGATTTAGAAAAAACTAATGATAATGTATTAGTTGCAGGAATGCTTATGGATGGTGAAATATATGAAAGATGAAATTAGATTAGCGCAAGTAACTGGGGAAACAAATGAACTTTTAGAAAAACTTGGAGAAATCCCTAATATTGCAGACAAACTAGAAAATGGTAAAAATGTTTTTGAAGATGAAATGGTACCAGCTTTTCATGAATTATTACATAGCCTTACAGATGATAAAGAAAAAAGTTCTACATATAGTGTGTAGAACTTTTTTAATAGTAAATTATAGAAAAAGCAAAATCTTTATTTGATTTTGCTTTCTTTCTTTTTTTCTATACTACATATAATGGAATATATAATTATTACTAGTACTGCTGCTAGTATTGCAAACATAAATTCACTTGTTAATACTTGAATGACATATGCAAAAGTATTATCACCATTTATTAATCCTTGGGCAAATAATATAAACACAAATAATAGTCTATCTATAATATATGCAATAAATATACCAAGGCCCGTAGCTAAATATTCAACCGTGAAAGAATGAATTGCATTATACACAGTGCTATAAAGTAAATGACTTACTATATACGCAATTAATACTCCAAAAAATTGTCCTAAAGTTGGATAAAATAATCTAAATCCTAAAACATCAACAAAATTATTAGCAAGTAAATATTGAACGATTATGTTATATTGATTTGATGCCTCATTAGCTTTTGGTAAAATTCCTATAATTGAAAATACTGCAAAAATTAAATATAATAAGGAACTAATGTAAATACTTTTTCGTGCACTTTTAAATCCATATTTTTTAGAGATAAGTGCAATTACTAAAAACGTAAATGGATAACTAACAATTCCACCAGTTAAAACCAGATTATTAACAGGTTCATATAGCTTTAATGTAAATAAATAAGTTATTATTAATAAAATAGTTAATAAACCAGTATAAAAGGCTGGAACAACATCTTTTTCTTTTTTGATTTTTGGTTCTATTTGTCTTAAACTTGGTAAAGAACTATTAGTTGTAGGTTCTTTACTAAGCATGATTGGACTTTCTACATGCCTAACCCCTAATTCTTCATTCATTTTTATCACCTAGTATAATATTACTATAAATAAGGTAAAAAATAAAGAAATTTTGTCGATATTCTTTAATTTTTTTAAAAGATATGTAAAACTAATATAGGTGATTATATGAGAATAGAATTATTTTTACAAAGTTTAATTGATGATGTAAATTATGCTGAAAGAACGCTTGCCATTCAAAAAGTAATTGGAAGACGTAAATCTTGATAAAGAATTCTTGAAAAAATATATTTTCCCATGGTATAATGTTTTATGGTAGATAGTATGAGAGAAATTAGTTTTGAAGTAAGACAATTTTTTAGAAAGATAGATAAAAAGAAATTTGGAGTTTCTTTATTTTTAGCATTGCTTGCTTTTACAGTAACTTTTTTTTCATTAAATTTATATAAATATTATAAAAATAATGTTGTTACTATAAATGATGATAGATTGTTTTATACATTTAAAACAAATACTTTTAAAAATTTAACTACAAATATTAATACTAGTACTAGTTTAAATGAGCAATTTTTATCATATAATGTTTCATATGGTATAGATGTATCAGAATGGCAAGGAGATATAGACTGGAATAGGGTTGCTGCCACTGGTATAAATTTTGCAATTATTAGATGTGGTTTTAGAGAAATAGATGGAAGCAATGTTAAAGAAGATAGTTATTTTAGAAAAAATGTAAAAGAAGCTAGAGAAGCAGGATTAAATGTAGGTGTATACTTTTTTGGAACTGCTAAAAATCAAGAAGAAGCTAGAGAAGAGGCAGAATTTACTATAAATTTAGTTAAAGATTATGATATAAGTTATCCGATTGTATATGATGCTGAAGTATTAAATAGAGGAAGATTAGAAGGAGTAAATGCTAGTACAATAACTGATAATATATTAGCCTTTACTGACGTAATTGAATCGTATGGATACACTAGTATGATTTATTCATATAGTAGCGCCTTATCATATAATTTTGATACAGGAAGATTCGATGGAAAACTACTTTGGGTAGCATATTATGGAGATACGCTTGATTATAATGGAAACTATAACATGTGGCAATATTCCGATGCTGGAAAAGTAGACGGGGTTCCGGGATATGTAGATTTAAATGTATCATACTTTACTTATGTTGAAAAAGAAGAAGATATTGTCAACGATCCTAATTATAAAAAAGGACCAGACTTAAATTACGAAAGTGTTAACGAGGAAGTAACAACGAAAAGCGGTGCAATACTTAGAAGTTCTGCAACTACAGATGTGCCAAATAGGGTAGTTACGCTTCCATATGGTACCAAGTTAAAAAGAATAGGTAAAAGTGATACCTTTAGTAAGATACTATATAATGGAAAAGTATTATATATATTGAATAAAGAACTAAACTAGTCTTATTGACAAAATAAGACGCAAATAGTAAAATATGTTTTGTAAGAAGGGTGAATGCTATGTATGGACTTAATGTAAATAATTCTCCAAAGGATATATTAAATAAGGAATTTAAATTTGATACTAAGGGTTATAGACCTCAAGAGGTTGATGAATATCTTGACTCTATAATTCAGGACTATACTGAATTCATTCGTTTTATAAAAAATGCCGAGAAAGAAAATCAAGATTTAGTAGAGGAAAACAATAAACTAAAAAATGAAATTAGAAAACTTACTATGGAACTTGAGACATTATCTAAAGAAACAGGCGCTGGTAAATTTAATTCTAGTAATCTTGATATACTTAAGAGACTATCTAACCTAGAAAAGATAGTTTACGGCAATAAAAAAGAAGAAGAGGAAGAAGAATAATACGGAAAGACAAACGCTGGTATTTTATATACTTGAGGAAAGTCCTTGCTCACTTATTCTGAGATGAATAAAATGTTTGTGCTAGAGGAAAAAATAACTCTAGGTAGCTTATGCTAACGGCTTTGAAAAAGTCCCATTGGGATTTGAGTAAATATAAAAGTGCCAAAGAGACGAGCTTGCTTGGTAACAGGCAAGGTGGAACGTGGTAAACCCCGCAAGTGAGAAACCCAAATTTTGGTAGGGGAGTCTTCTAAAGAGAAATGAATCTAAAGAAGGTTTGGTTTTATCCAAAAGATAAATGTTTGTCACCCTAGTGGTACAGAACAAGGCTTACTAAGTATTATTTTTTTTATATTAAAGGATGTGAAATTCTTGAACGAAATTGGAAATGATTTTAAAGAATCGAGGGAAAGTGCAGGAGTTAGTATAGAAGAAGCAAGTTCTGATACTAATATTCCTGTTATTGCACTTGAACAAATCGAAGATGGAAAAATAGGAAGTTTCAAAGATATATTTGAATTAAAAGATTACCTAACTAGTTATTCTAAATATTTAGGATTAGATCCTGAAGAGACTATTAAAAAGTTTAATGAATATATGTTTGAATATACTTCCAAAATACCTGTCGATAAATTAGAAAAAGCAATTGAAGAAAAAGAAAGACAGGAAGCTGAAGATCTTGAAATGACTAATGAAATAAGAGTTGTTTCACCATATTTAAAATCAAGAGAAAAGCCGGTATGGCCAAAATATTTAATAATATCAATAGTTATAATTATTTTAATAGCTGTTTCTATTATATGGGCAGTTAAACAGGTAGGAGTGTAGTTATGAATTTACCAAATAAAATTACAGTTAGTAGAATAGTACTTTCTTTATTAGTATTACTTATGTTATCTATTCCTTTTTATCAAATGGGAATAGAATTTCCAAATTATTTAGTTGCTGGAAAAATAACAGTTAATCTAAAATATATTATTGCCGGTGTTTTATTTATTATTGCCAGCACTACTGATTTCTTAGATGGTCATATAGCTAGAAAATATAATTTAGTTACTGACTTTGGAAAAGTAATGGATGCAATTGCAGATAAGATTTTAGTAAATGGAATATTGATAATTCTTGCAGTTGATGGATTTATTCCTGCCATTATCCCAGTAATCATTATTACTAGAGATACATTTGTTGATTCTATTAAAATGGTGGCAGGGCAAAAAGGTGGAAAAGCAGTTGGAGCATCTATTTGGGGAAAAGCTAAGACTGTGTGTATGATGACGGGTGTATCATTTATGTTATTATACAATTTGCCATTTGAATTAATTGGTGTAAATGTATCACTTGCATTAATAGTTGTTGCTACTGTTTTATCTATTGTATCAGGGGTTCAATATTTTATGAGTTACAAAGAAGCACTTACAAAAGAGATGTAAGTGTTTTTTGAAAGGAGAAAAAATAATGAAATATGAAAAATATTTACCAATAGGGAGTGTAGTTCTATTAAAAAACGGTCAAAAAAGACTAATGATAACAGGGTTTTGCGTAGTACCAAATAATAGTAAGGAAGAATATGATTATTCTGGTTGTTTATATCCAGAAGGTATGTTATCTTCAGATGAAGTAGCAGTGTTTAATCATGATCAAATCGCTAAGGTTTATAGCGCTGGATATTCCGATGATGAAGAAAAAGAATTCAAGAAGAAATTAAAAGCAATGTTAGAAAACGAAAATAAGTAATAAATTATTAAAAATAGTAGAACAAAGTCCTTGCAAAAGGACTTTTTCTTTGTTATTATATTAATGGCTGTAAAGCCAAATAAACACTTATGTGAATTTATATTTCTAGTGACCACAAGCCTTGGTTGAAATATTTTAGAAGCATAAGGAAGTAAAAACGAAGGGAGAGATTTTTTATGGCTGTTGTTTCTATGAGTTATTTATTAGAAGCAGGTGTACATTTTGGACACCAAACTAAAAGATGGAATCCTAAAATGAAGGAATACATCTTTACTGCTAGAGATGATATTTATATTATCGATCTAGAAAAAACTGTTGCATGCATAGAAGTTGCATACGAAGAGTTAAAAAAGATTAGCGAAAATGGAGGTAAGTTCTTATTTGTCGGAACTAAAAAACAAGCTTCAGAAGTAGTTAAAGAAGAAGCGGAAAGAAGTGAATCTTTCTATGTAAATGAAAGATGGCTTGGTGGAACTCTTACAAATTTCCGTACTATTAGAAAAAGAGTTAAAAGACTTGATGAAATTGAAAAAATGGAAGCAGAAGGAACATTTGAATTACTTCCTAAAAAAGAAGTTTCATTAATCAAAAAAGAATATGACAAATTAATGAGAGTACTTGGTGGTATTCGTTCTATGGAAAAACTACCAGATGCACTTATTATTGTAGATCCTAAAAAAGAAATCAATGCAATTAGAGAAGCAAGAAAATTAAATATTCCAGTATTTGGCCTTGTTGATACTAACTGTGATCCAGATGATGTTGATTTTGTAGTTCCTGGTAATGATGATGCAGTACGTGCTGTTAAAGTTGTTCTAGGAGTACTTAATAATGCAATTTGTGAAGGAAAAAAATTACCATTAGTTGATTATATTACAGAAGATGAAACAAAAACAGAAGAGAAAAAGGAAGAAAAAGAAGTTAAAGAAGTATCTAAAAAAGACGAAGTTAAAGAAACTAAAAAAGTAAAAAAAGAAGAAAAGAAAGTTAAAGAAGAAAAAGTAGATTATTCATCAATGACACTTGCAGAACTTAAAAAAGTTGCAAAAGAAAGAGAACTAAAAGGTTATAGTACTCTTAAAAAAGATGAATTAATCGAACTTTTAACAAAATAAAAAGGAGGCTAAATATGATAACTGCAAAAATGGTTAATGAATTAAGACAAACTACAGGTGCTGGAATGATGGATTGTAAAAAAGCACTTGTTGAAACTAATGGTGATATGGAAAAGGCTGTTGATTACCTAAGAGAAAAAGGTATTGCAAAAGCTGCTAAAAAACAAGATAGAATTGCTGCAGAAGGTGTTAGTAAAGTATTTACTGATGGTAATAAAGCAGTAATCTTAGAATTAAACTGTGAAACAGATTTTGTTAGTTCAAACGAAAAATTTGGTGAACTAGTTGATGAAATTGGAAATGCTATTTTAAATAGTGACGCTAATACATTAGAAGATGCATTAAATGCTAAAACAAGTGAAGGCACAGTTTCAGATTTAATAACTGCTAGAACTGCAACAATTGGAGAAAAGTTATCTTTACGTAGAGTAGAAGTAGTTACTAAAGAAGACGATGAAGTATTTGGATCATATATTCATATGGGTGGAAAAATTGCTGCTTTAACTGTTGTTAAAGGTGCTAATGAAGAAGTTGCAAGAGATGTTGCAATGCAAGCTGCTGCAATGAAACCAGAATTCCTAGATGAAGAATCAGTTCCAGCAGATAGAGTAGAAAAAGAAAAAGAAGTTCTAAAAGAACAAGCTATGGAAGAAGGAAAACCAGCTGATATCGCTGAAAAAATGGTCGCAGGAAGACTTAAAAAATTTTTTAAAGAAATATGCTTAGTTAACCAAGCATTCATTAAAGATGGTGATATCGATGTTAAAACATATGTTAAAAACAACGGTGGAAATGTAACTAAGATGGTAAGATACGAAGTAGGCGAAGGAATGGAAAAAAGAGAAGAAAACTTCGCTGAAGAAGTAATGAATCAAATTGGATAATGAAAAAGAAAAAAGAAGAAAAAGATACTAGAAAACTTAGAATTATATTAGATATATTGATTATTTTAATAGGATTTGTATTTTTGTATTTTGGAATTAGGGATGCGAAAGTATATATAAGTAATATTAAAAAATCTGATGCAGAAGTATTTCATAAAGAATATTCATATGTTTCTGTAAAAGAATGTGTATATGAATATATATCATTAAAAGATGCAAATAAATTGTTAAAAGAGAATTCTGTTATTTTAATTGGTAATTCAGAAGACCCTTATACTCAAGTGTTAGTAAAACCTTTAAATGATATTTATAAAAACAAAAAGATTTATTATTTAAAATCATCAATGCTTGATTCAAACAAAAAAGAATTTGATAGCTTTAAAAAAGTATTAGGCGTTAAAGAATTCAATACACCAACGATTATAATTACTAAGGGTAATAAACATGTAATTCTTTTAAAAGAAGATATATATGATTCAGAGTTTGATGGTGCACCTATAGAGTATTTTAACAACGAAAATAAAGAAAAATTAAAAGAATTAGTGACAAACTAGTTCTTTTTTAGTGTCTAAATACTTGTATTTTCATAAAATCTTTTATATAATTTATTTAGATAGAGGGTAAAGTTATGAAAAAGACGTTAGAAAATGTAATTAAAAAGCATGCTGTAATTGCTGTCTTTTCTGTTTTGGCAGTAGTTATTGTAGTTATGAGTACTACTTATGCTATATTTAATTCTTCACATAAAAATAATGAAGATCAAAAAATAGATATTGGAACTTTTGATGTTACAGTAACTTCTAGTACTGGGCAAATAATAATTACAGATATATATCCTTCAACAGAAAGCAAAGCAAAAGCAAATAGTACATATGTATATACAGTAGAAAATACTGGAACTTATAAGATTTCATATATAGCTTCACTTGTTGATAATACATCAGCATTTAAGGCAAGTCATTCAGATTATAATGGTTATGCTGCGCTTCCACTTGCACAATATAGTAATATAGATTATAAATATGATTCTAACACTACTGGAAATTTAGGATCTATGAGTAGTGCTCAAGGGACTAAAATGCAAGTAGGAACGGGAACACTTAATCCTGGGGCGTCTGAAACACATCAAATTAAATTCTGGCTTGATGAAAACGCTCCTAATGATGTAATAGGTAAAATGCTTGCACTTCAGCTAGTAGTAGATGCTACAGCAACTTCATAAAATAATCAGAACCTAGAATAATCTAGGTTCTTTATTTTGAAAAACTATTTACATTTATTTATTAATTTGATAAAATTATTCTATAAGATTAGGGAGATGCTAGTGAAGTATGGAAAAATTCGATTTTAATAAGGATGACAAACTAGAAATATTTAATGACTTCGTTATGAGAGCTAAAAGTGTTGGACAAACACTTATTTCGGATGTTAAAGAAACAATAAAAAGATATGAAAAAGCTATCGATACAAATTCAAAAGATATTAAAGAAAACGATAATGCTATAAATAAATGTGATCAAGAAATATCTAGAAAAAAAGAGGAAATTGGGCGTTTAAAAGATAAAATTGAAAATGTTCAAAA
Organism: uncultured Erysipelotrichaceae bacterium; assembly: GCA_902795215.1. Classification (GTDB taxonomy): domain Bacteria; phylum Bacillota_I; class Bacilli_A; order RF39; family UBA660; genus RUG11867. Next base: position 61,585 of record CADBKG010000001.1, on the reverse strand, counting down.
CACTTATAAAAAAATGGTGGATGCATATTCCTCAACAAGTAGAGGCGATACTAAAGATATTTATAGTAATATTATGAATAACGCCAAAGTTAGTTGTGATGAAGAAGTCAATAAATATAATGAAGAGATATCTAAACTAAGTGAAGATATTGAACAAATTAAAAATAATATAATTGAATTTTCAAATACTGCAAATAATCTTAATATGTTATTAAATAAAAATAGTCAAGAACTAGATAAATTTAAAAAAGTTCTAGATTACTTAACAGATAATATCAATAAATATAGTAACAGTATAGATAATATTAATAATAATATAACTCAATCAAGAAATAGAGGAAGATCATATAATTTTGGTTATTACAGACCTGATTATAATAATAATTATAATACTAAAGTAGAACCAAAAGAAGAACCAAAAAAGGAAGAAAGCGCAATTAGTTTTGACGATTCTTTAAAGCAAATATATGATTTAACGGGATATAAACCAAAAGAGGAAGAAGAACCAAAAGTAATTGAACCTGAAGAAACTAATACTAATATTTTTGATAGTAATTTAGAAGCATTCTTAAATGCAACTAAAGACATTAAAGAAGAAAAAACAGATGAACCAAAGGAAGAAATCAAAGAAGAAACTGTAGAGCCAAAAATTGAAGAAATAAAGGAAGAATCAAAAGAAGAACCTAAAAAAGAGGATAAAGAGGTAAAAGAAGAAACTCCTGAATCAAAAGATGAAGAAAAAACAGAAGAAGATAAGAAAGAAGAACCAAAAGTAGAAGAAACAGATGAAAAACCAAAAGATGGAACTCTAGAAGAGACAATAATAGAAGATTCATTAAGTAAAGAAGAAATCTCTGAATGGGAAAAAATCTTAAATGGCGCAGACGACATGTTTACAAATCTTAAAAAGCCTAGAGAAGAATTAAAAACTAAAGAAGAGAAAGTAGAAGAAGTAAAAGAAACTGCAGAGGAACCTACACAAGAGGTTAAAGAAAATACAGCACCTGTTTCATCTACTATAATCGATAGTGATTTAGAAACGCTTAATCAATTGCTTAAACCTTATGGAACAGATTTTGATAAACTAAAAGGTTTAATAAGCAACGAAATAGAATATAAAGATGGAACTAAGAAAGAATTTGTTTTAGATGTTAAAGAGTTAATTAATACAATTAATGCTATTGACGGTAATGACCTAAAGAGAATGAAAATCGTAGGCCCAGAAACAACTATACTTAAAATGATGAAACAAACGAAAGAAGGTAAATAATGAAATATTTATATAATTTCGGTTTAAATGATGCAGATATTGAAACGCTTAAAGCAAATGTTAGTGATGAAATATATTCTGATTTGAGTTTTTTTGCTAAACTAGTTGAAAAGAATCTTAACTATCTAAAAGATTTTGGGATTACTAACTACAAGGATATAATTGTTAAATATCCAGAAATATTTATAAGAGATGAAGAAAGTTTTGTAAATATATTCACTAAATTCGATAAAGATGACTTAATTAATAAAGTAACTAAGAATCCTGCTGTAATAAAAAAGATGGTAGATTTTGTTGATAATAACTAAGACTTGTGTAAAGCAAGTCTTTTTTTGTCTTAATTAGCTTTATTATTACAATTATTTTTGTTATAATTAAATAGAATGGAAAGGTATAATATGAAAAGAGTAGTAAAAATCATGATTTTTACAATTTTATCTTTTATATCTTTTGTAGCAAATACTTATGCTGCAACTTTTACCATGGCAGAATGTAGTGAAGGTAACTACATAAGGACTACCGCTGGAGGAAGCACTTTAACTAAGGATGTAGATGGCCAAACAATTATACTTCCAACTAATCATAAAGTTGAAATACTTGAAGAAGTAAAAGTTGGTTCTCAAGTTTGGTATAAAATATTTACAAACTATTATAGCAATAATTATACAGGATATATATATAGTGGTTATTTTAAAAACAAAAAAACTTATAATATCGATGAAACATATAAAACAACGCTTAGAAGTCAAGGATTCCCTGAAAGTTATGTTTTACCGCTTGCAAAATTGCATGCTATTCACTCAAAATGGACTTTTACTCCAACTAAAACAATAGATTGGAATACTGCTGTTGCAGGTGAAATGGAAAACTATAAATCTAATTTAATTCAATCTAGTTCTGATAAAAGACTTTGGTCAACAGAAAATGGAGCGTACTCAAATGGGCAATATATACCTCAGGATAATGGAAGTTGGTATGCAGCCTCAAAACAAACGGTAATGTTTTATATGGATCCAAGAAATTGGTTTACAGAAAAAACAATGTTCATGTTTGAATCACTCAACTTTAATAGTGCTTTTCAAACAGCATCTAATACTAGAAAAACAATTCTTAGTGGAACATTTATGGATTCTGATAGTTATGCTAATATGCTTTATAATGCAGGAAGTCAAAATAATGTAAGTACCTTCCATTTAGCTAGTAGAGTAATCCAGGAACAAGGAAGAAGTGGAAGTGCTACTGCAGAAATGACAGATAGCACAGGAACTAAGTATTATAATTTCTTTAATGTAGGAGCCAGTGGAACAGGCAGTTCAACTATTATTGCAAATGCTTTATCAACTGCAAAAAGAAATGGTTGGAATACTGCAGAAAAATCTATTGTTGGTGGAGCGGCTTTTATAAAAAGCGAATATATAAGTGGTGGTCAAAACACTCTTTACTTTGAAAAATTTAATACTATAAATACAAATGCATACTGGCATCAATATCAACAAAACGTAAGAGTATGTACTTCTGAAGGTATATCAACTTATAATGCTTATAATGGTGTTGGAATTATAGATTCAGCAATCAACTTTATTGTCCCTGTTTATAGTAATTTACCAACATCAACAAGTTTAGCAATTAATGCAAATACTGATAATGCGTTAAAGAGTTTAAGTGTGTCTAATTGCTCATTTACACCAAGTTTTAATTCAGGAACTCTAACTTATACATGCAGTGTTCCAAATAGTATATCAAGTGTTAATGTAAGTGCAGTCACATCTTCAAGTGATGCAAAACTTACTGGTACAGGAAACGTTACATTAAAAGATGGTGAAAATAAAATATATGTTAAAGTAACTGCTGCAAGCGGAGATGTTAAAACGTATACTGTTACGGTTAATAAAGTAGCAGCAAATTCAGCTTCTGCAGATGATGTAATAAGCAAGGCAGGACTTAATAATAATGGTGGTTATATAACAGGTATTAAATATCAAAGAAGTGTAACAAACTTTGTTAATGATTTAAAAGCAACATATGATTTTGCAAATGTAGAATATACTAAAAACTCTAGTAATACAAATGGTTATGTATCTACAGGTGACATTGTTAAAGTAACAATTAATGGCAATACTAAAACATATACAATTGTTATAAAAGGTGATGTTTCTGGAGATGGAGTAGTAACAGCTATAGATTATTCAAGAATTAAACTTTATTTCTTAGGTAAATATTCACTTAGTGGTGCATACTTTAAAGCTGGCGATGTTTCTGGAGATGGCCAAATAACAGCAATTGATTATTCTAGAGTAAAATTATATTTCTTAGGTAAATATACAATAGTTCAATAGGAGGTTTAAAATGAAAAACATTAAAAAATTATTATTACTAACATTAATCGCATTTCCAATATCTACAAATGCTGCAAGCATTGGATGTTCTGGTGGAGGAACCGTAACACAAGGTAATACTTTTACAGTTAGATTCTCTGGTAGTCATTCTGATACAGCTATGTGGAATATTAATGGAATATACTATAATAGTAGTATCGTTTCAAATCAAACAGGTTTTAGTCATATAGCGCTTGATCAACAATCGTTTAGTTCAAGCTATACGTTTAAAGCTTCAAATATTGGATCAACAACTATATATTTAACAGGAGTAGACGTTGCTGATACAGGTTCTACTGGTAATCAGCTTATTGGACCAGGCGCAACAAGTGGAGCATGTTCAGTTACAGTAGTCGCACCTCAAACTGGTGGGTCATCAAATAAAACAAACTCAAGTTCCAATGGTTCATCAAGCAAATCAGAAACAAATGCTAATTTAAGTTCAAACAATAATTTAGCAAGTTTATCTATTGATGAAGCTAAAATAAGTCCAGAGTTTAGTAAAGATATTTATGAATATACTGCAAAAGTTGCAAATGATGTAGAAAAGATTACTATACATGCATCAGTCCTAGATGATAATGCTTCTGTTTATGGTTATGGTGAAAAAGAATTAGTAGAAGGATTTAATGAATTTAATATAGTTGTAACGGCCGAGAATGGCGCAGATAAAACATATAAAATAACTGTTGAAAGAGTAGAAAAAGATCCAATTAAAGTAAAAGTAAATGGAGTAGTATATACAGTTGTTAAAAAAGAATTAGAAGAATTTAAAGCGCCAGAAGGATTTGAACTATCTAGTGTTAAAATAAATGGTGAAGAGGTAGTATCATACTATAATAAATCAAATAATATTACTCTTGTAGTATTACAAGATAAAAAAGGAAAAACATACCTTTTCATGTATGATACTAAAACTAAAAAATATACTAAATATTTAGAATCTAATAATACTTCTAAACTTGCATTATTAGATGCTGATAAATTAAATGGATTTACGCTTAAAACTATAAGAATAAATGGAGAAGATGTAAAAGTATTGGTTAATAAATATAATGATAAATTTATAGTAGTTAAAGCTATAGATTTAGAAACAGGTAAAGAAGGATATTATATTTATAACGAAGATAATAAATCTTTTATCGCTTACAATAAAGAAATTTATTCTCCATCATTAAATATAAATAATATGGATGGTGTTATAAATGTTCTTAAAAAGTCTGGATATATGTTATATGCTGCAATAATTGCAGGTGTAGTCATATTACTATTATTATTATCTATATCTTTTGGCGCAAAAAATAAGAGTCTTAAAAAACGTCTTAAAAAGCTTGCAAAAGATTCAGAAGGTAAAACTATTACAGAGGAAGGTTTATTTGAAGAGCCAAAGATTCTTGAAGAAAAAGAAGAACAATTATTAGAAGATATAAAAGAAAAGGAAGAAGAGAAAGAAAAAATTCCTGAAGTAATGGAAGAAACTCCTATAGTAGAAGAAGAAATAAAAGAAGAACCTCCAAAACCAAAAAGAGGAAGACCTAAGAAAAAGGTTGAACCTGTTACAGAACCTATACCAAAAATAGAGGAGGCTATAGAAGAAGTTAAAGATGAAACAAGAGAACTAACAGAAAACATTGATGCCGATGAAATACTTGAAGAAGTCGCTGATGAAATAAAAGAAACAAAAGAAATGAACAAAGTTCTTGATGAAACTATGGAAATAGATGAAGACTTCTTAGATATTAAAAAACCAAGGAGAAGAAGAAAAAAGAAATAGGAGAGCAACTAAGTAGTTGCTTTCTTTTTATTTATAATTTGATTAACTTTATCCTTAAGTAATGTAATAATGTCTTCATCTTGTAATTTATTTATAGAAAACACTTTATTTCCAGCATGGTTAATAGAAGCACCTAGGTGATATATATCTTGATTATCTATAATTAGGTATCTATCGTGAAAGGACGAATCTTTTATAACAGTTAAGTTATTATATTGTGCATTATATTTATCTATTTCAGTTTTAGTAAGTCTAGTTCTTCTCTGGGTAATTAAAGTTACTTTTGCTTTTAAGTTTCTAATAGTATCTAAGAAAGTTATATCCACATATGGATCTACTATAATAATGCTTTGTTTTGAGGTTTTAAGTATTTTTATTATATCTGAATACGCATCAAATTCGGAATTTTCTAAATATAGATATTCTTTTTTATCAAACTTATTAAATAAGTAATCAAGTTTTTCATCATGTTCAAGAAGAGTGTTATTAATATTATTTAGAGATTTATATATATTTTTGTTATCAATAAGGAAGTGACGCATTTTAACAAAGGATTCTACTATTTTTATACTCATATTTACTGCCGTTTCAGATTTTAATATTGTTGCAAGCATAATAATACCTTCTTCGGTAAAAACTCTTGGATTTTTATATCTTCCACCACGTGTTTCTATTTTTTGGTCGCATTTTGCGACCAAAAAAATATTAACTTCTTCATCTGATAAAATCTTAGAAAAATTATTATTAAACTTTTTAGGATTTCTTTTTACAGCTTCATTTATTCTTTTTGTTTCTACATCAAAAAGCTCTGCAAGATCTGAATCAAGCATTACTTGTTTATCATCAATTACATATATTTTGTTTTCGATATTCAATATTTCGTTTTTATTGTTTTACATTAACTTCCTCCTTTGATAGAATATTATTTATTGTTTTTGTTAGATTAAGTTTAATATCTCTGTCATCAATTTTGTGTATAGAGAACACTTTATCACCGGCATGATTAATAAATGCACCATGGATCTACTATAATAATGCTTTGTTTTGAGGTTTTAAGTATTTTCACTATATCTGAATATGCATCATATTCAGAGTTCTCTAAATATAGATATTCTTTTTTATCAAATTTATTAAATAAGTAATCAAGTTTTTCATCATGTTCAAGAAGAGTGTTATTAATATTATTTAGAGATTTATATATGTTTTTGTTGTCAATAAGGAAGTGACGCATTTTAACAAAGGATTCTACTATTTTTATACTCATATTTATAGCTATATCAGATTTTAGTATTGTTGCGAGCATTATAACACCTTGTTCAGTAAATAATCCGTGGCCTTTCCTTGCACCACCTTTTGAAGTCGCAATTTGCGACTTCAAAGCGTTAAACTCGCTTTCGGTAATTCTTATATAATTATTATGGCTCTATATAATAGCATAAAAGGGTAGTGTGCGCAACAGTTGATATTACTAAATTATGCCAAGAAAAAAAAGCACCCTTAAGTGCTTTACTTTATCTATCTAAAGAAAGATGCAATGAATCTTAGGATACTAGCTCCATCATGACCCCCTGCAGTTTCTGAAATCCATGCTATTGATCTAAGTAATCTTTCCAAATTATTCACCTCCTTATATTTATGACTATTATACCACTAAATGGTTGTAAATGTGGTATAATATATCTCACTTGTCACTTACTTGATATATAATTCTCTTTATTTTTTTTATGTTTTCCATTATAATTATTTTAGGAGAAAAACATGGTTGGATTAATATTAGATGGAAAAAGTATAACAGGATCTTATCAAGTTGGCGCATATTATGCTCTTAAAAAATGTCATGTAAGATTTAAAGCGACATTGGGCAGAGGAATAGGCGCTTTTAATGCTGCCATGTTAACAGTTAAAAAAGATAAATTACTAAAAGAAATTTGGACTGATGCAACATTAAAAGACATTCTTGATTTAGAAGATGAAATGGTTATTAAGTTTTTTAAAGAGAATAATCTTTTGGATGAAGAAAACATAAAAAATATAAGTACTAAAAAGTTAGAAGAAGGAATGAAAATTAGTAATTTTAGTGCGTTTGTAAGAAATAATATAAAAGAAGATGAAATTAATTCTAGTAAGATAAAATATAGTATGATTTCTCTTAAAAAAAATAAAATAGAACCAATTAAATTATATAGTGATAATATTAAAAAAGGAGATTTAGCTGATTACATAGTATCTAGTGCATATATGCCTTTACTTATTGGTTATGATAAAAGCAATCCTTGGCTAGTTCCTATGCTTGAAAAAATTGATTGTGAAAAGATATATTATGTTAATGCTGATAATGTTGAATATAACTTTGATAAATATGATGCTGAAGTAATAGAAATTAAACCATCTCTTTCTTTTGGACATGCCTTTTTTGATAAAGAAAATCCTCTTATAAATATGAGAAGGGGATACTTAGATACATTAAAAGCATTTGATAAATACGATGGAGATAGTTATTACTTTGAAAAGAAGAAAGATTCTTTTTATCAAAAGGTTATTAAACATGTTGATGAAGAATTACTTAATGTTGCTGGGGTTATTTTAAAATCTAACTCTACCAAAGAAACAGTTATTAAAGCACTTGAATACATGCTTAATAGTACTAATCAAAATAACATGAATATTTATAATCCAATTGATGTTATAAGATATGGTAAAACTTTAAAAACAAGGGGAATAATATTTGATTTTATAAGAAGCTTAAACAAATAAAAAGATGTCTATAAGACATCTTCATCAAAACCTAAAGACTTATTTTCTATATAAATAGGTCTGTTTTTTGTTTCTATAAATGTTTTTGATAAGTATTCACCAAGTATACCTATGCATATAAGTTCTATACCTCCCATAAATAGTATTAGAGAAGCAAGAGTTGCAAAACCAGGAGTATCAATACCAAGTATTAATGTTTTAATTATTATATATAATAGATATATAAATGAAAGAATAGAGGCTATAAATCCAAGTATAGTAGCCATTTTAAGCGGCTTAACTGAATATCCAATAATACCGTCTATAGCATATTTAAAAGAGGATTTGAAGTTGAATTTAGATTTTCCATGACTTCTTTTTTCAACTTCATATGGTATATATTTTACATTAAAACCAACATAACTAAATATACCTTTTGTAAATCTATTTTTTTCACTTAGTTTAAGTATTGCGTTTCTAACATCTTTAGTAAACATTCTAAAATCACTAGCATCCGCTTTAAATTCAATATCACTTAAGGCATTAATAAGTTTATAAAAGCTTCTGCTGCCTTTTTTTTGTGCATAAGTATTATTTGTTCTTTTAGTATTAATCATTGCAACTTCATCAGTATCTTCATCTTTTGTTAATATATTATACATTTCTTTTAAATATTTTGGGTTTTGCTCTAAATCAGCATCGATTAAAGCACATAAATCACCTGTTGATTTTTCAAGTCCTGCATATATGGCTGCTTCTTTACCAAAATTACGTGAAAAGTTGACAACTTTAACTTTTTTATCTTTTTTATATAGTTCTTTTAATTCCCTGTATGTATTATCAGTAGAACCATCATTAACATAGATTAAATTGTAATCAATATCTTTTAAAGCTTCATCAATTTTATCGTGAATTAGGCTTACATTTTTTTCTTCGTTGTATGCTGGAATAATTATATCTAACTTCATAATATCACCATTTCAATTATAATTTCTTTTTTCTTGTTTGTAAATATATAAACGATAAAATTATACCTACAAAACTTATTATCAATCCTTTTATAAAACCATTTGGAACATAACTGATATATATTTTATGGGATCCTTTTTCTAAATCAAGACCTATAAGGCTGTCAAGTAAGATATCTGGTTTTACTTCTTTATCATCAACAAATACTCTCATTCCTTTTTCATATTCGATAGTTGTAAACAGATATGTATTATCGGAATTAATATCGATAGTTCCTTCTATTAAATGACCATTTCTATATTTATGAGCATGGAATAAATCTTGTCCTAGAATATCCATGGTATTTTCAAAGTTATCTAAGTTTAATAACAAGAAATTAAATTCGCTTTTACTAACATCCTGATTTACAGTCATATCTATTTTAACTTTATCTCCGGGTTTGATTTCAGTGTATGTGTCATTTACTACTTTTGGCTTTTTATTATTTATAGAAATATATGTAACAATACTAGAGGTGTTTGGAGTTATTATTAAATAATGTTTGTCACTTATAAAATCATATGTTGCACGTCCTTCAACTTTTCCATTAGCTCGTCTAAGATTGTTTGTTAAATCTGGATATAAGTTTGTTAATTTAAAATTTGTATAATCAAATTCTTCATATAAATCAACATTGTCATGAGTTAAAGCATTAATTAAACTAGATATATTCATAGTATAATTTGTTCCCTTTGTTTCTGTTAGAGGAAATTTAAAATCTTTAATGTCATCACTTACAGTATAACCAAGCGCTAGTGGGTAAGGGTTTTCATAAATATGGGCTTCATTAGTTTTTTTATAATAATCCATTTTACCATATATATATTTAACATTAAGTATTGATAATATAACAGGATCTATTTCATCAAGTTCTACATGACAATGATCAATTGATATAAAACCTAATGCTTCAAATAGATGAACAACACCTAAGTTTCTTGCCGAATTAAAATAATTTAATCCATTATATCCAAAATAAGGGCCATCATCAGATCCATAATGATTAATAAATTCCATTCTATAAAATTCGTCTGAATCATTTTTAATTATGTTATTTATTTCTTTGGATGCAACTTCTCGCATTTCTTTTGTTTCGTTTAAATTCTTATATGTTGAATTATTACCAAGAGAATTATATGTATTTGTCCCTAAATCAACAAAAGTTAAAATGATCATCAGTTTATAAAATTCTTTTTGATCTATAAAGAATATATTTTCACATAATATAATTATACTTAGTGCAAGATATATATAATAACTTGTGACATTGTTTTGACCTTTGTATTTAGTATATGCTCCAAATAAAATAAGAGCAGTAAGTATTAAAAATACAAGTGATTTTTTAATAACATTAACATTTAAATGGTCTCTATCATTAAATGTTCTTGCAGCAAGAACGATAATGAAAAAGTCAAATGTAAAACTAAATCTAGATTGCCACCATATAGGTTGTTGAAAGAATTGCCATGCATAGTTTAAAGCTTTAACGCTAAATGATGCTAAGAATATAATTATTACTACAAGAGTTGCAATTTTTTCCTTTAGTGTATACTTTTTGTTAAAAAAGAACATAGGTACTAGTGATAATACTAAAAGACTTGCATATACTTGAGGTGGACCATAACCTTGGTCTCCAGATTTGTAATTACCAGTAGTCATCATATAGAAAAATTGTTTATATGAATTAATTAATCCATCATAAGTTATTTTTTCATATAATGTAGCTTTACCAAGTTTTAATGCATAGTAGCTAGGTAATATTACTACTGTGCTTATAAGGCCAACGAGTAAGCTACTAATTATAAAATTAATAAGTATTTTCTTTTTGTTTTTGGAAAGTATAAATTTATAAACAAAATATATTAAAACAAATATACATACCATATAACCAGTATAGAAATTAATAAATATTGTAATAGTTAAAGTTAATATATAGATAAAAGATTTATTTTCATTTATAAGTTTATCTAATCCATATATTACTAATGGAAGCATAATTATTGTATCTATCCATATGTAATTATAATAGTATGTTGCAGTATATCCCATAAGAGCGTATATAGTACTAAATAATATTACAAGTTTATTATCTATTTTTAAACTTCTTAAGTAAAAACACATACTCATACCAAGTAAGATAAATCTTAAAAAAGTCATATATGCTATAAAATAAGGATAATTTTTAGGGGTTGCAAATACGCTAAAAAGATTTAATGCACTAAAACAGTAGTAAGTTATAGTACCATAAAAATTAAAGCCAAGTCCTGCTGAAAAGGAATAAAATAGGTGACCACTTTTTAACATCCTCGCATATTCAAGTAGGAAACCTGGATATTGCGTAAATGAATCATAAATATTCATTATTTTATTACCAATTGGTACAAAGCCTAGTATTTGTGAGCATATAAAAAATATAATCATTGGTATAAAACCAGATAATAGATATATTAGTGCTTTCTTTTTCATAATTAACCTCTTCTTAATTTACTTCTAGTAAAATAATACATAAATTTAATTAATATGTCAAAAGAATTATAAAGATAATTGTAATAAGTTTAAAAAAATGTTATCATTATAATAGGAGAGGTATATATGAAAAAAAAGTGGAAAAGATTAAGTCAGAAGAAGAAAATTATCATTTTATTAATTTTAGTTTTATTGCTTATGGGAGTTTTAGGTTTTCTATTTAAAGATAAAATTTTTGGTTCTGATAAAAAAGTGGAATCTAAAGTAGAAAGTAAGGAACCAGAAAAGCCAAAAGTTAAAATTATTGATGAAAATAGCAAGTCAAGACCATACGCTGTTATGATTAATAATAATCAATCTGTATGGCCATATCAATCAGGTTTAATGAAAGCATATATGATATACGAACTTTTAGTTGAAGGTGGAATTACAAGAGAAATGGCTATGTATAAAGATAGCGATGTTGAAAAGATTGCAAGTATAAGAAGTAGTAGACATTATTTCTTGGATTATGTACTAGAAAATGATGCATTATATGTACATTGGGGATGGAGCCCTCAAGCCCAAAGAGATATCAGTTCACTTGGAATAGCTAATATAAATGGATTAACATATGAAGGCAAATACTTCTTTAGAGATAATAGCATAAGAGCTGGTTATGAACATAGAGGATATTCAACAATGTCATCACTTAAAGAAGCAGCAGAAGCAAAAGGTTATAGAACTACTACGGATGAAAAAGCACTTTTAAAATATACCGCTGAACCACTTGATTTTAAAGATAGCGAAGAAGCAGTTGATGCTAAATATGTCGCTATTAGATTCTCAGATAGTTATCAAGTAAGATTTTTATATAACGAAGAAAAGAAAGTATATTCTAGAAAACAAAATTATACTGACATGTATGATTATACTTCAGGAGAAGAATTTACTGCTAAAAACATAATTACTTATAAAGCTGGTTATTCAAATATTTATGGTGATGATAAAGGAAGACTAAATATGAGTAATACTGGATCTGGAGATGGTTTTTACATTACTGAAGGTAAAGCAGTACCAATTAAGTGGAGTAAAGAATCTAGAGGATCTAAAACAAAATATACGTATACTAATGGAGAAGAATTAGTTGTAAATGATGGAAATACTTATATCGAGATTAATCCAACATATAAAACAACAGATATTCAAGCTGAAATTCCAGCATAATAGAAAAGGGGAAAGATATGAATAGTGTGATTAACTTTTTGATAAGTCATTATTTTGTATTCGCTATTTTAGTATTTTTTCTTATCCTTGCTATTATTGGATATATCTTTGAAGATATAAGAATGACTAAACTTAAAAAAGAGTTTATGGAAATAACTAGAAATGAAGCTTTTCCAAATGAATTAAGCTTTGATAAAGCAATAGAAAAAATCAAAAAAAATAGATAAAACTTATGTAAAAACGAGTTGTAAAGTACTTTAAATTATTTTACTAAAGCTTAAAGGTTTGTTATAATTAAATATACATGGGAGGAATGCTTATGACATTATCATCAATATGGGGGATTGTTACAAAAGTAATAGATATATGCGTTGTATGGTATCTAGTTTACTTTTTGCTTAAGAATCTTAAAAACAACATCAAAATGGTTCTTATCTTTAAAGGAATAATAATCATTATAGTATTAAAGATATTTAGCAATGTATTGAATTTAAATACTCTAGGAATGCTTCTTGAATATGTTATTGCTTGGGGACCACTAGCATTAATCGTGATATTTCAACCTGAAATTAGAACAGTGCTTGAACAACTTGGTAGAAGTCAATTGCTTGGTAGACATAAAGTATTAAACAATTCTGAAATAGATTTAATTGTTACTGAAATAATGGAAGCAAATGAATACTTAAGAAAGAATAAATTTGGTGCTCTAATAGCTATAGAAAGAGATGTAAGCTTACAAGAATATATTGAGCCAGCGACTAAAATATATGCTGATATTTCGGCACCACTTTTAGAGAGTTTATTTTATAAAAATAGTTCACTTCATGATGGTGGAGTTATTATTCAAGGAACAAAAATTACTTGTGCAGGTTGTGTATTTAGAACAAGCTTAGATAATAAATTATCAAAGAGTTTAGGAACAAGACATAGAGCAGCGCTTGGTTTATCAGAAGAATCTGATGCAATTGTTATTGTTGTCAGTGAAGAAACTGGTAAAATGAGTATTGCAACATCTGGAACTATGCATTATAACTTGGGGGTAGAGGAATTCAAGAAAATGTTGTATAGAGAGTTACGTCCTAAAAAAGATACATTCTATGCCGCAGAAGAAAGAGGTGAAGAATAATGAAAGCAATAGGTCACTTCTTTATGAAAATTTTAAAAGCTTTATATAGCGTGTTTGATAAATTAATTATTACCCCAATAAGTAGATTAATTTACTTAATAAATAAAAGGTTTAATAAAGGAAACAATTTATTAGATAAGATATTATATAGAAAAAAATCAACTATCTTATTCTCATTACTTATTGCGGTAAGTACTTTCTTAGTAGTAAATAGTAGAGCAGTAAGCTTAGTAGAAAAAGAAAGTGAAATATTATCAAATCAACCTGTTACAGTTGTATATAATAAAGAAAAATATGTTGTAGAAGGCGTGCCTGATACTGTAGATGTAATCCTAATGGGAAGAAAAAGTGATTTATATTTAGCAAAACAGTTAGGAGATCATCAAATAGTTCTTGATTTAAGTGATTATAAAACAGGAGAATATAATGTTAAACTTAAATATAATCATTCAGTGGAATCAGTTACTTACAAGATAGATCCTAGTACTGTAAAAGTAACTATAAGCGATAAGGTATCTAGTGCTAAAACGTTAACATATGATCTACTTAACCAAGATGCACTTGATAATAAATTAAATATAAGTGAAGTAGAATTAAAAGATAGTGAAGTAATTGTTAAAGGTTCTAAGAGTACACTTGATAAGATTGCTAGTGTTAAAGCATTAATCGATGTATCTAAATTAAAGATTGACTCATCTGGAACATACGATATAGATGATACTAATGTAGAATTAGAAAATAGAGCAGTATCACTTGTTGCATATGATAAAGATGGATTAGTTGTTAAAAATGTAGAAATAGTTCCTGATACAATGCCAGTAACTATAAAAGTAGATTCATACTATGTAGACTTACCAGTTACAGTTATACCTGATGGAGATGCTAAACTAGCTAATGGTTATGCAATTGAATCAGCAACACCAAGTGTAACAAGTGTAAGAGTATATGGTGATCAAGAATCAATTAAGAATCTAAGCTATATTCCAGCTAAAATAAATGTAGACGGTTTAAGTAAAGATAAGACATATAGTGTTAATTTAACCAAACCTACAGGCGTAAGATATATGAGTGAAACAAATGTTAGTGTAGCTGTTAAAGTTGCAGAAGAATCAACAAAAGAGCTTGCAGGTATTTCAATGCAATATAAGAATTTAGGTTCTGATTATGTTGCAAATACTATAAGTATAGATGATACAACAACAACAGTAATACTAAAAGGAGCATCTACTATTATTAATGCTATAACTGCTGATAAAGTATATGCTTATGTAGATCTTTCTGGACTTGGAGTAGGTACTCATGAAGTTCCTGTCAAGATAGAAGGAGATAATCACTTAGTAACTTATAGTCCAAAAGTTAAGACTATCCAAATAAAAATTGCTAACAAGAGTTAAAAGTGCTTAATGCACTTTTTTCTTTTGTTATTTTTTATATATTGCAAAAATATAATTATAGTGGTAAGATATTTTCTACTTTGAGGGGATATATGAAAACGATAAAATTAAGTAGATTTCAATCTAAATTGTTATTGAATTTATTGTATCTTAAAAAAGGTGAAATCAAAGCTAAGCATGGCGTTGATGTTTTTGATGATGAAAAAATATTTAATTTTATTAATGACTTTAGAAATGAAGAACCAGAAACAATTGAAATAAGCAAAGAAATGATTTTGATTAAAGAATTAAAAGAATTAAATTCACTTAAAAAGATATATAACTATGATAGGGAAGATGTAGATTATATATGTAATCTGCTTGATGTTAATATAGAAAATAGAAAAGAATATTTAAAGTTTGCAAGAAAAATGTATCAAAATAAAAGTTACTATGAAAGAGTATTCTCGCATTATAGTAAGTTTTTAGAAGCATATGGTAAAAAAAATAGGAATGTTAAACCTAAAAATATGTTATTAGTGTACAATTATAAGTTTAATTATTATCAAGTAGTAATGATGTTGGTTATTTTATCTAGGACTTTAAAAAAATATAAAAGTCATAGTGGCGATTATTTTAAAATGTCAGATTTAGTTTGTAAATTAATAAAACAAAAAGAAATTATCGAAGGTTATGATTTAGAAATAGAAGAATCTAATAATAAGCCATTATATGGAATGCTTAAAATAGAGTACTTAAAGATGCTTAAAGTATTAGAAAAAAATGGAATAAATAAAGATTTATTTGAAATGTATATAAGTGATAGTTATATCGATATGTTCTTTAATAAGATTAATTCTTATAATGAAGATGATTTAACTAAATTTTGGGATGAGGTTAATACTTTTATTGAAGATAACTTAGTAAAAGAAGAAATAAAAAGAAAAGTAAATAAAAATGATTTATTCTCTGTTAATCTTACATATGAGGAACTATCATTAATGATAGACAAGCTAAGAAGCATGGAAGATGTCCCTGATAGCGAGATAAATATAATGCTTGAAGATATTTATAGTCTTTATCAAGCGATTGATTTTCATGAAAACTTACATAAAGAAAATAGAACTTATGAAATAAGTTTAGATGAATATAAAAAAATAAGATTACTGCTTGATTGTAATCCATTTGAAACGAAATATAAAAAGTAGAATTAATAATAATTAGATGAAATGTCTAAAGATTTTCGTAACTAATTTTTGTTTCTTTCTAATTCATAAACATCTTCATCAATTAAAAACAATGATTCATTAATTGACATATTATTATCAATATCAATTTCCTTGGCAAAGTCTCTTTCAAATATTGCACCACATAAATCACCTCTATTGTACGATTTTATAAATATATCTTCTGGTGGAAGTTCATCATAAAACTCTCCGCGATATTCATGTGTACTATCACAATATGCAAAAAGATATTTTTTGTTGCTTTTTAAAAACTTTATAACTGCTGATTTAAGCATTGGACAATCTTCAAACCAATATTTGCCTTCAAATTCCATTCGACACTCTCCCTTCTAATATTTTTATATTACATAATATTTCTTTTTAATGTCAATAACAAAATACAAAAAAAGATTGATTTTTTTTAGTGTTTGTGCTATAGTATATCTCGACATTTAAAGGGGGGATTGTTATGAAAAAAGCGTTTAAATGTTTAATGGTTTTATTTATTAGTATTATTGGCTTATTTTTAGCTGGTAATGTCTATGCTGCAACTCCAAAAAGTGCTACTGTTTCATCTGTTGATTTAGTAGTAAAATATAGAGATTTTGGGTATGCAGATAGTCAGTATGGAATTAATACTAGAAAACTTCATATTACTGATAGTAATGGAACTGCTGCAACTGGTATATGTGTTGCTCCTATGCAAAGAGAACCAAGTGTAGGTAGTACTCATACTAATGTAAAAGAAGTTACAGATGCAACAATGATTAAAGCATTATATTATGGTGAATATGGATATGGTCATAATTATGCACAAGATGTATATTGGGCTTCACATAATCACACTAATATGGAATCTGGTGGATTAATTCTTACTCATATAGCTGCTTCTAAAGCATATGCTAATGTTATGGGTAAAGATAAGTATGGTTGGTCATATCATGCAAATAGTTTAGCAGTTAGTGATGTTAACAAATATTTAAGTACTATTTCTGGTCTTGCTACACCAGATGATGTAAAATTATATGTTGTTACACCAAATGATGATGCTAATATTCAGACATTTGCATATTTAGTAAAATATGACAAACCAAAACCTACTCCTACACCAACACCAACACCAGAAGTTAAAAAAGGAACACTAAAACTTAGAAAAACAAGTACTGAAGAGACAACTAGTTCTTTAAAAGGTGCTGAATATCAAGTATATAGTGATCAAAAATTAACTAATAAAGTTGGAGTGTTAATTACAGGAGAAAATGGAGAATCAAATACATTAACGCTTGAAGTAGGTACTTACTACGTAAAAGAAAGTAAAGCTCCAGAAGGATTTGAAGTAGATACTAAGACATATACTGTTAATGTTAATGCTGATACTCTTTATACATTAGATGTACAAGATGTACCAGTTACAAAAGAAGGATATGTTAAATTAATCAAAACTGGTAATGGTGGAGAAGGAACTACTTTAAAAGGTGCTCAATATGAAGTATACTCTGATAAAGCTATGACAGATATGGTTGGTATTTTAGTTACTGATGAAAATGGTAATTCAAATACTTTAACTGTAGAAGCTGGAACATATTATGTTAAAGAGATTACTGCACCAACTGGATACGAACTTGATCCAACAGTTTATGAAGTTACTGTAAATGAAGGTGAGACTAAGGTACTTGAAGTTAGTGATATAGCTACTGTAGTACCAACTCCAGAACCTGATTTACCTGAAAACCCACAAACTGGTATTGGTTCAGTTATTGCCGGAACAAGTGCTGCAATAGGTGGCGCTGTATATGGACTTTATCTTCTTAAAAAGAAAAGTTACTTATTCGGAGTTTAAGGCTTGCAATAAGCCTTTTTTTTTATTATAATCTTCTTTGTGAGGAAGTGTTTATATGGGAAGAGCATATGCAGTTAGAGAAAAAAAGATAAAAGAACAGGGTGCAGCAAGAGGAAAACTTTATACTAGTTTTGCTAAAGAAATATATTTAGTAGCAAAAAGGGGAACACCTGATATAGAAGCTAATATTGAACTTAAAAGATTAGTTGATAAAGCAAAGCATATGGAAGTTCCAAATGACATTATAACAAGGGCAATTGATAAGGCAAAAGGAAATAATGAGGAAGATTATAAAGAAATATATTATGAAGGATTTGGACCGGGTGCATCTACTTTTGTTATTAAAACATTAACAGATAATGTAAATAGAACTGTTGGAGAAGTTAGGGCAGCTTTTAATAAAGCTCATAAAAGTTTAGGTGTTCAAAATAGTGTAACATATAATTATGATCATTTAAGTGTTATAGGTATTAAATCAGATAAATATGATGAGTTATTTGAGAGTTTATTAGATGCTGGCATAGAAATAGAAGATTTAGAGCAAGAAGAAGATATGCTTGTAGTTTATGCTAAAGCAACAGATTATTCTAAAGTTAAGGATGTTATAGAGAATATGTTTGGTGATATTTCATATGAAATTGATGAAATAGGTTATTATCCTAAAGAAAAAATCACTTTAGATGGCGATGATGCTATAGAATATGAAAAGCTTTATAATAATTTAGAAAAGATAGAAGATGTGTCTGAAATATACACTAATGTAGAAAAATAAGATGACTGACAAATGTTAGTCATTTTCTATTTGATAAGAAGAATATTATGTAGTATAATTATACATTGAAGAGGTGGCTAAAAAAATGAAAAAATTTTATGAAGAAAACAGAGTATTCTCAATACTTATGATTATTGTGCTAGTATGTATACTAATTATTGTAGGACTTGGAGTTCGTTATGTATTTAATAGCAATACTAAGAGTGTATATGGAAATAGACTTGATGGTATTGGAGATGTTAAAATCGATAAAGATATGAAAGAAAGTATTACAAGTAAAGTTAAAGAATTTGAAAAAGTAGATGAAGCTGTAATAAACATTCATGGGAAAATTGTTTATTTTGATATTACATTTAATGATGAAATAACAACAGAAGAAGCTAAAAACACTGCTATTAAATGTTTAGAATTATTTGAAGAAGATTATGTAAATTATTATGATATGCAATTCTTAATGGTTAACGAGGAATATGTTAAAAATCAAAGTGCAGAATCAACTTCAGCAGAAAAAACAAATGTATTCCCTATTATGGGCTATAAAAAAGCAGGCGCAGCGAATATATCTTGGTCACATAATGCTGGATAAGGGTGAATTAATTAATGAAAAAAAACAAAAAAATAATTATATATTTAATACTAATAATATTTGCTATATTATTTGGCGGACTTGTATTATATAGAGTAATGCAAGATGAAGATAAATTAACTGTCACAGAAAAACGGTATATTACTAGTAGTTCAAAGAATTTGATAAATGTTAATGTTGAAAATGATGTAAATATATTTGGTAATAATGGTAAAGGTGTATTTTATGATTTCTTAGCATATGTTAGTGAAGAATATGATATGTCATTTAATCTAATTTCATCTAATAAAGGTGATGAAGTAGAAGGTGTTTATTTAACTAAGGATAATAAATTACCTACACACAATAAAGTACTATATACCGATCATTATGTACTTGTAAGTAAGAATGAGGATTATTATATTAGTCCAAGTGATATTACACAAGAAGTTGGAGTATTATCAGAAGATAATACATTTCTATCAAGTAACTTGTCTTCAAATAATATTAAATTTAAAAGTTATGATAAAAAAAGCGAATTATTAGATTCATTTAAAAAAGATGAAATAAAAAGTATAATAGTTCCTAGAATAGAATATTTAGATGTTATTCTATCAAACAATTATTATATCAATTATCATTTTAGTAACATAAAAGATTATTACTTTATTAGATATACTAAAACAGAAGATGAAGTCCTTGCTTCTGTCTTGTTTAAATCATTAAATAAGTGGGGAGAAGAATCTTTAAATTCTGCAATTAATACAAATAGTTTTAGTTTATTTACTAGTTCTTTGTCTCTTACTGAAAAAGATGTAAGTGCTTTAAATAGTAAGAAATATATATATGGTTTTGTAGAAAATAGTCCATATGATGTAAAATCAGGTAAAACTTATGGTGGGATAACATATTTATTACTTAAAGATTTTGAGGAATTAAGTGGATTAGAAATTGATTATAAGAATTATAGTAGGTTAAATAAATTAGAAACTGCTATAAAAAGAAAAGAAGTAGATTTATATACTGATTACTACACTACAGAATCAACATATTCATTTATACCATCAAACTTAAATATTGATGTAAGTATTGTAATGAATGATGGCGATAAGAGAGTATATACAACTCTTAAAGGATTAAAAGGGGAAACTGTATATGCTAAAAAAGATACTGCATTATGTAATTACTTAAAAAACTTAGGTATAAATGTCAAGACATATAAAAAAGATAGACAAATTAAAAAGCTACTTAAAAATAATGAGATTATAGCAATTGATAAGTATGCCTATGCAAGCTATATTAAAGGAAAAAAGATAAATGCTAGTGAAAGATTTTATGAACCAACTAATATGATTTATAATCTTAAGTCTAACGCTAATGATAACTTTAATAAATTACTTTCAAGATATGTAAATTATGTAAGTAAAGATGAAATATTATATAGAGGTATCAGTGATGCCCAAAGAGCATCTAAGGCTGGATTCTTAATATCTACAGTTACTAAGTATGCAATAGCATTAATAACACTTATATTATTATTTGCTTTCTTAACTTATAGATATTCTAAAAAAGTTCATATAAAAAAGAAGATTAAAAAAGCTGATAAGATTAAGTACGTAGATATATTAACTTCACTCAAAAACAGAAATTTCTTGCACGAAAATATGCCAATATGGAATAGAAATACTATATATCCTCAGGCTGTAATACTTGCTAATTTAAACGGTGTTCAAGCACTTAATGATGCATATGGATATGAAGCTGGAGATAAACAAATTAAAGCAGCAGCGAATGTTTTAATTAAAACTCAACTTGATAATTCAGAAATAATGCGTACTGATGGTAACGAATTTACTATTTATCTAGTTGGTTATAGCGAAAAGAGAATATTAAGTTATATTAAAAAACTAAACAAAGAATTTAAGAATTTACCATATGATAAAGGGGTTGCAATAGGATTTAGTATTATTGAAAGTGATTTAAAACTAGTAGATGATGCTATTAATGAAGCTACTGATAGAATGAAGGCTAATAAAGAACTTATGCAAGGTGATACTGATGAAGAAAAAATCTAAAAGATTTTTAGAAAACCTTTGGACTGTATTAAATCGTTCAGATATGGCTGTTTTACCAAGCCAGCTTGCATTTAACTTCGTTCTTGCATTAGTACCTACAATTACACTTATTGCACTTTTTACAAGTATATTTCATATATCGCTTCAAGATGTTAACACATATTTTAATTTAAATTTATCACCAGCGATTTATAATATGCTTAAACCTGTCGCAAAAGTTAGAGAATTTCATTTTGGTTTAATAATACTATTATTAATGAGTATTTATATCGCTAGTAATGGAATGAGTTCTATGATTATTGCTGCAGATAATATATATGATATAAAGCAAAAACCTTTTGTATATAGAAAAATAAAAGGTATAATCATGGTATTTATTATAATTTTGCTTTTTGTATTTATTTTGTTAGTTCCAATTTTTGGTAATTTTATAATAAGTTTAATAGAAAATGCACTAGGAGAGAATAGTTTTTACGACGTTATTAGAGTCTTAAAATATCCTCTTACTTGGTTAGTTATATATATCTTTATAAAAGTATTGTATACAATAGCGCCAGATAAACAAATATCAAGTACGTATGTTACAAAAGGAGCTATTTTTACATCAGTAGGATGGGTAATTGCAACAGAGCTATATTTGTACTATGTTAATCACTTTGCAAATTATGCACTTTATTATAGTGGATTATCTAATTTAGCAATACTTATGATTTGGATATATTTCCTATCTTATATATTCGTTATTGGAATGGGTATTAATTACCAAGAAGAACCATATGAGATAGAAAAAACAAAAAAGATTGAGGCACTTAAAACTGCCAAAAAAAACCAAAATAATTAATAAAAACTTAAACAAAATAAAATCATGCACACAAGTATTACTTAGTGCATGATTTTTTCTTCGATCGATTTATTGAACTATTGATTCAAACTCATCATTGAAGAGTAGTACTTAGGTCCCAAATATGGGACTTTTTTGTTTACATCAAAGCACTTATATGATATTATACAGTCTTATAAAAGGAGAGTATTATGAGCTTTGAAATTAAATATTTTTTTGGTAGCAAATATGAAAACATTGGTGAATTTTATAATGGAATATCAATTGTTACAAATCAAAAAGGATTAAAAGGATCAATTGACCATATGGGTAAAGAAATAATAGCTTGCCAGTATAGAGAAATAGGAAAGTTTAATAAATATGGTCTTGCCATAGCACAACTTGCAAGCACTAATGAATGGGGAATAATCGACAAAAAAGGAAAAGTTATTCTTCCTTTTAAACATAGGGATATCTCTTCATATAATTATGATGTTTATTTTCGCGTAGGAAATGCAATATTAGACGCAAAAGATTGTCATAAAATTGCAGAAGGAAAAGATAGCAAAATTGATGATCGCGTATATAGATTTAATAATAAGATTTATGATGCGAAAAAAGGCAAGTTTATCGAGGGTTCATTTATAGATTTTAAAACGTATGGAAATATGTATTTTGGTAAAACCCATGAAGGTTTAGCTATATATAATCAAAACATAGAGCATATTGATACGGTCCCTTGTGTAGAAATCATACGGGAATGCAATAATTTGATTTTAAGAAAAAGAGGAAGTATTCGTGAGTGGGAATATGCTTTAATCAATTTGGAAACTGGTGAATATGTTCCAGCTGAAGGAAATATAGGATATGACACGAGACAAGGGAATGAAGATTATGAGACTGAAGTCTTCTTATATCACTATGAAAACGATAAAAAAAGTACTATATATATTAACAGTAATAATCAATTAATAACTTTCAGAGACGTGCTTACAAAAAATATTTACCCAATAAAAATTAGCGATGATAGAACAATATTTCGTGTTAAAGACGGTTATGAAGGCATATATGCCGAAGATGGGGAAAAAATAGTTCCATGTGAATATTGGTCTATTGAAATAGCAGGTAATTGTTACATAGTTGAAACATATTATGATTATATTTCTAGATATGGAATGTTTGGATCTGATGGCGCTATCAAAATGACACCAAAAAACAAAAGAATAAAATATCTTGGCGATAATATATACGATGTTACTGATGAGGAAGGAAAAAATTTCCTAGTTGATGAAAATGGTAAATTAAAAGCAGATTTTTCATTACCAGGTGTTGAAATCCAAGGCCAAAAAATAATTACAGATTCATTTGAAGAAAGAAACGCTTGGATAAGAAGAGTTACGCTTGAATTAAAAGCAAAATACTTAGAAAGAATTGCCGAAATTGAAGAACAAAGTTCAGCGGAAATAAAAAGGTTAAAGGCTGATTGTGATAAAATAACCGAATATTCATCTGAACCAAGTTATACCTTACCTAAAAATTAATATAACAAAATAAAATCATGCACACAAGTATTACTTAGTGCATGATTTTTTCTTCGATTGGTTTATTGAACTATTGATTCAAACTCATCATTGAAGAGTAGTACTTAGGTCCCAAATATGGGACTTTTTATTTTAATCCCATTGTATAATCATCTTCGTCTTGTTCAATTTGTTGGTTCATTTGTTCAATTAATAATTCTGTTTCTTCTATACTTAAATTATTGCTTTTACTGAAATTATCAATTTTTTCAAGATCACTTTTTATTGATTTTAATTCTTTTATAAGATTCTCAATTTCCACAAGATTATATTCATTAAAAGATCCGTTTTGATCAGCAATTTTTTTTGTTAAATCAATTTGTTTAATAAAAAAATTTACAATAAGTCCTCCAACCATTTTTTTTTGCATTGATGCATTGTCAAATATTGATAAAACTCCATTTTTAATTATATCTAGAAATTCTACTATTTCTATTTGATTACCTTCAGGATCTAAAACTATAATTGGATTATCATTTTGAGGATGATCAATGTTATTAGCGATAATTTGATATCCTTCTAAAAAGTTATTAGAGCTCATAAATGTGCACTCCTTTCTTAGTGATATATATTACCATCTACCCTTTAAAATGTAAAGAGATAAATGTTGCTTTTTTGCTTTATTTATAGTAGGATATAAAACCAAGGAGAAATAATATGGAAGAATTAACAGACATTGAAAAGGATTTATTTAGCACATTAGTTGCAGAAGCAATTAGAACAAGTGTTGCTGCCAAAAAATTTATTGCTGACCGTTCAAATAAACTAAGTGATCCAGAGTTTATTAAAATGATTAATAGTCTAAAAGTTAATCTAGAGGAAGCAGTTAAAGACATAAATGATATATGTGATAATGTGTATATTGATCATCAATTAGGTGTGAAATAAATATAGAAAAGTAGTTTAAAAACATTATAAAAAAGTAGGCTATCTACCAAGGCCTACTTTTTTTCTTACTATTTCATATTTTTCTTTAGCTATCTCATTTGTTTTTTTCTTACCTTCATCAAGTAATTCATCGATTAAATTAGAATTAATTATTTCATTATATTTATCTTGAATAGGTTTTATAACGTTTATTATTGCTTCAGCGACTTCTTTTTTAAAGTTACCATAGTTATAATCTTTAAACTTTTCTTCAGCTTCTTTTATGCTCATATTTGTCATTGATGAATATATCATTAAAAGATTTGATATTCCTGGTTTATTTTCTTCGTCGTAGATAACTTTATTGTCACTATCTGTAACTGCAGACATTATTTTCTTTCTAGTTACTTCTAAATCATCAAGCAAGAAGATTATACCTTTAGGATTTTCACTTGATTTGCTCATTTTTTTAGTTGGATCTTGTAAATCTTTTATTCTTGCGCCAACTTCTGGAATAAGTGGTTCTGGAACAGTAAAAGTATCATCATATTTATTGTTAAAACGAATAGCTATATCTCTTGCGAGTTCTACATGTTGTTTTTGATCATGTCCAACTGGCACAAAGTCTGCGTCATATAATAATATATCCGCGGCCATAAGTATGGGGTATGTAAATAATCCTACTGAATGATGTTTTTTGTTTTCAGATTTTTCCTTATACTGAGTCATTCTAGAAGCTTCACCCATATATGTGTTACATTCTAATATCCAAGATAGATTTGTATGATATAAATTCTCTGATTGAATATAGAAAGTATTTTTCTTTGGATCTAGTCCACACGCTAAATAAAGGGCAATGTTTTTTCTTATTCTTTCATGTAAAAGTTTTGGGTCTTGATCAACTGTAATAGAGTGTAAATCTGGCACAAATATAAAAGATTCATATTTATCTTCATATTTTTTGATGTTCCCAATGCCACCAATTAAACTTCCAATAGTTAATTCTCCACTAGGTTGTAATCCTGTTAATATTCTTTTCATTTCTCTCACCACGTAATTATTGTATCATAAAATGTATAATTTTGATATAATAAGTACATAATATAAATAAAAGAGTTATAGCGAGGTTTAATATGAAAAAAATATTATTGTTTTTTAGTTTGTTTTTATTAACGGGGTGTTTATTTAATATGACTCCAAGTGAAAAAGTGGAAGAACTTTTAAATGACTATATAAAAAATGATTCTTCAATTATGAAAGAATTAGATACATATATAAAAAACGAAGATTTAAATGAAAAACAACAAGAAAAATATAAAGATATAGTTAAGGATGAATATTCTAGTATCAAGTATGAAATTAAAAAAGAAAAAATTAATGGTGAAAAAGCGACTGTTGATGTTGCAATAACAGTTAAAAACTTGTATAAAACAAGTAGTGAAACCGAAAAATATTTAGAAAATAATCCTAGTGAATTTTATACAGATGGTGTCTATGATTCTTCAAAGTTTATTGATTATAGATTAGAGCAGATGTCTAAAACAAAAGAAACAATTGACTATGATATTACTTTTAATCTTTCAAAGAAAAAGAATAGATGGGTAATAGATGAAATGGATAATGAAACCCTTGAAAAGATTCATGGTATTTATAATTATGAAAATGATGAAGAATAAAAAAGCCATAATGGCTTTTTTTTAAATGGTTATCTTCTAAAATTGTTTGGGCGATTATTTCCTCCAAAACTCCATCCAGCGCCTATAATAATAACTAAAAGTATAAACAATACTATCCATAGTGCAGCATTGAACCCATTCCCTTGAGTATATCCAACAAAACCATTGTTACAGTAAGGAGTTTGGTAATATGGAGCATTAGAAGCATACCCATTATTATATCCGTAATAATACATATATAGTCTCCACCTTTCAATATAGTTTATGGTTTTTTTATGCTTTATGTGATAAAATTATTATGGCGGTGAGATTATGGAAGAGCGTTTACAAAAGAAAATAGCAGAAAGTGGTATAACTTCACGAAGAAATGCCGAGAAATTAATACAAGAAGGAAAAGTTTTAGTTAATGGAGAAGTTGTTGCAAAACTTGGAACTAAAGTTAAAGATAAAGATGAAATAATTGTAGATGGCGAGCTTTTAGAAAAGCAAAGTTATGAATATTATCTTTTAAATAAACCTAGAGGAGTTATAAGTTCTTCAAGTGATGAAAAAGGAAGAAAAACAGTAGTTGATTTAATTGAAACCGAAGCTAGAATATATCCTGTTGGGAGACTTGATTACGATACAACGGGATTGATACTTTTAACAAATGATGGCAAATTAACTAATCTTTTAACTCATCCAAAATCTAAAGTTCCTAAAACATATCTTGCTAAAATAAATAAAGTTCTTACAATGGAAGAATACCATAAAATAAAAGAAGGAATTGTAATAGATGGAAGAAAAGTAAAAGTTAAGAATGTAAAAATTAAAAAGAAAAATCCTAATAACAATACTTCTTTTGTAGAAATAACTATTATAGAAGGTAGAAATCATATAGTAAAAAGGTTATTTGAATCCCTTAAAATCGATGTTATAAAGCTTACTAGAACAAATTATGCTTTTTTAGATTTAGGTACACTTAGAAGTTATGAATATAGAACTTTAACTAAAGACGAAGTAACAAGACTTTATAATTATGTGAGGAATAAATGATAGAAAAATTAGATTATAATTTAAGGGGAGTAACTCATATAGATGGAAAAGTTATATTTGTTGATAACGCTCTTCCAGGGGAAGAAGTAAGAATAAATATAATAAAAGAAGAAAAGAATTATTCTATCGCTGAAGTAACAGAATATATAAACAAAAGTCCTAAAAGAATTAAAAGCAAATGCCCTTATTTTGATAAATGCGGTGGATGCACAATTAGAAATCTAAGCTATAATGATGGATTAAATTATAAAAAAGAAAATGTAATTGAAATAATAAAAAGAAATGCAGGACTTGATATAAATCCAAATCTTATTAAAAACGATCAAAAAGATTTATATAGAAATAAAGTGGAATTTAAATGCGTTAATGGAAAATATGGTTTCTATGTAAGAAATTCTCATAATTTAATCGAAATAGATAGGTGTTTAAATGCTGAAGAACCAATTAATAAAATGATAATGCATTTAGAAGATTTGAATCTTGAAAATGGTAAAATTACTATAAAATGTAATAATAATGAAGAAATACTTTTAAATATAGAAACTGATGACATGTGCAAAATAAATATAGATCATTTAAGAGAAAGAGTAAAACTAGTAGGTATAGTTTATAATGGTAACATAATATATGGTAATGATTACTTTATGGAAAATATAGATAACAAATTATATAAAGAAAGTTATAATTCGTTTTTCCAAGTTAATAGATATATCAATAATAAACTGTTTTCGATATTAAAAGAAACCGTTGATGAAGGAAGCATTGTAATGGATTTATGCTGTGGAGTAGGAACGCTTGGTTTAAGTATTGCAGATAAGTGCAAAAAAGTATATGGAATAGAAATAGTGGAAAACGCTATAAAAGATGCTAAATTTAATGCAAAAATAAACAACGTTAACAACGTGGAATTTTTACTTGGTGATGCTTTTTCATTAATGGAAACAATAAAAGATATTGACACAATTATTATTGATCCACCTAGAAATGGAATAAGTAAAAAAGGAATAAAAAATATACTTAAAAAAGAAGTTGATAAAATAATTTATATATCTTGTAATCCAATAACACTAGCAAGGGATTTAAATATATTAAAAGAAAAATATGATATTGAAAAGTCGTATATTCTTGATATGTTTAGTTATACTCATCATATAGAAAGTCTTGTTGTTTTAGAAAGGAAATAAATTATGAAGGTGCATTTTTAGAAGATAGGACTATAACAACTTATGATTGTAAAACTGATGGAGCATTTATCAGTAAGCTTAGATAATAATGAGTAAAAAAATTATATTAGAAATTATTATACTCAGAGAGGAGGAAATTGAATGGACAGTAAAACAGTAGGTAGCGAAAATAATATAGTTTTTTATGAAGATGAAAATAATAATACAAAAGTAGAAGTAAGACTAATAGATGAGGATGTTTGGTTAAATGTAGAAGCTCTTTCTAATTTATTTAATATTGACAGAAGTGGGGTCGTTAGACACATTAACAATATATATAAAGATGAAGAATTAAGTGAAAATTCAACTTGTGCAAAAATTGCACAAGTTAAAAAAGAAGGAAATAGAAATGTAAAAAGAACTTATCCTTACTATAATCTTGATATGATAATTTCCATTGGCTTTAGAGTTAATTCTAAGACAGCTATTAAGTTTAGAACTTGGGCAAATAAGCTTATTAAGGAGTATATTGTCAAAGGCTTTAATTTAAATGATGATAGATTCATAAAAGGAAATAAATATGATCAAAAATATTTTGATGAATTATTAGAACGTATTAAAACAATTAGAGCTAGTGAAAGAATGTCTTATCAAAAAATAACAGATTTATTTATTGCAACATCCACTGACTATAATTCTAAGTCAGAAGAAGCTTATACATTCTTTAAAATTGTCCAAAATAAAATGCACTATGCAATTACTGGACATACTGCAGCTGAATTAATATTTGAAAGAGCTAATTCAAACAAAGAGCATATGGGACTAACTAATTGGAAAAAATCTCCTGATGGGCTTATTTATAAATATGATGTTAGTATAGCAAAAAATTATCTAAACGAAACAGAGTTAAAAAAGTTAAATAATTTAACTAACCTATTTTTAGATTATGCAGAAGATATGGCAGAAGAAGAAAAAGTAATGACTATGCATGATTGGATTAATATAACCGATAAATTGTTAAAATTCAGAGATAAGAAAATATTAACAAACTCTGGTAATATATCTCATAAAGAAGCTAAAGAAAAGGCAGAAAGCGAATACGAAAAATACAGAGTTAAACAGGATCAAGAGTATATTTCTTCTATGGATGAAATGTATAAAAAATATTTGGAAGGTGAAAAATAATATATTTATAACACGCAAGCTAAATTAGTATAAATTATAGAGAGGTCATATTAATGGATTATATAGAAGAAGAATTGTTTCAATTACAAGATATAAAATATAAGGAATTTCAAAGCAAGCTTATTCCAAATGTTAATAAAGATAATATAATAGGAG
This sequence comes from uncultured Erysipelotrichaceae bacterium, assembly GCA_902795215.1. GTDB lineage: Bacteria > Bacillota_I > Bacilli_A > RF39 > UBA660 > RUG11867. The sequence continues at coordinate 31,294 of CADBKG010000001.1, read as the reverse complement.
TTCGTACACCTGAGTTAAAAAAGTTAGCAAAGAGTTTATTTAAGAGTGGGGATTATTTGACTTTTTTAGAAGATTTACCTCATAAGTATTTTGATGAAAACCAATTGCATGCTTTTATAATAACAGAGTTTAAAGATTATGATTCGTGTATATCTTATATAAATAAGTTTTTACCCTATGTCGATAACTGGGCAACTTGTGATCAATTGTCTCCTAAGGTATTTAAAAAAAATACAGATAGACTTATAAATCAAATTAATAATTGGATTAAATCTAATGAGGTATATACTATCCGTTTTGGTATTGGAATGCTTATGAAATATTATTTAGATGATAACTTTAAAAAAGAATATTTAGATTTGGCTCTTAGTATTAAATCTGACGAATACTATGTAAATATGATGATAGCTTGGTACTTTGCAACAGCCCTTGCAAAGCAATATGATGATACAATACTTGTACTTGAAAAACGCAGGTTAAATCCATGGGTTCATAATAGAACAATCCAAAAGGCAATAGAGAGTTATAGAATTACTGATGAGAAAAAATATTATTTAAAAAGTTTAAAAATTTAATTTTTCATTAAAATAAAGATAGCAGAAAAAATGCAGTTAATATTTGCATAAAAAAGTTGTAGTATTAAAGAAAGTATGATATTATATTATTGTATAAAATAAGGTAGTGGGTGATACAAATTAATATAGTTAAATCAACATGGAATATAGTAGTTTGGATAATATTTATTATTGCTTTAATGTTTGCTATTTTGTTTTTTGTACCTAGGATATTTAAAATTTATCCATATATAGTAACAAGCGGAAGCATGGAACCAAAGTATAAAGTGAATTCTGTGATATATGTTAAAAAAGTCGCACCCGAACAAGTAAAAGTTGGGGATGCAATATCTTTTTACTTAAGTAATGACATAGTTGCAACTCATGAGGTATATAAAATAGACAAAAAAGGCAAACTATTTTATACGAGGGGGATTAACAACAAAGACCAAGATGGTAATATCTTGAATGATGCGAATCCAGTTAGTTTTGATAAACTTGTTGGAAAACCAATTTATACAATTCCACATTTAGGAGCTGTTAATAAATTTGTGACAGAAAAACCTAATAGATATTATTTTATTGGTGTTATAGTTTTTTCTTTATTAGTTGAAATTTTATTAGAAAGGAAGGATTAAAAATGGAGAAAAAAAGAAACGTATTATTAGTAATTTTAGGAGTTATTCTTGCAGTAGGAGTAATAGGAGGGACAGTTGCTTGGTTAACAAGAACAAGTACATTAACAAATACCTTTACTGTTGGTAATTTTGAAACACCTGTGACTGATCCAACTGATTCAACAAAATCTATTAATATTGATGGAAACTTATATGAACCAAGTTGGGACAAAAATGCAGAGCATAAATTGCTACCTGGTAATGAATATGCAAAAGATCCATATGTTGGTATTGGAGCAGGTAGTGAAGATGGTGTTGTTTATGTTTATGTTAAAAACAATTTCTCAAATAAAGTATATTTTAATATTAATAATGGATGGTCTGCAGTTTCAGGATATACAACTGCTGGATATAAATCAGGATCTTATACAAGCGGATTATTTAAATATGATGCTGGTTTAACTGCTAAAAATGACGGTGATTCTTGGACTACTACTCCTTTATTTAGCAAAGTTGAAGTAGCTGAAGAAGCAAATTCTAGTGATTTTAATACTGGAAACGACGATAAAACTATAATAGTATCAAGTTTCTTACATCAAGCTAAAGATGATAATGGTGATCCAATTGATGGAACAGAAATTTTAAACGCTGCTAAAGATGCATTTAACTTAAATTAATAATTAATATAAAATAAGGGATGATAATATGATGAAAACTAAAAAACTTTTAATAATAGCTTTAATACTTATAATTGTCATCCCTGTTTTAATTTATGCTAGCTTTATTAGTTCTACGATGTCTAGCAATATTATTACATTTGGCAACTTAAGAATGGAATTAATAGAGACTAGTATAGATGAAAACGGAAATGAAATAAGAGTTAAAAACAATGAGAATGAAAATATTTCACTTAATTCTAGTGTTTCAAGAAGAGTAAGAATTAAAAACATATGTAATCATCCAATGTTTGTTAGGATTAAACTTAGTTTACTACTTGATAACGAGTATGATAATAATTTGAATAATAGCGTTTGGTATGATATAAACAATGAAGACTTTTTATATCAAGATGGTTGGTATTATTACTTAAAACCATTAGAACCAGGGAAAGAAACAGATAATTTAATAACTCAAATGAATTTTAATTTAATTGGCCTTGATAATTATATGGGTAAAACAATTAAACTTAATATAGATGCACAAGCTGTGCAGTCAGAGAATCAAACAGATAATGTAATGTCCGCAAAAGGGTGGCCAGAATAGTAAGGAGGTAAAGTTATGAATAAAAGCGTACGATATAGATTTTATATTGCTTTTATTATACTTATTTCCTTTTTTTGTAATGTTTTAAATATTCCAAGTACGATATCTAATAGCAATACATTTGAAATTAATAATTTTGATGACTTACTTAAATATTCACAACTTTCTAGACAAGATGGCTTTAATGATGCGAATTATATATTAAAAGCAGATATTGCAATAACTGAAGATGATATTTCAAAAATGAGCAGCTCAGATGTAGGTTTTTTAACTTTTGGTTCATCTGATATGCCATTTAGTGGAACATTTGATGGGGAAGATCACACTATATCTAATCTTTCCTTTTCTTCGTCTTTAGCTATACGAGCTGATACTGCATTATTTTCGCAAACAAATGGAGCAACAATTAAAAATTTGATTATTGATAATGCAAACTTGCAAGCTGATTTTAGAGGTGGAATAGTTGCTGGTTATGCTGATAATACTTTATTTGAAAATATAATTGTTAAAAATAGTCATATTAATGTAGCTGCTGCTGATAATGTTGTAACTCTTATAACTGACGGTGGTATCAGAGGTGGTGCAATAGCAGGAGACGCATTTAATTCTACCTTATATAACGTTGAAGGAAACAATAACTTTGTAAATACCAATAATACATCTGGAGTCGCTGCACTTGCAGGAAAAGGTCTTACTCTTGCGGGATTAGTAGGTATTTCAAATAATACAACTATTGAATACTCTAGGGTAATTGGTGGAACTGTTAAAAACTATTACGATGTTGTAGTAGGAGCAGTTGGTGGTAATACTTTATATGTTGGTGGTATAGTTGGACAAATGCAAGGAACTTCTAAAGTAATTGATAGTTTTTCAACTGCTACACTTTATTATTACTGCGCAACTTATGTTTCAGTAGGCGCTGGTAATGTTGGACACATCGGCGGAATAACTGCAAGAATGAGTGGATCACAAAACGAAATTATTAGATCCCATTATGCTGGTTCAGCAAGTTCTAGACAGTATAATGCAGCATTAGTTGTTCCTATTATTCAAAATGATAAAAATATATCTGGTATTGCTGATATATATGATGGGGGATCAGTAGTAAATACATTCTTTAAACCGAGTTTAAGCGAGGGTGTAACAGTTCATGTTCTAGAAAATGATGGTTCTACTAGTTCATATGGCCCAGTTGATGATGCTGATTATGCAAATAAAGATTTTTGGAAAAATAAAGACTATGATATGGTTGGTAATATAAATAGAAATTCTAGCTATTCAAATAGTCATATAAATAAATGGGTAATGGATGCATCACTTGGTATACCTGTTCATGGTAAATCAATTAATGCTACTCTTGATTTTAAAGGCGCAGGTTCTGTAACAATTGATAAAACAGAATTAATTAACAAAACAGTTACAACAACAAATCCTTTCTATTTTGCTACACAAGGATTTGATATTAATGAAAAAACAACAACCTTAACCGCATCTGAAAATGAAGATTATAAATTTGTTTCTTGGCATAAAGAAAGCAAAGTATTTGGTTGGGAAATTAAAGAAGATAGTACTTATTTAAATGATGTTGTTAACAATAATGATTCTATTTCAAATAATAAAGAAGAAGAATTTGAATTTGAAGATAGTGATTTGTTTGTTGCTCATTATCAAGCATTAGTTGAATATCACGATATAAAAGGTAATGTTGCCAAATCAAAATATTATAATTATAGAGATTCTTTAGAAGAAATAGCTTTTGAAAATGAACCAGCTAGTGAAACTGCTTCTTTTGTTGGTTGGACAACTGAGAAGTCGGATGAAAATGGTGGTGGATATAGTGATATATCTTCATCAAAACTTGCTAACTTAAAAAGTTCTGGTAAATTATATGAAACTGGAGATGAAATAAAATCAGCTTTGCATCTATATCCAGTTTATGTAGATTTATTATCAAATATCACTACTATTTTTGAAGGTAATGAAAAAGATTCACTAGATGATGTGTCTCAAAGAGATGGAGTTGGAAGAACTAGTATTTCTCTTGATGATAATGATGAAAACATTATTTTAAACGTTTTAGGCACAGGGAATGACAATGCTTTTCCTTCTGGATATAAATTTAGTGGTTGGTATGAAGGAGATAAGTTAGTATCAAGTAATCAAAAATATATTATTTCAAAAGAAGATATTGATTTATCTAAAAAACATGAATTTACAGCAAGATTTGAATATGCGGTTGAATATTATATAAAAGCTTTTTATCAAAATAACGGTAGAAGTTTTGCCACTAGTACATTGTATGAAACAGTATATTATAAGTATAATGAAGATTATCATGATATAGCAGCGCCTGGCTATATTAGGGAAAATATTACACATTTTGGTACATCTCATGTCGGCCATGGACAAACGGATACTGATATTGATGCTTATACCGGAAAAATAACTGTACCATTAAAAGTTTATTCACATAACTATACAACTGCTAGAGGAAGCGGTACTGCATATCAAGTCGCAGTTGATATGGATTTTAAAGGATCTGGTAGCATTATAGATTTGGAAGCAAATACAGGTGCTAAATTCCAATTTACTCCTGCAAGTGATAGATATCATTTACTATTTTGGACACTTGAAAGAGATGGAGGGCTTGGAACATCTACATGGTCATATGGAGAAAACCCTATGGGAACAGGGTCTTTAAATTCTACACATGATTACTATGCAACTGCTTATGTTGTCGCAGATGTATTCTTCCATGACAAAGAAGATAATGTCACAAGTGTATATAGAAAATATGATGACAATATATTCTTAAATAATAGTGTGGTTCATCAATATAAATATTATAAATTAAACAAAAATACAAATGTAACTACGTCTAGTTACGATGCAGGGACAATAGATACAACTGTAACACTTGATGCATCACCAACAAGGACTAGTATGCAACGAAGTGGATATGCTTTTCTAGGATTTGTTTCTAGTGAAAATATTGGTTTTTATGGTGATGAATGGAATGAAATGTATGACGTGGAAGATGATCAATATACAACTTCCAGTGTCGCAAAAGCAACACCATACTTGTTAGATGAAACAAAGGAATATCCTGTTAAAAAGTCACTTGATATATATCCGGTATATGCAAAATATAATGTTAATACCAAAACAAATGTACATTTATTAGATCAAAGTTTTGCTATAAACACACCACCAAATCCAACATATACACTAGAAAATACAGAAGATATTACAAGAGAAGTATACATAACTGCAGATACAAATACTTATGTTCAAAATAATCAAGATAAGAAGTTTAAATTAAAAAATTTAACAGTATATAAAAATGGGAAAATTGTAGATACACTTACAAGCAATAATGGACAATTTACTTACTCAATAACTCCTGGAGATATATATGTTTTCCAAGCAAATTATCAACCTTATTTAGTAACATACCATACTAACACTAATGAAATGGATGTATTAATCAAAGATGATGGAGAGGAGTTAGGCAAGCATTCAAATCCAGAATATGTTTTACAAAATAGTGAAGATGTAATATTCTATGGTTGGACTACCTCAAAACCTGAAGAAGGTGAATATCATTATTTTGCATCCCTTAATGACTTTGAAGATGAAGATATTACACTTGCTTCAGAAAGCATTTTAGTTAGTGATTCAATGGAATTATTCCCAGTATATATTAAGAGTAATATAATTATTAACTCTAATATAGATGATTATATTTTAAATAAAAATCAAAATCCAGAAGACTATAGAGTCTTGGAAAATCAATCAGGTAATTTAATTTTAACGATTAACAACAGTAGAATTGATGAATATGGATTTGTTGGTTGGTATAAAAATTATGTAGATGATGAACATCCTGGAACACTTGTTAGTGAAGATGAGAATTATAGAATATATTCTAGTACTTTATTTAACGAAACCTATACTGCAGTCTATAAAGAGATATACGAAATAAAATATTATGATAAAGATAAAAATGTAATTAAAACAGTTAAAGTTGGAAAAGATGAGTCTAGAACATTTATGACTACCGAATATCTTGATGATGAAGAATTAACTGTTCCTATTGACGACGAAGTATATCAATTGATAAATGAAACTCTTGATACAAACGAAATATTTGTTAATTGGCAATGGGTAAAATCTGATGGAACTGTTATAGCCTTTGATGAATTCAAAAATGAAGTTATAACACAATCTATGAATCTTTATCCAATAATAGAAACCGTTGTAGTAAAAGATGCAGATGGTGAAAATCTTGATACCGTGATTGGAATAGCCAACGATGAAATAATATCATCATTTAAATCATTATATGAAGACAAATATATTACATTTGATATAACAGAAACAAAGGTTAATCCATTTGGAAATAATGTTGTTAAGAAAAACAATCAAAACATTAAAGTACAAAGTGATATTACTGGTGAAAAAATTGTAGGTAATGACAAGACTAATGCAAGTGGACTCGCAACTGTATATTTAAAAGACACAATAACATTATCTATAGAAAGTGAAAATAAAGATGAAACTTTTGTAGTAAATATATTAGATGAAAATGATACAATTGTTACTAAAGTAATAATGAAAGCATCAGAAGAAAAGAATATAAAATTATCTTTTGGTAACTATAAAGCAAAACTGGATGAAAAATGGTCTTATAGATATTCTTCACTTAGTGAAAATATTAAAATAAATAATCAAGTTGCTAATGATGCAATACTTGAAACAAGTAAAGTTAAAAATAAATGGTTTGATGGGGGAGACTACAAAATTAATAAATTCGATTAGAAAGGAGGATAACTTATGGAAAAAGTAAAAAAAATAGGTTTAATAATTATTATCATGCTTATATTTATTTCTAGTAAGGTAACCATTGCTTATCTTATGACCACTTCTGAATCAGAAAATGAATTCGAAGTTGGTATAGTTAAACCAAAAATTCAGGAAACTTTTGACAAAACAAGTAAGACAAAAAAGAATATTAATATTAAAAATGATGGCAATGTAGATATATATGTTAGAGCATATATTACTTATAATTTTGAAAATGATGATAATACTATAATAGAAGGAATACCTGTTTTAAATACTGATTATTCTATAAGTTTATCTTCTAGTAATTGGATTTATAACGAATATGATGATTATTACTATTATAAAGAAGCAATAATGCCAAATGAAACAACAGAAGATTTAATAGATGAAATAAAAATATTATATAACGGTAATGATAAATATGTAGTAGTTACTGTTCTAGCAGAAGCTGTTCAAAAAGTGCCAAATAAAGCTATAAATGAACTTTGGGATAAAGAAACTCAAAATGATACTATACAAATAGAAAGTTAGGATGATATGAGAAAGACAAAAATACTAATATTATTAATTCTTTTAATCGTTTTATTCTCATTTAGTTGGGAAACTTTGGCTTTTTTGAATAGTAAAACACTATATTATAATGGTAATACTAACAAATTTTCATACATCAATACAAATAACACTGAATTATTTGATTCTTTTAAAGAGTTAATGCCTGGAGATACTGCAGAAGAAAGTATTTTATTTAAAGGAACTAATATAAAAGAAGGAAGCACTTTATATATTGAGGTAAAAGATGATGAAGTATTAGATTTTGTTAATGTTGAGGTATATGAAGACGAAAATTTAGTAACATCAAATCCTACAAATGAAACAATTTTAAAAGCATTAAATAAAAATGAAGAATTTGAAATAAAAATAAAATTAAAAGTAGATGAGAATGTTGGCAATGAAATAGAAAATTTAGAAAAAAAATTAAATATTTCTTTTGTAATTAAAAATCCTAATGGAGATGTAATATCTCCAAAAACAGGTGATAGCAGTAGGCTTTTAATTAATTTAATTATAATGGTTATATCTTTGGTGGGAATAATATATACTATATTCTATAAGAGGAATCATGAAAAAGAAAATTAGAAAAGTATTCTTAATAATTTTTATAGCACTATTTTTATTCTCCGGATATAAAGTATTTATGTATTTTAAAGAATATACAAAAGTAAAAAAAGAAATAAATAATATAAATACAATTATAAATAAAAGCGATAATTTTATGGATTCACTAAAATCTATGAATAACGATGTAGTAAGCTATATTAAAATAGAAGGAACAAATGTTGATTATCCAATAGTACAAACTAAAGATAATGACTTTTATTTAAAACATACTTTTGATAAAAGTTATAGTGAATATGGTTGGATATTTATGGATTATAGAAATGAGTTATTTAATAATCAAAATACAATTATATATGGTCATGCTATGAAAAATAAAACAATGTTTGGTTCTATTAAAGATATGTTTAAATCTTCTTGGCTTGATAATTATAAACATGAAATTAAGATTTATGAAAATAATAGCTTTGTTACATATAAAATAATTAGTATATATGAAACTGAAGCAGTGAATGATTATTTGCGTACAAATTTTACGAATGAAGAGTATAAAGAATTTATAAATAAAATATTAAAAAGAAGTTATTATGATTTTAAAACAAGTGTAAATGATAATGATAAAATGATAACTTTATCAACTTGCTCAGGACAAAATAAAAGATTAGTTGTACATGCAATTCGTGTATAACTTTTTTAATACATAGACTTTTTATTAAAAAAATAGTACAATAATGTAGGTGAAGGAAAATGGAATATATTAAAATTAAAGATGCAAATAAAATAATATCAAAAAGTCCTTATTTAGTAACAAATCCTAAAAATTATAAAAATAAATGGAATAGTTTTTTTCAAAATAATAACAAAATTTGTTTAGAACTTGGAATGGGAAGAGGAGATTTTATAATTAATATGGCTAAAAAGTTTCCAAATATTAACTTTATTGGCCTTGAAATAGATGATTCACAAATGGTAACAGCTGTTAATAAATTAAGCTCACTTGATTTACCAAATTTGAAATTAATTAATGCAGATGCTATGGATATTGCAGAATTTTTTGGAAAAGAAATAGATACAATATATTTAACATTCTCTGAACCATGGCCAAAAAAAATTGATGAAAAGAAAAGATTTACTCATCCAGTATATTTAAAACTGTATGATAGAGTTTTTAAAAAACAAAAACACATCATTATGAAAACAGATAATAAAGGTTTATTTGCTCATTCACTTGAATACTTATCAGAATATTGGTATGTATTTAATGTTGTAAGTTTAGACTTACATAATGATGAAAGAAAAATAGAATCAATAATGACTGATTGGGAAAAGAAATGTTTGCAAGATAAAAAAGAAATATATTATTTAGATGCAACGTTTAGTGGATAGGGAGATAAGTATGAATGATAATAATGTAGAAAATTTTGATATTAATGAAAAAGAGAATAACTATGGTCATAATTTAGATCCTAAAATAAAAGAAAAACTTGATCAAAAAAATAATACTGATGAATATTTGATTAGAAAGTTTATGGGACAAAATGCCAACAAAATACTTGGTAGTTCTATAAATATAGGTGCATTTTTCTTTGGAGCTTTATACTTCTTTTATAGAAAAATGTATATATATGGAATTATTATAATAGTGATTAATTATTTATTAACATTATTACCTTTTAAGTATGCGGGATTATTGTTATCTATATTCTTATTATTCTTTACAAATAAAATATACACTGATTTTGCATATGGACAAGTTCAGAGTATTAAAAGAATAAATACTGATACCAATAAAGACAAATTGGGGATAGAATGTGCAAAATATGGTGGTACTAGTATAATAAGTGTAGTACTGATTATAATTGCTTTAACTGTTATATTAGCAGTTACGGGTGTATTTGATATTAGAACAGTAGATGTAAATAGTATTATAAAAAAATAAGGAGAATTTATGAGTTTATTTATTGATTTTAAAGATGGTATAAGTAAAAGTGAATTAGAAATGTCAAAAGAAACTATTGATAATAATGGGATACTTGTTTTTCCTACAGAAACTGTTTATGCTCTTGGAACTAGTGCATTTAATGAAGAAGGAATAAAAAAATTGTTTGAAATAAAAAATAGACCATTATCTAATCCTATAAGTGTTTTAGTTAGTGATATGACGATGATACGATCACTTGTTAAAAATATATCTCCTAGTGAAGAAAAACTAATAGAAAAGTTCTTCCCAGGCCCCCTTACAATCGTATTCGATAAAAAAGATACTGTTCCAGATGTATTAACTGCAGGGGAAGATACAATTGGGATTAGAATGCCGGATAATGAATTATCCTTAAAACTTATCAGAGGAACTAAAACTCCTCTCGCTGCAACTAGTGCCAATATATCTGGTAAAGAAAGTGGAACTAATATAGAAATGATAAAAGAAGATTTTGGGAATTTAGTTGATTGTTATATTGATGGTGGTGAAAGTCAAATAGGTATTGCATCCACTGTAGTAAGAGTTGAAGAAGATAAAATTAAAGTTCTTCGTGAAGGAACAATAACAAAAGAAGAATTAGAAGAAGCAATATTATAAAAAAGGATGGTAAATCCTTTTTTAATTTGTTATAATATATTTAGAATAGAAGGGGATAGTATGAGAAAACTAGACGAAAAAACAGTATACAAAGGAAGAAGAGTTACTCTTAAAGTAACTAATTATGAAGAAGAAAAAAAAGTAATACCAATTGAACACGTTGTTGTAAAAGATTCGGTTGTTATAGTCCCTGTAAAATTTAATGGAAATATAGTACTAATTGAAGAAGAAAGACCCGTTATTGAAAAAATGACTATTGCATGCCCTGCAGGTCTTATCGAAGATGGAGAAAAGCCTATTGAAGCAGCAATGAGAGAATTAGAAGAAGAAACAGGGTATAAAGCTAAAAAATTAACTTTCCTTCGTAAAACATATACAAGTTGTGGTTATACAAGTGAAAGGCAATATTTCTTTATGGCAGAAGGGTTATATATTACTAAGCAAAATCTAGACGATGCAGAAGTTAATATTAAAGTAAAAGAATACAAAGAAGAAGAAGTTCTTAAATTAATCGCAGATGGTACAATTGATACATCTAGTGCTGTAATTGCTTTACTTGATTATTTTTTAAGAAAGGGATAAAAAAAGACGATTTTAATCGCCTTTTTTTGTGCATTTCTATATATGTTTTTTATTTAATACTGTCTAGTTTAACACTAACTAACTTAGATACACCTGATTCTTGCATTGTAATACCATATAAAGTGTTGGCATATTCCATAGTTTTCTTTTTATGAGTTATTACTATAAATTGAGTTTTATCTTCATAATCTTTTAAGTAATTACCAAAACTTTCAACGTTTGCATCATCAAGGGCAGCTTCAACCTCATCAAGAATACAGAATGGGACAGGTTTAACATTTAATACGGCAAAAAGGATTGCAATCGCTGTTAAAGTTTTTTCACCACCTGATAGAAGGCTAATATTTTTAAGTTTCTTTCCTGGAGGTTCTGCGACAATATCAACTCCTGTTTCAAGAAGATTATCAGGGTCAGTTAAAAGCATTTCTCCAGTTCCACCTTTAAATAATTTAGAAAAGACTTTTTTAAATTCTTTATTAACTGCATCAAAAGTATCTTTGAATTCTTTTTCCATGGTTTCATCCATCTCATTAATTATGCCCAAAAGATCATCTATAGAATTAGTTAAGTCTTCTTTTTGAGAAGTTAAGAAAGTATATCTTTCATTGATTCTATTATATTCATCGATTGCGCCTAGATTAACTTCGCCAACAGCTTTTATTTCACGTTTCAATGCTTCAACTCGGTTTCTATTTTCCTTTACAGCGCTTTCATCAATTAATATTTCTTTACTAGCTTTTTCGTATGTAATATTATATTCTTCATTTAAACGAAGTAGTAGGTTATCTAATTTAATATCTAGTTTTCCTAAATGAATTTTGTTTTCATTAATAGCATTATTCTTTTTATTGAATTCACTATTTTGCTTTTTGGATTTAAACTCTAAATCATTTATTTCATCTTGAAGATTAGATTTTTTAGTCTTTAAACTTTCTATTTCATTATTTAACTTATCTTTCTTACTTAAGGCATCATAATATTTTTTAAGTGTATTATCAAGTTCTTTATCAAGTGAACTATTTTTAATATTAGTAGTACCTTGAAGTTCTTCTTCTTTTAATTTAATATCGTTAATTAAAACATTTTTTCTGGCTTCTTTTGATTTAATAGTTTCACTCAAAATGTTAACTTTTATATCTAAAGATTGTTTTTCTTCTAAAGAAGAACTAATATTATCATCGATATTTTTTAGTTTTGATTCAAGAAGTGCAATTTCTTTTTCTAGTGTTGTAGCATTGTTTTTTAATGTTTCCAATTTTGTTTTTTCATTTAATAAACTATTTTGTTTTGCCGTTTTACCACCAGTTATACCACCACCAGTATGAAGTATTTCGCCATCTAGTGTTACAATTCTATAAGAGTAATTAATAAGCTTTCCTATTTTATTCATTGAATCAATATCCTTAGCAATTATTATATTACCAAGAAGATTTTTAATAATATTGTCATATTTATCATCATACTTAACACAATTTGCTGCTATATCAATGAATCCAGGATTATTTTCTATTTTTTCTAGAATATCATCTTTTACAAACCTAGGCTTAATAACATTAATTGGAAAGAATGTAGCTCTTCCAAGTTTATTATCTTTTAAAAATTCAATTGCTGATTTAATATTCTTTTCATCATCTGCGACTATTATATTTTGATTTGAACCTAAAGCAATATCAATAGCTTCTTTTTTATCTTCATCTATTTCTATAAGCTTAGAAATAGTTCCATGTAATCCTTTAAGTCTTGGATTATCTAAACACGATTTAACAGAAGAGGGGAGAAGCATACTAGATTCGATATTGTTTTTTAATATATCAATTTTATTATTAATATCCAGTAATAACTTGTTTTTAAGTAGTCTTTCTCCTTCTAAAGTGTTTTTATTCGCTAAATACTTTTTATACTCATTATTCGCTTTATCTAAAGAAGAAGAGGATGATATTAATTCTTTTTTATTATCATTAATATCAGATTCTAATTTACCAAGATCATTTTTAAGTGATAATATATTTTCTTTTAAAGCAATAATGTTATCTTCTAACTTAACATCATCAACCTCATATTTTTTTCTTTCAACAATTACTTGCCTTGAACTAAGAAGAGTAGATATCTCTTCCGTAGCTTGAAGAAGTTTGTCATTTTTTTCATTAATACTAGTTTCTAGTTTTAAAACATCTAGTTTTAGTTTTTCTAATTTACTATCAAAATTAGAACTATTATCCTCTAAATTATTAAGTTCAAATTGTAATACTTCATTTTGTTTAGTTAAATCCTCATATTCTTCATTTAATTTTGTAATATCATTAACTAGAATAGACACTTCTTTAATACTAAGTTCTTCTTTTAATTCTTTTACTTTTTTTGCTTTAATCGCTTCATCTTTTAAAGGTTCTAGAGTAGTAGAAAGCTCGTCGATAACAAGAGAAATCTTTGATAAATTATCATTAGACTTTTCAAGTTTTTTTAGTGATTCATATTTTCTTTTCTTATATTTTAATATTCCTGCAGCTTCTTCAATTATTAATCTTCTATCAACAGGTTTGCTATTTAATATTTCAAGAGTTTTACCTTGGCTTATTATAGAGAAAGTTTCTTTACCAGCGCCAGAATCTAAAAATAATTCAGTTATATCTTTTAATCTTACATGAGATCCATTTATATAATATTCATTTTCACCACTATTATATACAGTTCTTTTTATTTCAAGTTCTTTAAAATCTGTATTTAAATAATGGTCTTCATTGTCGATAACTAGTGATACACTTGCACGAGCTAGACCTTTTCTGGATTTACTTCCTTGGAATATTACATCACTCATATTCATTGAACCACGTAGTGCTTTAATAGATTGTTCTCCCATAACCCATTTAACAGCATCAACAACATTTGATTTTCCGGAACCATTAGGGCCAACTATCCCAGTGATTCCATCATTAATATCTATTTCTATTTTATCTGCGAATGATTTAAATCCATTCGCTTTAATTTTCTTTAATTTCATTTTTACACATCCTTGATATTTGCATTTTTCATATATGCATCATATGCTGCATTTTTTTCGGCTTCTTTTTTTGATTTACCAGATCCTTTACCATAAACCATATTATCGATTAATACTTCAACCACATATGTTTTGTCATGGCTAGGGCCAGTTTCGCTAATAAGTTTATATTCAAGAGATCTTTTATCAGTTTGGACCATTTCTTGAAGCAATGATTTATAATCTTTATATAGTTCTATTTTGTTATCTATATATGGTTTTATAATATCAATAACATATTTTTTAGCCACCTCAAAACCACATTCTAAATATATAGATGCAAGTATAGCTTCGAAAATATCTGCAATTATAGTTTCATTTACGTTATGTATCTGACCATTTCCTACACGAATATAATCAATATATCCAATTTCTTTAGCATATTCATATAGGGCATGCTCACATACGTATTCGCTTCTTAATTTGCTCATTTTTCCTTCTGGATAATCAAAGTTATCATATAAATATTCACTAGTAATAAGTTCTAGTACTGCATCTCCCAAAAATTCAAGTCGTTCATAACTTGGTGTTCCATGTTCATTAGAATATGAAGAATGGGTAAGAGCAGTTTCTAAATTTGTTTTATCTTTTAGATAAATACCATACTTCTCTAAAAAATTCATTTTAATCACCATAAACATTGTATCAAACTTCTTAAAAAAAGTCATTAAAACATTTTCTAGACTTTATTATATTTATTTAGTATTATGAATATACACAGGAGGGATGGTAACATGAAGATATATGTTTATTTAGATGAAAGTGGTTCTATTCACAAGAATAGTAAGACTAAATACTTTGCTATTGGTGGATATTTTGTACATGCTAAAGATAAAAACAAAGTGACATCTACTTATAAAAAAATTAACAAAAAAATTAAAACAGATAATAATATTCCACTTGATATAGAAATTAAATCATATGATATGTCAGATGATAATAAAATTAGTATTTTTACTAGTATTCAAGATATTAACACTTTTTATGGATGTGCAAAAATATTTGACAAAGGATCTATGAAAAAAGATATTATTGAATCAAATATATTTTTTAATTATGCAGTTAAGGTGCTATTTAAAGACTGTATTATTCCTCTTCTTAATATAAAACAAATTGATGATACTATTGAATTTATAGTTAGTGTAGATAACAGAAATATTCGGATAGGCGATTTGGACAATTTGGAAGAATATTTAAAAACTGAATTTTGCTTACAAAATTTTGATTTTAAAATTACTTATTATGATTCATCAACAAACTTTGGTATTCAATTAGCAGATTTAATTGTAAATACTTTTTATAATTTATATAAAGATAAAAATATCATAAAAAATGTGATTCCTTTTCTTAAAAAGAAAAATTTTAGAATTAGTTTGTTTCCTGGTTATAAAATTATGGGTAGAATGCAAAAAATCGAGTATAATATTAATGAGGATATTGACTTTTAACGCTATTTGTGTTAATGTATCCTTACAAGACCTGAGGTAGGTAGCTAAATGCTAAGCGTATGTTAAGTACGCTGCCCCTCAGGCATTTTTTTTATAATGATTTCTACTTCCATTTTCTTTACAAAGATTTATTTTTATAGTAAAATAAATATATCAAAAAATAAAAGGGTGATTAAATGAAAAAAGCAAAAATACTATTAATACTTATAATTATTACATCTATGGTATGTGGTTGTTTTAAAAGAGATGACTTAGAAGATGTTGAAATATATACTACAGTATATCCAATAGAATATTTAACTAAACAATTATATGGTTATAATTCTGATGTAAAAAGCATATATCCTGCGGATGCCAATTTAAATAAATATAAGGTTACTAATAAACAAAAAGAAGAATATGCAGAAGGTGCATTGTTTGTATATAATGGTTTAGGCGACGAAAAAGAAATAGCAAGAGATTTGCTTAATAAAAATAAAAATTTAAAAATAATAGATGTAAGTCAAGGTATGGAATATGAAAAGGGTATGAGTGAATTATGGCTTAACCCAAGTGATTTCTTAATGCTTGCGAATAATTTAAAAACGGGACTTGAAGAATATATTCAAAATAAAGTAATTATTACAGAAATAGAAGAAAATTATAATAAATTAAAAGTATTAATTAGTAGTTTTGATGCAGAACTTGAAATGTCTAAAACAACTGCAGAAGATATAAATATCCTAGTAGCGAGTGATGAATTATCATTTTTAAACAAGTATGGATTTGAAGTTACTAATATTGATAGTTCTAGTTATGAAGTACAAAGTACTACTGAGTCAAAAGCAAAAAAACTTGTATCAAGTGGCACAGTGAAATATATTTATTTATTAGATAATGAAAAAGAATCTGATTTGGTTAAAGAATTAGTTTCAGATGGCGCTAAAGTGATTAGACTAAGTTCTATGACATTACTTACAGAAGAAGAAAGAGAAGACAATTCAACATATGAAACTATAATGAGAGAAAATATAGATAGCATTAAAAAAGAATTATTTGAAAACTAAGTTGCATATTGCAACTTTTTTATTTTATTTATTAAATTTGTAGAAATGTAAATGATGTGAGACCAATTTTATGAAAAAAAGTAAAAAAGGTCAAAATATCATTTTTTTCTTTTTGATGTTATAAAAGAATAAATACAAAAATAAAATTAAATCAAGGTTGGCAAAGCCAAATGAAGTGATACCTTGAGTTAATTTTATATTTTGTATTAAAATATAAAGCTAACAAAAAGATAAAGATTCTCTTTTTTCAATTGGAGAGAGATAACCAAGGGTTTGCATAGGAATGTTATTAGATCTTTTAAGATAAACAGAGCCCTGTTTTCTTAAATCTTCGAGAGAAAAGAAAGAATGATGAGAATAAAACCTTTCATTGTCACTTCTATGAGAACGTTCAACTTTACCGTTATGTCTTGGAGTTCTGGGGCGAATTTTATGATGTTTAATATCTAAAAATTTACAAAGTTTATCCATTGGGTGAATGACTTTGATTTTCTCTTGATTCCAAGTAAATTCTTGACCATTATCAGTTTGAATCTCTTTAGGTTTGTAACCATAATATTTAATACACTTTTCAATGAAGTCACAAGTTGCATAAGGAGATTGTTCATCATACCAAAACAGGAATCTTTCTCTAGAAGCCTCATCAATACAAGTGTATTGATAAAATTTAGTATCATTTGGAACTGTAGAAGTCAAACATTTTGTAGGAACATATTTGACATCAATCTGCCATTTTTCTCCTAAGTATTTTGGTGTATCATAATGTTTAGGGATATATTTAGAAGTATGATTAATAGTTATGGTATATTTAAAACCATTTCTTCTAAGAACTCTATAAAGAGAGCCAGGATGTCTTGTATATCCTTTAGTTCTTTTAAGTTTTACCCATAATTCACCAATTGTTATATTAGGATTTCTTCTAATATAATTCCAAATCCATTTTAATTCTTCTTCAGTATGAGAATTGGGATGAGGAGTAATTGGTCTATGAGATTTATCCATTAATGATTCCTTTGTACCATCATATTTTTTGTTCCATCTCATAAGGGAAGCTTTTGAAACATGATACTTTCTACATACATATTTTACGGAATGTCCTTTCCTATATGTTTCGACTGCATATATACGAGTTTTAATTTCATGTGGTAAATACCTAGTGTCTTGTGATATACTATTCATGTGATTTAAGTCCTTTCGTGTTTTTGTTTTCAAACGATATTATAGACTTAAATCACTTTTTTGTATATATGTGGTCTCACATCTATTGTAACTCTACAACTTTTTTATTTTATTTATTAAATTTCACTTTAAAAAGGGCTTTAATTATGTTATAATTTTTTATAAGGTAGGTAAAGCTCATGAAGAATATAAAACTTATACTTTTAATACTTTTTGCTTTCATTTTAGTCCCTGTAGCACATGCAGAGGAATGTGATGAAGAAGCAATAAATCAAATGAGAGAAGAACTAGCTAAAAGTGATTATTCACTTAAACTTGAATATAACGAAAAAGAAAAAAGCATGTATGCAAAAATAGTAGGCTTGCCTGAGGGGTATGAAGCTTTTCTGGTTTTGGAAGAGGAAACAGAACCTTTAAATGTTGCAGACTCAATTCAAATACAAAGTGGAATCAACAATATATTGTTCAGAAGTAAAGTATGTCCTTCAGCAGTTTTTTATTCAACAATCAAAGTTCCCTATTATGATGCTACCAAAAAGGATGTTTTTGCTGACGGATCGCTTGTTGAAGATGTCACAAGCAAAATAAATATAAAAAGAATTCTACTTATTGTAGGTTTAGTAATTGTGATTATAGGGCTTGGCATAGTAGGGTACGTAATGATTAAAGGGAGGTTAAAACATGAAAAATAAAAATTTTGCTTTTTGGATCTTTTCAATTTGTTTATTATTGCTTACAAAAAATATATATGCTGCCACATCAAATGAAACCTGTAATCCGAATGCTACATATTATAATTTTTATTTATTTAACGAATTATTGGATACTTCCAAGTCATCTGGTTTTACTATAAACTATGCTCATCCATATAATTATTTTCAAAAATCAGATGTTTTATATACAATTCAAGATTATGGCGCTATATCAGTCAGCTCATCAAGAGGGAGTAATACAGTATCTGCTGGCGGAAGGACGGTTAGTTTAAATAGTTGGTCTACTACTGATTGGCATAGTGCAATTAAAGATATTTATAATACTGCAAGTAATGGAGGTAGTGAGCACGCGGCACAATTCGGGAGTAGTGGTACAATTATAAGATTTATAACTCCAGGGAATAGTGCAAAGGCACAAACTGGTACATCATGGCAAAATAGTTGTAAGTGTACAGCTGGATGTCAATATCAAAATTATGAATCAACTAATCGAACTGCATATAATTGTGCAACCTATGTTCCTTCACCACTTTCTAGCCTAGAGTGGAAAAATAAAGACCCATCAAAATTCATAGGGAGCTCAGCTCCTACAACAGCCATTGTAATGCTTGCTGGACCAGCTGTTGATGCAGGATCTGCAGATATATTTAAATCAGGATACTATCAAAGAGGTTATGAATTTAAGGGAAAAACAAATAATAACTTAAAATTTAAAATTTATAGAGGGTATAGTGGTTATAGTGATTACGACAATTTAGAAAAAATAGCAATTGGAAGTTATTCTAAAGCAATGATTGTTCCGGCAATTTTTTATGTTAAATATACTTGTAGAAGACCTTGTGATCCTGCTAACGAATGCTGCTATGATTCTAATGGAAATTATCATGACGATTACGAAGGAGAGTCTGCGTATCATTTTAAATATATTGATCCGCGAACAGAAGCTAAAGGAAAAAAAGGATCTACATATAGTCAGTTAAAAACATGCGGATGTGATCCTACTGGGGCATGTTGCTATGATAGTTCAGGAAATTTGCATAGAGAATATAATCCAAATAATAAACCTGGAAGGACTTATCAACAAAGCTATAGATTTGTACGAGATTATGGCACAGATGATGAGGATTATCCAGAAATTGATTATAATTACTCAAATGGTGCTAGTTATGGTTCAGCATACAAAAAGGTTTCTTGTGGATGTGAACCTATGAAAAAATGCTGTTTTGATTCTTCAGGAAATTATCAGTATAATTCAGGATCTTTTGTCCAAGTTAATCAAAACGATGAAAATAGTAGACAGGTTGTAAGTTGTTCATGTAACGGTCAAAAAAATGACGCTGAATGTGGAGAAACAGAAACATATGATGAAGTAAAAGGCAATTCTGGAAGTGGCAACAATGTGACAAATGATTTCACGTGTACGATGAAAGGACAGTACACAAATTCTGGTTTTAGCATTTTAACTGGTAATTATAATACGGAATGGACTGCCATAGCACCGGGATACGATGTGGTATGTAAAGATAGTTATGAAGTACAATATCCAGATGATCAATATGAATCAGCAAACAATTTAGGAAGATACTTTACTTTTAATAGCAGAAATATTGGAATAAATATTGCAAAAGTTACTGTATCTAGAAAATGTGTGTCTTCTAGGTTAACAAACTATACTATGAGAAATGGGGCAATTAATTCTATAACTAGTTCTTCATCAAAATTAGAATCCTCTAATATGAGTGCGTCATTAACCTATGATGATATTAGAGATATATATGAACAAAGAAGTAAAACAAGACCATCAATCACTTTAAAAACTGATGGTTCTAGTGTTACAACGAATTATTATTATACTACTTCCGACTCTATTCCAAGTAATTTCACTTTATCTAATTCATTCACTAATTCCACAAAAAATAGTATAAAATCATATAATACATATTACGTAAGTAGTGTTTCTACGGTTTCATATAATGCGGTTTTGCCAACAATATACTTAAGAGGATCGCAAGGAGATACTATTTTATGTGAAAACCCTAATGTTTATCCACAATTTTGTTATCCAAATCAAGCACAATTGCCTGGCAATAGTTTACCAATTATACTAACAACTAAAGGGAATTTGCGAAGAAATTATACAATTACTCTTTCTCTAAGGAATATGTTATCAAGACCAACTTCATACACCTCTAAAAGAAGGGGGAACTTGGTAAAGGATCCTCCAATCAATTCGGATTTATCAAAAATATGCCATTATACAACTGTATCTAAGACAAGAGTCGGTGGCAAGGCGGATAAATTTATATATAGAACGGTTTCTTTATCAAATATAAATCCTACTAATAGAACTCTCGGTGAAAATTGGAATCCCAATAATAGAAATATTGGTACTTATAGTTCGCTTTCTGTAACTGAGAAAAAAACAAAAATCGATTCTTATAGAGCCAGCATACTATTAAATGATGCTGCTTCTAATGATTATAGTCTTAAAAGAACAGACGATAACTATGAAAGACTATCAGAAGGGCATGATCATTTTACGTTTGAAATAACACCTGATACAATGCGTATGATAAGAAATTATAATAAATCAAGAGTTACTGTTGGCGGCTACAATGATTGGGATTTATCGATACTTGATTATGATGATACAAATAATGCTGATACCCTATTTAGAAATAGATATGTTAAACAAACTAGTTATTACTGTGGATGGCATTGGTATAGTCCATTCTTGAGTCGCTTAACTGGCTTTGGGCCATATACAGAAAATGTTTCTAATTGTGGTAAATCAGTTTCTGCTCCGAGTTGGAGAGAATTGAATTCGGCGCTTGGAAGCAGTTTTCAAAAAGAAGAAGGAACAATGACAAACGCGGAACTTAATGCTAATAGAAGAGCTTTAATAAGAAAACAAAATGCACTAGATAACCAAGCGTTTAGAAATGCTGGGGGAAGTTAATTTTATTCTTTAAAAAAGTTAGTTTGTATGATATAATTATTAATATAGAAAAAGTAGGGATTATATGAAAAGGATTAATTTGTTTAAATTTTTCTTTATACTAGTATTATTTTGGCTGTTTCGTTTCACAGAAGTAGGGGCATTAAGTTGTAATTCTACTAAAAACGCAAAAATTATAAAGGCCTCTAATAATATAAGAGTAAATTATGAAGTGAAGGATAACTCAAGATTAGAAAATCTCAAGGTAAATAATAAAACAACAAATTATGTTGTTCCGGATTTTGTTTTTGAAATATCTATATATAATCTTGTTTCGGAAGATGTATATATAAGAGTAACTAATGAAAAAACAAACAAAATTTTCGATGTATCAAGTGATATTACGAACGATGGTGTATATACCTTTAAAGACTATGATTTTAGTGATTTTTACGATTACAAATTTGAAATCAATTCTGCTATAAAGCCATGCACAGGTGAAAAAGTTAAAACTTTAACATTAAAAAAACCAAAATATAATGTTTTTAGTGAATATGATTATTGTAAAGAAAATAAGAGTTATTTTTGCAAAAAATTCATTACTAGTAATCTTTCTTTTTCTGATGAACAAGGTTTCTTTAAACAAATAAATGTTAATCAAGTAAAAAGCGAAAAAAATGATAAGTCCTTTATTGAAAGTTTAAAACAAAATAGGAATATTTTATTAATATCAATTGCTGGCTCTGCTGTATTAGCAGTGGTGATAATTGTAATAATAAAGTTTAGGTCAAGAGGTGATAAGCTATGATTATGATTGTTAATGGTAGCCTTCATGTTAGTGAGGTGATTATCTCATGAAAGAAAGCATGTGGGGGTATTGGGTAATAGTGCTCGGATTAATAGTTATGACAGCTATTATGCTTATTACTGATATGACAGTTACAAGTGAAGAGAACTATTACATGGTAAAACAAATTTCGGAAGCTTCTATGATAGAAGCGGTTGATTATGCTTATTTAAAAAAGTATGGTGAATTTAGAATAAGCAGTGAAAAATATATGGAAAATTTTATAAGACGTTATGCTGAGGTAATAACAATAAACAAGGCAACAACTATTAGCTTTTATGATATATATGAGATGCCACCAAAAGTGACAGTTGAAATATCAACTTATTCATCTCAAAAAATAACGATGGAAGCTGATAGTAATTATGTAAGTATAAAAAATAGATTAAACGGTATTTTAGAATTAGTACCAAAAAATTAACCCATGAAAAGAAAGTAAGGAGGAATAAAAATGGGAGATACTATAAAAAGATTTTTAGCAAATAAAAACACTGTAACTTTAATAGCAATTATTGTTATGGTAGTAGTACTTTATTTATTTTACAATTGGAGAGTAAAACAAGCAGTTTCAACAGCAAATGTTTGTTATGCTACTCAAACAATACCAGCCAGAACATTGATTACTGAGGAAATGGTATCAACAAAAAATGTTTTAGCTGATGAGGCTAATGCACCAAATGTAATAAGAAATTGTTCAGATGTGGTTGGTAAATATGCAAGTTATGCAGCTGAAATTCCAGCAAATTCATTATTTTTTAACGAAACTGTAATGACAGAAGAAGAAATGCCAGATGCAGCATTTAATGATATACCAGATGGCTATACAGTAATCAGTTATAATGTTGACAACAATTCGACATATGGAAATTCTATTTTCCCAGATGATTACATAGATATTTATCTTAAAACAGCAGACGCAAACGAAAAGCTTATTTATGGTAAGTTTATACAAAGTATTAAAGTTCTTGCTGTTAAAGATGGAGACGGAAAAAATGTTTTTGAAACAACAGTAGAAGATAGGGAACCAGCATATTTGCTATTTGCTGTTCCTGATGATTTGTATTTACTTTTAATGAAAGCAAGTTATTTAGGATTGGAAATGGTTGTTGTTCCAAGAAACAATAATTATACAGAAAAAGCTGGTGAAACACTTGTTAGTAGCGATTTCTTAAAGCAAATGGTTATTGAACAAACTGCAGAAATCCCAGACGAATGTGTTAAAACGGAAACAGGTATCGCTGAATGTAAGCTTGATGACAATTCTGCTGATACAGGTAATACTGAAAGCAAACAAACTGAATCAAAGACTGAAAGCGGGGAATAGACTAAATGAATGAGGCAATTTTCTCGCAAATAGATTTTGGTCCTCTTCAAAAGTTTCTAGATGACGATGATATTACTGACGTTTCATACAGTAATGGTGGTCAAATACATTTAAAGACTCTAAGTAAAGGTATTTATCCCGTTGATGATCCTGAAATAAATAATACTTTTATGGAAAAACTTGCCTTTCAGTGTTCAAATGTTATGGGTACAACATTTAATATGGCTCATCCTCTTTTGGACGCTGAAAGTGCAGAACTTCGTCTTAATTTTATACATGATTCAATTGCAACTAATGGAGTAGCATGTGTTATTCGTAAAACTCCAGCAAAAATAAGACTTAATAAAAAGAAATTGTTAGATGAAGGATATGTCAATTTGCAAGTTCATGATTTCTTAATGAAATGTGTTGAGGGACACTGCAATATAGTAGTAAGTGGTGAAACCGGTTCTGGTAAAACAGAGCTTGTAAAATATCTTGCAAGTCATATAAAAGATAATGAGAAGATAATATCAATAGAAGATACATTGGAACTTCACCTTGATAGAATTTATCCTCATAGAGATATAGTTGCTATGAAAACCAACAACATAGCTTCTTATACTGAACTTCTAGAGGGTTGTATGAGACAGAACCCACAATGGATACTTATTTCCGAGGTTCGTTCAGCAGAAGCGGTTATGGCTGTTAGAAACTCAATTTCTTCTGGACATAACATTATAACAACTATCCACTCTGATAAAGCATCAAGTATTCCAATGCGTATGTATGCGCTTCTTGAAAGTAACCAAGATGTTGCCCAATTTGAAAAAACTATATGTAGATATGTTCAACTTGGTGTATACGTTAAAGGTTTCTTTAGTGCAGAACTTGGAAGATTCCAACGTGAGATACTTGAAGTATGTGAGTTTTATGTAGACGATGAAACTAATGAAGCATGTACAAATCTAATTTATAAAAAAAGTTTGGATGGTAAGATTACAATGAATAATCCAACAAAACACTTGTTAGATTATATATCAATACAAGGAGTAATATTACCAGAAGATACATTCCAATTAAATAATGCGAATAGTCCTGCAGTAAAAGTTGTTGAAAATGTGCCAAGTGCACCAACTCCTCCAGTAAAAGAAAAGATGGAGTTGCCTCAAAGAGCAGAATTGCCTGCTCAAAACAATGCTAAAGTGACTGTTAATAATCCTACTGTAAGCACACCAGTGCCTAATCAGGGAAATGTGCAATTTAATATTGGAAATATAGAAAAGGCAGGTGCATAATATGGAATTGATTATAATGTTGGTGTTTGTGATATTTATCTATGTATATAGAAAAAGTCCGGGTAATGCACCTTATAAATACTTTACAGATACAGTAAGTAGTGTATATGATAAATATGCACCATATAGTTTTAGAGTAGTTCAACAAAAAGCAAAAGAACTTGGCCAAGAATATACTGTAAAGCAGTATACTGCACAAGTCATTATATTTGCCGGTGTTGCTGCTGCGATTGCTTATCTATACTTTTATTCATTGCTTTACGCGATTGCCTATGCAGTAGTTGCTATTGCATTTGTACCATATGTTAATTATCTTAGATTAAAAAGAATATACAATGAATATATTTTTGAAGAAATTCAGATTTATTGTACAAATGTAATAATGGAATTTAATTTAACTCAAAGTTTTGTTAAATCACTAGAAGGTGTTAGAGATTCTGGAATCTTAGAAGAACCAATATTAAGTGATGTAAAAACAATGATAGATATGGCATATTCAAATGGTACTATTGATGAGTCACTTAAATTTATGAGTGAAAAATATCCATTCTATATGGTTAAAAATATGCATCAATTGTTTTTGCAGATTACTAATGAGGGCGCTAAGGATTCTGGCGAATCCCTTGAAAATATGATGAGCGATATCGATATGCTTGTAGAAGGTGTATATAGAGATAAGATTGATAGAGCGGCATTTTATAAGAAGTTTATAACTTATGGTTTAGCACTATTCTTGCTTATAATGCTTATGCAATTATTATTGGGTAGGGCATCATATTTAAAAATGATAAAAGAATGGTACATACAAATATTGTTGCATGCGGTTATTCTAATAAACGCTTACTTCTTATTAAATGGTACTAAATTTTACAATGAAGATATAGGAGCTGAGTAATATGTATATAGAGATATTAATATGTGCGGTAATTATATTCTTCTTATGTGAATATACAAATTTAGTAAGCACGAAAAGATTTATAAATGATAATAAAGATGTTTTGTTAAAACTAAAAGAGGCTGACTATGATTTCCTTTTAAAAGCTAGATATGGTGAAGAAGTAAACATTAATGATATGTTTGAAAAAAGAATAAGAAATGCAATGATAGCACTTGGAATTGGGTTAGTTGTTGTTATAGCAAATTTTAGTTATATAACACTAATAGTTGTATTAATTGCATCAGGAGTGGTTTTTAAATTCCAATATTTAGATCTAAAATCATATAGACAAAAACATATGCATGAAATTGATGTTCAATTACCATATTATCTTAAAAATTTGGAAATATTAATTCAACATTATACAGTACCAGTTGCAATTGGTAAATCAATTGAAACAGCTCCTCCAATATTTAAAGAAGGATTACAAAAGTTAATCGATTCTATCAATGCTGGTGATTCATCCATTGAACCATATATGCAATTTGCTAGGGATTATCCTGTTAGAGATTCTATGCGTATGATGAGATTATTATATAGACTGGGACTTGGTAGACAGGAAAGAAAACATGAACAGCTTATGACATTTTCAAAAACAATTTCTAACTTACAACAAAAAGCTAGAGAGACAAAATATAAAGAACGTCTTGAAAAGATGGAGAGCAAAACTATGATGATGTTAGTGTCTACAGGAATTGGAGTAATGATACTTCTTATCATCTCAATATTTATGACAATGAACTCATTTTAGTATTGTAAATAAAAATAAAATAATGTATAATTAAATAGTAAATAATAATAGATAGGAGGAAATATTATATGAAGGAAGCGACAGGTGAATTAAGTACAACAGTTATTGCAATCGTTGCCATTGCAGCAATACTTGCAATTTTTACAGCATTCCTATTACCAACTTTAAGATCTCAAATTGCATTATCTCAGGCTTGTTCTAATGGACCTGGTTACACAGTTACAAATCGTGATGGATCTAGTGTTACTTGTGGAAATGCTACTGGTACTGGTGTTAATAGAACATGGACTTGTACCTATACACCAGCGAATGGTAGTGCGAGCCGTAATGGTACTAAAACATGTACTAATGCTGAACAATAGAATATAAAAAAGGAGTGATTAAACGTGAGAGAGTCAATAGGAGCAGGATCAATTTTTTCAATAGTTGTTGTATTTATTGTGTTATTTACTTCTTATTTGGCTATCTCCGTTAATTACGCCAAAACATTTAAGATTAAGAATCATATAGTAACTATGATAGAAAACTCAGAAGGGTATGGCCAAAATATATCGACTAGAACTTCTGGTCAAAATATAGAAAGGTATCTAACTGCTGAAGGCTATACATCACATGGAAGAGTTCCTTGTGACGGAAATTACAATGGTTCTGGCGATGATCAATTCGAAATGGTTGCATGTATCGGAGGAAATAATGGTGGAAGCAACTTTGGACCTGCTTCGGTTTGTTCCAATTCAAATGCAAGTGCTGATTGTGCAGTCGCAATATTTAGAGTAAGGTATACTAGTACAACAAGTTATTCGGGTACAAATATCGATATAAACAATCCAACATGTGTAGATGTTAATAATAGTAGTTGTTGTGCGCATAGATCATATTATAGAGTGATAACATTTTTTGAGTTTAATTTGCCTATAATTAGAAATATTACAACTTTCCCAGTAAGGGGAGATACAAAAACAATATATGATTATTCACATGTAAGTGGATGTTAGTAGGGGAAAAAGAATAAAAAGAAGGGATACATATGAACGTCATAATAGCAAATAAGTTTAAAGACTCATTATCTAATTTAAATATCGACGTTATTAAACGTATGGATGGTGAATTTGAAGTTGAAACAATAACTGAAACATTCACTAATTTTTACTTTAATAGAATGATATTAGATATAACAGCTTTAAAAGATCATTTTAATGTTAATGTAATGCAAAAACTTATTGCTGGTATTGACGCGACTAAAATTATCCTTTTTTTAGACAATGATCCAAGAATTAATAATGCTTATTTATCTCAAATAATAAGTCTTGGAATATATAATTTTACTAGAGAATTATCTGGTGTAACATATTTAATGGATAATCCTAATAGTTATAAAGATGTTGCTCAGTATCATGAGTTAGCAGCTGGAAATAGTGGAGGTTTTGCTGGAGGAAACAATAATAGTCCTGGCATGTTTAATAATAACAATAATAATTCAAATAATTATACACCACCGCCACCACCACCTGCAAATAACGGATTTCAAAATTTTAGTCCTGAAGTTCCAAATAACGGACAAATGGCTTATGGTAATCAACCAGCGCAGGATTATAATCAAGGATTTAATGTTACTTCAAATAATACCCTAGTAATTGGATTTAAGAATTTAACTAATGGGGCAGGAAGTACTTCACTTATATATATGCTAAAAAAACAACTAAAAGATTATAAAGTTCTTGCAGTAGAAGTTAATGGTACGGATTTTACTTACTTTAATGATCCTGAGCTTGTTAGTGCTACTAATCAACAAATTAATAATGTTAAAAATAAATTTTCTCAATATGAAATTGTACTTGTTGATATAAACAATAGTTCACTTGCAACAGATGGAACATGCAACGAAGTAATATACTTATTAGAACCTTCTACAATTAAGTTAAATGCTTTAATGCGTAGAGATAGAAGAATATTATCTAGGTTAAAAAATAATAAGATAGTATTAAATAAGAGTATGCTTAGCGATCAGGATGTAGGGGAATTTTCAAGGGAGGCAGGAGTTCCAATATTCTTTAATCTTCCTCCTATGGATGAAAGACAACCTAGTCAAATGATTTTAAACGCATTTTTAGATAAACTAGGAGTGTTTAGATCAAGTGAACCACAAAATACAGCTAGTTCTCCTGGTGGAATATTTAATATATTTAGAAAAAGTTAATTCAAGGTTTTCCTTGAATTTTTTATTGCTTTACATATGCAGTAAATGCATAATTGAAAGTATAAGATTTATGTGATATGATAAATTAAGAATAGGTGATAAGATGAAAAAATATGGTTATTTATTACTTGGATTAGTACCCATAGGAGTAAATGCTAAAACTATAAGTACTCCTAATATTGATGTAGTAAATGAAAGTTATTTTGTTTATATATTAGGTGCTTTAGTACTGATTATAGGGTTGTTTTTAGTTCGTTTTATTAATAAACAACATAAAATCAAAAAATCAGGTAGAAAAAAACTAAGCTTAAGAGAAGAACATAAAAATGATTTAAAATATAAAAGAGCATATGTATCTAGTATATTAATGATACTTGCAGGTATACTAATCCTTATAGGAAAAGTAGGTTATGTTTTTTATGATAATCAAAGAGATAAGAATTCTATATCTGAATTTTATGAAAAAGAATCTGAAGAATCAATTGATCCAGAAACCGATGTTGCAGAGCTTGATGATAATGGGAATGTTATAAATAATACTAAATACGATTATGTTATGGTTTTAAAAATACCTAAAATAGGATTTGAAAGAGGTCTTGTTTCAAAAGATAGCAAATATAATACAGTTGCAAAAAACATTCAAATAATTGCAGAATCTGATATGCCTGATAAAGAAAATGGTAATTTAATCCTTGCAGGACATAGTGGAAATTCAAGGATATCATTCTTTAGAAGACTTGTTGAAGTAGGCGTAGGGGATGAAGTAATAGTTGATTATAATGGTAAAACTTATAAATACATAATCAATAATACATATGATATACCTAAAACAGGACAAGCAGAGATAGTCAGAGATTCTAATAAAACAACATTAACTCTCATTACATGTAGACAGGGTACAAATAATCAAGTTGTAATGATTGCATATTTAGATAGCGTAGCATAAAAAGCTGCGTTTTTTTATACAACAAAAACTGTTTTGCAAAAAATAAATAAAATATTACTAAAATTTTGATAAACTAATTGCTTTTTTAAGAAAAATAAAATCTATCTTGTATAATAAATAATAGAGGGTGTTTTTAAAAGGGTATGTTACTACATTAGAAAGGAAGGAAAAAATGAATGAAATAGAAAAAACATATGATTTATTTGAAAATATAAAACATATTGATGAAAATGGAAAGGAGTACTGGCTAGCTAGAGAGCTACAAAAAGTTTTAGAATATACAGAATATGGTAAATTTAAACCTGTAATTAAAAAAGCAATACTTTCATGTGAAGGAAGTAATTATAAAGTTTTGGACCATTTCGCCCAAGCGAGCGATATGGTAGAAATTGGTTCGAAATCAAAAAGAAAAGTGGAAGATTATAAATTATCTCGTTATGCTTGTTATTTAATTGCACAAAACGCTGATTCTAGAAAAAAGGTAGTTGCAGAAGCTCAAACTTATTTTGCAGTACAAACAAGAAAAATGGAATTAACTGAAAAAGAATATAGTTTATTATCTGAAGATGAAAAGAGATTATATCAAAGAAACTTAACTAGGAAAGGTAATTACTCACTTAATCAAACTGCCAAGAAAACGGGAGTTAAGAACTTTGATAAATTTCATAATGCTGGATATAGGGGATTATATAATGGAGAAACTGCCTAGACACGCGCTAAAAGAAAAGGGCTTAGATATAGAGAAGATATCTTAGATAATATGGGTAGTACTGAATTAGCTGCTAATCTGTTTAGAATTACTCAAACTGATGAAAAATTAAAAAACGATAATGTTAAGGGAGAAAAGAAAGCAAATAATACTCATTATAATATGGGAAAAGATATAAGGAAGTTTATCAAAAAACAAGGAGGAACTATGCCTGAGGATTTACCCACACCAAAGAAAAGTCTTAAGGAACTAGAAAAAGAGGGGGATAATGTTCTTCCACCTAATAGGTGTCAATAATTTAGGAAAATGTCTCAAAATTTTTTAAACATTAACGGGAAAAATATTCTCGTTTTTGTTTGTAATTTTATAACATATTCAATTCAAGTC